>CAVCUC010000021.1:0-34495 GCA_963605225.1 bacterium
TTGGTGGCTATAATCTAGTTAGAACATCCGTTGAAGACTAATTCATAAAATAAATTTAAGCTCTTATATCGTGATACTCATGATATAGGAGTTTTTATTTGTGTCATAATTTTTTACAAGATTGAAGAAAATTTGAATCATGCTATAATCTTTTGTAGGAGGAGAACATAACATGCCAGTTACAGTTGAAAAAGATGTCTGCATCGGATGCGGAGCTTGCGTAGGAGTATGTCCAGTAACAGCTCTTTCTCTAGATGATGAAGGCAAATCACAATGTGATGAAGGAACATGTATTGATTGCCATAGCTGCATCGGTACTTGCCCAGTATCAGCAATTAGTGAGAAATAATCCTAAAAAAGACTCTATAATGTAAAAGTTATAGAGTTTTTTTTAATTTGCATGTGTTGTTTTCTTGACACTTTTTGTATAATATTTCATGACTCAAGGAGATTTTATGGAAACAATAAAAAAGAATAATGGTTTAACAGGCCGTATTATAAGAAAAAGTTATAGTCTTGATGAACGTTATCAAGAAATAGGTAAAGGAAGATCGTTCTTTATCCGTACATATGGTTGTCAAGCAAATGTACGTGATAGTGAGACAATTACAGGTCTTTTATTAAACATGGGTTTTACACCAAGTGAAAATGAAATAGACGCAGATGTCATTTTCTTTAATACTTGTGCTGTACGTAAAGCTGCTGAAGATCATGTTTTAGGAGAAATTGGTCATATCAAGCATCAAACATTAAATACAGATAAGATTATTGCTGTATGTGGATGTATGGCTCAAGAAGAAAGCGTTGTTCAAGAAATTAAAACAAAGTATCCTCAAGTAGATTTAGTGTTTGGTACACATAATCTAGAGAGATTACCTTATTTACTCGAACAAGTGATTACAAATAGAGAACGTGTATTTGAAATTGAAGAAATACCTGGAAGTATTATTGAAGGTTTACCAGTAGAAAGAAGTAAATCTTATAAAGCATATGTCAATATCATGTATGGATGTAATAAGTTCTGTACATATTGTATCGTTCCTTATACTAGAGGTAGAGAAAGAAGTAGATATAAAGACGATATTATTAAAGAAGTATTAGACTTTAAGAATAGTGGTGGTAAAGAAGTTATTTTACTAGGTCAAAATGTTAATGCTTATGGTAAAGATCTAGGAGAAAAAGATGGCTTTACTGACTTACTTTCAGCATGTGCAGAAACAGGTATCGAAAGAATTCGTTTCTATACTTCTCATCCTAGAGACTATAGTGTTACAACAATTGAAGCGATGAAGAGATATCCAAATATCATGAAGTCATTACATTTACCAGTACAAAGTGGATCAAATGAAATACTAAAAAGAATGAATAGAGGATATACTGTAGAGCATTACAAAGCTTTATTTGATGACATGAAAAATCGTATTCCTGAAATTACTTTTACTACTGATTTAATTGTTGGTTTCCCTGGAGAAACAGAAGAACAATTTATGCAAACAGTGGATTTAGTAGATTATTGCAAATATGATTTAGCTTATTCATTTGTTTATAGTCCTCGTGTTGGTACACCAGCTGCGAAGATGGAAGACAATGTATCTTTACAAGAAAAGAAAGAAAGATTACATATTTTAAATGAGCATATTGGCTTACATTCTAATGAGAATAACCAAGCATATGTTGGCAAAGAACTAACTGTACTTTGTGAAGGACCTTCTAAAAAGAATAAAGATGTATTAACAGGGTATAGTGAAGAAAATAAACTTGTTAATTTTACAGGAGAAGGGGTATCGGCAGGAGATATAGTTCGTGTTAAAATAAATACAGCAAAGAGCTATAGTCTCGATGGTGAGCTAGTTAAATAATTTATTTATTTTTAGCATTTTTAAAGACGTAAAAGAAAAGGAGCTTTATATGAGTAAAATAAGAATTTTTGCTTTAGGTGGATTAGATGAAGATGGCAAAAATATGTATGTCGTTGAAAATAACGAAGATATTTTTGTGATTGAATGTGGTATGAAATATCCTAATGCAGATCAATTGGGTATTGAAATGATTATTCCTGATTTTCAATATTTAAAAGATCATCAAGATAAAATTAAAGCAGTATTTATCACTCATGGTCATGATGATGTTATGGGTGCTTTAGTAAATATGCTAAAACAAATTAAAGTACCAGTTTATATGGCCCCTTTAACAGCTAAACTATTTGATAGAAGAGCAAAAAAAGAAGGCTTAAAAGATTACGAATTACATCGTGTACGTCGTAATGGACAATTTAAAATTGGTAATACAGAAATTCGTACATTTGGTACAACTCAATCTATTGCGGATGGTTTTGGTGTTGCGATTAGAACTGAAGATGGATACGTTGTTTATTCAAGCGAATTTATTGTAGATTATGATACAAAGAATGACGCCTTTAGATTTGATATGACTGATGTTATGGAAATTGGTAGACGTGGAGTACTTGCGTTACTATCTGAATCAGTTGGTGCAACTCGTGAAGGTCATAGTGCTCCTCAACATCGTATTACAAAGATGTTAGAGCCATACTTTGAAGATGCAAAAGGTAGAATTATTGTAACTACATATAGCCAAAATCTATATCGTGTAATTGAATTAATTGAACTTGCAAATAGATTTAAACGTAAGATTATGATTTATGATGATGAATTACGTAATTTAATGCAAGATATGGCAACACTAGGCTATTATCGTATTCCTGCAGGATTAGATATTGCCCCACAAAACTTTGATAATGAATTAGATAATACATTAATCATTGTTGGTGGTAATGGCAAAACAATCTTTAAGAAGATGCATAATATCGCTACTCATGAAGATACAGCGATTCAATTAAGACCTACAGATACAGTTATTATTGCCTCTCCTGCAGTGCCTGGTACAGAACGCGAAGAAAGTTCTATGGAAGATGATTTATATAAAGAAACATCTAATGTTTATGCAGTAGATGCAAAACGTGCTTTCAGCATGCATGCCTCTATTGAAGACTTAAAGATGATGTTATTCTTAATGAATCCACAATACTATATTCCAGTTAAAGGTGAATATAGACAATTAATCAATAATGCAAATATCGCTTTAGATATGGGTTATCCAGCTAATAATATTATCGTTTTAGATAATGGACAGATTGCTACGATTGAAAATGGTACTGTAGCGAAGAGCTATGACAATATCGTTTGCGATGATGTAATGGTTAATGGTAATGAAAATCTTGATGCTAGTGGAATGGTATTAAAAGATAGAGAAATGCTTAGTACTGATGGTGCAATTATCGTTGGTGTTGTAGTAAACCATGTAACAAAACAAATTATTGGTGGACCAGATGTACAAAGCCGTGGTGTGATCTATTTAAAAGATGCTGATTATATTATTAAAGAAATCGGCAAAATTATGGAAAATGTAATTGATAGTGCTGCAGCCGATGGATCATATGACAATATGGGATGTCGTGCTGAAGCTAGAGATAAGATTAGTCGTTATGTCATGAAAGAAACAGGTAAGAGACCAATGATTTTACCTGCAATTGTAGAAATCAACACAGCAGATTAGTCTAGTGAGGGAACTTTTTGTGGCAAATAAAAAGAAAACTACAAATACAAGAAAATCAACAAGTACAAAACGAACAACAAAGAAAGAGCAGAAACAAAAGAGTGAATTAAACCAATGGATTACAATCGTAATCCTTTCTGCTATTACAGTGATTGCATATAGTCAAATGGGACTAGTAGGTATATTTCTAAATAACTTACAACGTTTCTTATTTGGTAATTTCTACTACGTCATCATGATTTTAATTGTTGCGCAAATTATTGTCGGAATTATTAATAAAAGAGCAGGGTATAGTCGTAAGAAAAATCCAGTAGCTATAGTTTTAATTGTTATCGCAATATTACTCGTATGTGCATACACTGGTACAGATACAGAGCTAAGTGGATTTGCGATACTTGAACAATATGTTGGTAATTACAAAGCATATTTCACAACCGAATCTGTTCAAAATGTAGGTGGAGGATTACTAGGAGCATTATTATTCTCTTGTTCAACATTATTAGTGGATCGTCCAGGTACAATTGTTATCATTGTTGTGCTATTTGTTGTGGCAGCGTTATTACTCGTCAATCTAGAAGTTTATAAACAAGCATATCGTTCTATTCGAGATTATTTATCTACACAAGATATTTATGAAGATGATGATGAATTTGATGAAGATGAATATGAGGAAGAAGAAGTAATTCCTTCTACTGTAGTAGAAACAACTACTACACCAAAACAAATGTCTATTAATCTAACAGAAGAAGAAATAGAAGATACTAAACCTCTTATTGCTCAACCTACTAAACCAGTTAGTCCATTAGATATTCGTGTTGATTTAGGAATTGAAGAAGATGTATTAGAAGATATTCAAGAAGAACAACCTGTTAAAACAAGATCAGTATTCATGAATGTCGATGATTTACTGGATCCTATTCATGAAGAAGAAATTACACCAGTAAATAATACGTTTACTGAAGTAAATGAACCTCTAGAAGAGGAAGAGATAGAAGAAGCTCCTATTGTTCAAGTACAAGAAGAACAACCTAAACCAGTCGAGACAAAGAGCACGAATGATGGTGTCGAAATGCCAGAAACACCAAAAATGCCTAATCGACCATATCGTTTACCAAAAACAACATTGTTAGATCCTATTCCAGCTCGAACAAATGATGATGTGAATTTGAAATCAGCGAAGGAAAAAGGACAACTATTAATACAAGTATTATTAAACTTTGATATTAAAGCGGAGTTATTAGATACACATATCGGACCAGCCGTTACGAAGTTTGAGATTCGTCCTGAAGTAGGTGTTAAAGTATCTAAGATTTTAAATCTAGCAGATGATATCAAGATGCAACTAGCAGTAAAAGATGTAAGAATTGAAGCACCTATTCCTGGTCATAATGCAGTAGGTATTGAAATTCCTAACATCAAGACAACACCAGTTAAGATGAAAGAACTTGTATCTAAGATTGATAGTAATGATTCTTCTAAACCATTATTAATTTTCTTAGGAAAAGACTTATTAGGGAATTGTGTGACATGTCGCTTAGATAAAATGCCTCACTTATTGATTGCGGGAGCTACAGGTTCTGGTAAATCTGTATGTATGAACTCTATTATTACTTCATTATTACTTCGTACTAAACCAGATGAAGTAAAAATGTTACTTGTGGATCCTAAGAAGGTAGAATTTACACCTTATCATAAGATTCCACATTTAATTGGACCAGTGATTAATGATCCTCAACAAGCTAGTAATGCATTAAAAGTAATCGTAAAGATTATGGATGACCGTTATGACTTATTTGCTAAAGCAGCAGTAAGAAATATTGGTGACTATAATGCAAAAGTTGCGAAAGATACAAGTGAAAATAAACCTAAGCCATTACCATATATCGTGGTCATTATTGACGAGTTAGCTGACTTAATGGTTGTTGCTGGAAAAGATGTAGAAAGTTCTATTCAACGTATTACACAACTTGCTCGTGCTGCAGGTATTCACTTAATCGTTGCAACACAACGTCCATCAACAGATGTCATTACTGGTATTATCAAAGCAAATATTCCTAGCCGTATCGCATTTAGTGTATCGAGTGGTATTGATTCACGTACAATCTTAGATCATGTAGGGGCAGAACGCTTACTTGGTAATGGTGATATGTTATATATGCCAATTGGTGAATCAAATGCCTTACGTGTACAAGGTGTATATGTTACAGATGAAGAAGTACAAAGAATTACAGAATTTGTATCGAGTGAAGCTGTACCAATGTATGATGATGCATTCATTCGCTTAGAAGGTATTGATGGTAATGAAGGTACTGCTATAACTGGTGCAGAAGATGATCCTTTATATAAAGAAGTAAAAGACTATGTCATTGATGTACAAAAAGCTTCTACTTCATTACTACAAAGAAGATTCGGTATTGGTTATAACCGTGCTGCGAGAATGATTGAAGTATTAGAATCACAAGGAATCATAGGACCTGCTCAAGGTTCTAAACCACGTGATGTTTATATCAAAAGAAGTGATATAACAGGAGATAGTGAAGAAGGTGTAGAGTAATCTACATCTTTTTTGTAAGAAACAGTTAAATGAGAATGACTATAGTATGGTAGAATAAATAAAGAGTTATGGAGGATTTTTATGAAAGGCATCATTTTAGCTGGTGGTAGTGGTACAAGATTATACCCATTAACAAAAGTTACTAGCAAACAATTACTACCAGTTTACGATAAACCAATGATTTATTATCCATTAAGTACGCTAATGTTAGCTGGAATACAAGATATATTAATTATTTCTACACCAACGGATTTACCTAATTTTGAAAGATTATTAGGTGATGGTAGTAAGTTTGGCATCCATTTAAGTTATAAGGTACAAGAAACACCAAATGGATTAGCACAAGCATTTGTTATTGGTGAAGAATTTATTGGTGATGATTCTGTATGCCTAATCCTAGGAGATAATATTTTCTATGGTAATGGGTTCGGGGCAATGCTAAGAAATGCGGTCAAAAATACTGAAACAACAAAACACGCAACAGTATTTGGCAAATATGTAAATGATCCTGAACGCTTTGGTGTAGCTGAATTTGATAAAAATGGTAAAGTTATTAGTCTAGAAGAAAAACCAAAAGAACCTAAGAGTAATTATGCTGTAGTAGGTTTATATTTCTATGATAATCGTGTTGTAGAATATGCTAAATCATTAAAACCTAGTGCGCGTGGAGAATATGAAATTACTGATTTAAATCGTGTCTATTTCCAAAATGAAGAATTAGATTGCCAAGTTTTTGGTAGGGGATTTGTATGGCTAGATACAGGTACTATTGATTCCTTAGCTGAAGCAAGTGACTATGTTAAGTTAGTGGTAGAAGTACAAGGTATTCGTATCTCTGTTCCAGAAGAAATTGCTTACTATAATAAATGGATTGATGAAGAAACATTATTAAAAGCAGCTGACGCATATGGTAAGAGCCCATATGGAGACCACTTACGCAATATCGCAAGTGGTAATGTACAGACAACTTATCTTAAGGAGAAACATTAATGAAAGTGATATTTCTTGGTGGTGGGTATTTAGGATATAACTTATGTAAGTTATTAGAAAACCGCTTTGAAACTGAATTATGGGGTATTGATAGTCCATATACATCTTTAGCAAAATCATTTTGTAAAGTAAATGCATTTGATGAAAAAGCTTTATCTGCTTTAGATTTTAAAGATGCGATTGTAGTTGATACAATATCTTTAGTATCAAATGATGCAAAGAGTGAAGATGAAGAAACAATCCTAGAAAATGTTAGAAAAAAATATGAGATATTAATTCATACACTTCAAAAGGGACAAGTAAAACAATTTGTTTTCTTTTCTAGTGGTGGAACAATTTATGGTAGTCATAACGATAAAGTAAGTGAGAAAGAAGAAGTTCATCCGGAAACTTTATACGCAAAAAGTAAAGTGATGTTAGAAAAGTTACTACAAGATAGTGGTATCAATTACTTAATTCTTCGTTTATCAAATCCATATGGTGGATATCAAATAGCGGGAAAAAGACAAGGTGTTATACCAATATTAATTCGTTCGGCATTACTTGATGAACCATTTCATTTATGGGCTAGCTCAAAAAGCGTTAGGGATTATTTCTATATTGATGATTTAGCAAATGCCATTGCACTATTAATACAACATGATATTCATCATGAAGTCATTAATGTCGGGTGTGGCAAAGGTGCAGATTTAGAAAGAGTAATTGATATCATAGAAAAAGAAACAGGTAAAAAGATAGAAATTACCCGTGAAGATAGTAATGTACCTATTGTTAACTCAATAGTTTTAGATATTAATAAGCTAGAAAAACTAACAGGATATAAACCTAGTGTGAGTTTAGAAACAGGAATTAAATACGAAACTAATCGAATTAAGGAGGAAATATGAGAATCATTGTTACAGGTGGAGCAGGATTTATTGGTAGTAATTTTATATTTTATATGCTTAAAAAGTATCCAGAATATAGAATTATTTGTTTAGATAAATTAACTTATGCTGGTAATTTATCGACATTAGAAAGTGTTATGGATAATCCTAATTTCAGATTTGTAAAAGCAGACATTTGTGATCGTAATGCTGTATATCAATTATTTGAAGAAGAAAAACCTGACATGGTTGTAAACTTTGCGGCTGAATCACATGTAGATCGTTCTATTGAAAATCCAGAGATATTCTTAGAAACAAATATTATCGGTACATCTGTATTATTAGATGCTTGTAAGAAATATGGTATTCAAAGATATCATCAAGTTTCTACGGATGAAGTATATGGTGATTTACCAATTGATCGTCCTGATTTATTTTTCACTGAAACAACACCAATTCATACAAGTTCTCCATACAGTAGTTCTAAAGCAAGTGCTGATTTATTAGTTCTTGCATATCATAGAACATATGGCATTCCTGTAAGCATTAGTAGATGTTCAAATAACTATGGACCATATCATTTTCCTGAAAAATTAATTCCATTAATGATTATTAATGCACTACATGATAAAGCATTACCAGTATATGGAAATGGTTTAAACGTTAGAGATTGGCTATATGTAGAAGATCATTGTAAAGCCATTGATTTGATTATTCATAAGGGTAGAGTAGGTGAAGTTTACAACGTTGGTGGGCATAATGAAAAAGCCAATATCGACATTGTAAAAATCATCTTAAAAGAATTAGATAAACCAGAATCTTTAATTACTTATGTAGCGGACCGTAAAGGTCATGATATGCGTTATGCGATTGATCCTACTAAGATTCATGAAGAACTTGGTTGGCTACCAGATACTAAGTTTGAAGATGGTATTAAAAAGACAATTAAGTGGTATTTAGAAAACCGTAAATGGTGGGAAGATATCGTAAATGGTGAATATCAAAACTACTATGAAAAGATGTATGGAGACCGTAAATAATGAAAGAATATGATGTTATTGTCGTTGGAGCAGGACTAGCAGGAAGCTCGTCTGCAAGAAAATTAGCAGAAAAGGGAAAGAAAGTTCTACTTCTAGAAAAAAGAAACCATTTAGCAGGAAATGCATATGATTATGAAGATGAAAATGGTGTAGTTCGTCATGAATATGGCCCACATATTTTCCATACAAATAGTAAAGAAGCTGTTGAATTTTTAAGTGAATTTACAGATTGGCATCCATATGAACATCGTGTATTAGGATACGTTCAAGGCAAGCTTGTACCAATTCCATTTAACTTAAAATCTATCGAATTATGCTTTGAAGAAGAAAAAGCAAATCGTTTGAAAGATGCATTAATTAAAGCATATGGAATGGACACAAAAGTTCCAATACTTGAGTTAAGAAAGCATCCTGATGCGGAAGTAAAAGAATTAGCTGAGTTTATATTTGAGAATGTATTTAAATACTATACGATGAAACAATGGGGATATAGTGCTGAAGAGATTGATCCAGCAGTTACAGCTAGAGTACCAGTACTTGTATCTTATGATGATCGTTATTTCCAAGATTCTTTCCAACAAATGCCTAAAAATGGTTATACAAGAATCTTTACTGAAATGTTAAATCATCCAAATATTGAAGTTCGTTTAGAAGTAGACGCTACAACTTTATTAAAACCAGATGCTGATAACGGTAAAATCTATTTTGAAGGAAAAGAATATTCTGGCATAGTTATCTATACAGGTATCTTAGATGCTTTATTTGACTATTGCTTAGGAGAATTACCATATCGTAGCTTATCTTTTGATGTGCAAAGTAAAGAAGGTACATTCCAACCTGTCGCAACAGTAAATTATCCAGATAGTGCTGAAATTCATCCATATACTAGAATTACAGAATATAAGCATTTTATGGAAAATAAACCTAGTGATAAAACGACGATTGCTGTTGAATATCCATATATTTATAACCGTAATGCTGAAAAAGGAAATATTCCATATTATCCAATCTTTACAGAAGAAAGTAAGCAAAAATATAATGCTTATAAAGAATTAAGTGATAAGATTCCAAATCTTATTCCTTTAGGAAGACTTGCAGAATATCGTTATTACAATATGGACGCTATTGTCGAACATGCATTAGAAGTAGTAAGTAAAATGTAAAAGGTCTGATTTAGACCTTTTCTCTTTTAGTTGTATAATAATCAATGCTTATTCACTAAGCACATATAAGGAGTGTTCATGGATAGTAAAATTATTAAAAATTATATTTATAACATTTTATATCAATTAGTACGTATTATTTTACCAATGGTATTAGTGCCATATACTTATGCACATATTACACCATCTGTTTTAGGTATTTCTTCTTTTGCAAGTAATATCATGAGTTGGTTTATTTTGTTTGGTATTTTAGGTGTAAATACTTACGGTAATCGTGAAATCGCAAAAGTACGTGATGATAAACAAAAATTAAATACGACATTCTTTGAAATCTTTTATATGCAAGTACTCAATATGCTTATTGCAATGCTTGCGTACTATGTTTTCTGTTTATGTACAGTAAAAGAAAACTTATATGTGTACTTGTTAACAGGATTAACAATGATTGCAAGTATGTGTGATATCACATGGTTATTCTATGGATTAGAAGATTTTAAGAAAGCTAGTGTTCGTAATAGTGTTGTTAAAGTATTAGGTGTTAGTCTAATTTTCTTATTATGTAAATCACCTGAAGACTTATGGATTTATATTTTAATTAATGCAGGTAGTGAGTTATTTGGACAAATGATTATGTTTGCTCAATTAAAACAATATATTACATTTGAAAAGGTATCTATTGTTCAAGCATATAAACATCACTTTAAGGCTACATTCCAACTATTTGTACCTACAATTGCCATTAGTGTTTATACGATGCTAGATCAAACAATGCTTGGTTATTTATATAATACTGAACATTTAGAGTTCTATAAAACATCAATGAACTTTGTAAAGATGTTCTTATATTTCATTACTTCTATTGGTAGTGTGATGTTACCAAGAGTGACAAATGTTTATTACAATGATGAAAAAGGTCAGGAAAAGGCACAAAACTTAGTGAATACAACAATGAAAATTGCATTATTACTAGCTTTACCGATGTGTTTTGGAATGATTGCAGTAGCACCTAATTTAATGAGTTGGTATTTACCAACAGCTCCAATTATTGCTTCATTAGTTTGTACAGGAGCACCAATTGTCATTTTTATCTCAATGTCTAATGTAACAGGTATTCAATACATGGTACCAACAGGAATGTATAATAGATACTCATTAAGCGTTATTTCTGGTGCAGTGATTAATTTCTGCTTGAATTTAATTTCCATACCAAAGATAGGAGCTTATGGTGCTGTAATTAGTAGTGTTATTGCTGAAGCTTCAGTCACTTTAATTCAATATGTTTCTATAAGAAAGAAAGTAAAGATTACATTTAATACTAAATCTTATTATGTATATCTAATAGGTTCTTTATTCATGCTAGCTATAGTGTATTTTGAAGGGAAGTTCTTGCCAATTAATGTACTAGGCACATTAATTCAAGTAATGACTGGTGTAATTATTTATGCTTTAGTCTTAATAATTACGAAAGAAGATATTACAATGAAAGTGTTAAATAAAATTAAAGAAAGGAATCACAATGCCTAAAGTCAGTATCGTTGTTGCTATATATAACGTTGAAAAATATGTTTCAAAATGCATTGAGTCTATTTTGAAACAGACTTTTACTGACTTTGAGTTATTACTTGTTAATGATGGTTCAAAAGATGGTAGTTTAGCTATCTTAGAAAAATATGCGACAATTGATTCCCGAATTAAGATTATTAATAAGGTAAATGGTGGTTTATCTGATGCTCGTAATGTCGGTATGAAACATGCACAAGGTAAGTATATATACTTTGTGGATGGAGATGATTTTATCGAAGATACATTACTAGAAAAATGTGTAAATCAATTAGAAAAAACAGATAGCGATATGGTGATGTTTGATATTTATCAATACTATCTAGAAACAGGAAAGAAAGAAATTATTTCTAATCCATTCTCAGAAGATAAAATCTATTCTATCGAAGATACGCCTTCATTACTTACAAGCATTAAGAATTGTGCTTGGAATAAAATGTATAAATTATCTTTATTTAAAGATAATGATATTGAATATCCTTGGGGATATTACTACGAAGATTTAGGTACGACATATCGATTACTTGCAAGATGTAAAAAGGTATCGTTTATTCGTGAACCTTTATATGATTACTTACAAGATCGCCCTGGTAACATTACGCATCAATTTAATTTTTCTATTTATCACGTATTAGATATGGTGAAAATTACATTAGATGATTATAAGAAACTAGGAATATATGAAAAATATTATGAAGAATTAAAGTATTTAGGTTGTATTAATATTCTTGAATGCTTGAAAAAGACAAGAACTGTTGATGATGAACAAATGACAGATAAATTTATTCAAGTATGTTTTTGGTTTATTAAACAAAATTGGCCAGAATATCCTAAATGCAAATACCCAATAAAGAGAGAGAAATATGATTGGATTTATATGAATCCAAAGTTATTAAAAGCATATTTAAAATATAAAAGGAAGGTTAGCTCATGAGTGCAGAAGTAACAATCGTTGTTCCAATTTATAAAGTGGAAAAATATTTAAGAGCTTGTTTTGAATCCTTATTAAAACAAACTAGTTCTCTTTTTACAGTACTAGCAATCAATGATGGTTCGCCAGACAATTGCGAAGACATTATTAAAGAGTATTGTCAAAAATATCCTGATAAAATCAAAGGAATTAAGAAAGAAAATGGGGGATATGGTTCTGTTCTTCAAGTTGCGTTAAAAGAAATTAAGACACCATATTTCTTAGTGTGCGACCCTGATGATACATTAGAAGATAATGCAGTAGAAACATTATTAAATCTAGCAAAAATTTCTGGTGCAGATATTACTGTTGGGGCAAAAACTTTTGTTTATGAAGATAGTACAGATCGTGATTATGATTTAGCTTATAACAAAGAGTTTGTCACATTAAAAACAGATACTGTTTATAAAAATACAACAAAAGAGTTTGACGATTTATTTTTCATTGATCCTAGTCCTCACGCAAAGTTATATCGCACAGAACTAGCAAAAGGAATTAAATTCCCAGAACATGTTGGTTATACAGATAATTTATTATTCTATATTTCGTTATTAAATAGTAAAAAAGTCATTTATACCGATAAAGCATTAGCGAATTACTTAGTTAATCGTACAGGAAATACAATGACGGATGTATCTTATAAAGCAATGAATGGTCAAATATTAGTATTTAAGACAATTCTTACTCATGCGGATAAACTAGAGAATATTCCAGATATTTTCTATTATCGTATGTTTGAAAGCTATAAATTCATGCTTTATCAATCTAGAAGAATGAATTGTAGCAAAGAAGATTATGAAACGACATTAAATTATTTAGGTACATTTGTAGAAAAACTATGTGAACATGAAAAGGAAATTAAACCTTTATATAAGAAATATACAAAGAATGCATTTGTAGAAAAAAATAAAGACTTAGCATTAATGAACAAGAATTTATTTTCATTCACATATAGTCATATTGTGAAAAAGATGGTTAAAGAGTTTGCATAAGACTTGGAGGATTCATGAAGTTATCCGTAATTGTACCAATGTATAATGTTTCATCTTATGTTAGAGAATGTTTAGATTCTCTAGTATGTCAAACATTACAAGATATGGAAGTTATTATGGTAGATGATGGATGTACGGATGATACACCATCAATTGCTCAAGAATATGCAAACTACAATATGAATTTCCACTTAATTCATAAAAAGAACGGTGGTTTATCTGATGCAAGAAACTATGGAATGAAGTTTGCTAAGGGAGAATATATCGGCTTTTTGGATAGTGATGATTTTGTTGAACCAACACTATATGAAAAGATGATTCAAGTAGCAGAAGAAGGAAATGATATTGTCGTAACAGATATTGAATATTATTATGCTTTTCATCCTGAGAAATGTTATGTGATGAAAGGCTTATCTTCTTGGGATGCTCCTACTATTCAAAAAAGAGCATTACTATCTCCAATGTTTGCATGGAATAAAATCTACCGTGCTTCATTATTTAAAGAAAATGAATTACAATACCCCGTTGGAACATGGTATGAAGATATACCTGTTACAACGATATTATTTGCTAAAGCAAAGAATATTGGCTATTTAGAAGAATGTTTAATGCACTATAGACAAAGAGAAGATTCCATTATGGCTTCTGTTGCTAGTGCTAGAATCAAAGAAATATTTAATGTGATGGATCTAGTTCGTAGTACATTTCAAAAGAATGATTTATATGATGAGTATCATGATGAACTAGAGTATTTACATATAGAACATTTACGATTATATGGTATGTTCCGCTTTATTCGTTCACCATATTGGAAAGAATGCTATAACGAGTCAAAGAAAGTGATGAAAAAATACTTTCCTCGTTGGAAGAAAAACCAATATATTCAGAACTTAACAAAAAATAATCGTATTTTCTTAAAATGTTATAATAAGTTTACTGCGTGGGCATTTCACGCAAAAATTCGATAGAGGAGTTTATTTACGCGTACACGTTATTCTTTTTACAACTTTATAGTTAGCACGATAGCTGCAGTATTATTACCAGTAATAGGGGTAATTAAAGTTAAATTATTTATTAACTTCTATGGAAGTGAATTAAATGGTTTACAAGTTACAATTGCCCAAGTGATTACTTTTTTGAATATTTGTGAGCTAGCTTTTTCACTTGCTTTTAGACAACTTTTGTATAAACCACTTGCTGAAGATGATCATAATACAATTCTTAATATCTACCATGGAGCATTAAAGATATTTAGAAGAACAGGTATTGTTGTTATTCTTGCGTCTATTTTAGTAGCTGTTGTTTATCCATTTTTTGCAGAATCACCATTATCGTATTATCAAACAGTTGGTGTATTCTTACTGTTAGCTTTACCTTATGGTATTTCTTATTTCTTAATGGGGCCAAATCTAGTCATTGTGGCGGATCAAAAAGAATATAAGATTAATTTACTCATTCAAAGTGTATCTATTTTAAGAATGGTATTTATGGTTCTAGCAATACACTTTAAGATGAACTTTGTTTGGATATTAATCATCGAAGGATGTAATATCTTAATCTCTAATATAGGTGCGAGAAGAATAGCTTTAAAAGCATATCCTTGGTTAAATGACAAACCACAAAACATTGATGATTCTTCTTTTGCAAATAAAGCAAAATACGCTGTCATTCAACGTTTATCTGAACTAGCAATAACACAAACAGATAATATTGTGATTTCAGGAATTATGGGATATGCGATGACATCTGTTTATTCTACATTTAGTTATCTAACAGATAATATTGGTAAGATTACGCAATCAATGGTTACTTCACCAATGAATTCTTTTGGAAACTTATTTAATGATTCTAAAGGTAATGTTTATGGTGTATTTACAGAGTTCTTTAATTTTGCAAGTTACGTTGCGACAATTGTATCTGTAGTAATTTTTGTGGTGATGCCAGAGTTTGTTCATATCTGGATGAATCGTCCTGAATATACAGTTACAGTAATGATGTCTGCAGCGTTTGCCTTAAATATCTTTTATATGACGATTAGACAATCAATCATTATTCCTCGTGATGCGAATGGATTGTATGTTGATGCGAAAAACAATGCGTATTTATTAGCTGTTACAAAGATTATTTTATCGATTATCTTAGTTAGCAAACTAGGTTTATTAGGCGTAATATTAGCAACGACAATTGCTTATTGGACAATAGATTTCTTCTATAATCCTCGCCTTGTCTATCATAAAGTATTTAATTTATCTGAATTTAGATATTATGCTATGGTAGCTAGTCGTTTAGTGGTTGGTATTGTTATCGCAATAGGTAGTTATTTAGCATGGAACACTTGTATAGATTATGTGACAGGTGGTGTTTCTCATTTAATTATTAGTATTTTATTACTTGGTATATTAGTAACGATTATTACAACATTAGTATATGCTGTAGCATATAAATCATTTAGAATGTTAATTGGAAGATTTGTAAATATTATTAAACGTAAAAAATCTATTTCAAAAGCATAGGAGTGTATAAAATGGAAAATTATGATGTCGTAATTATTGGTGGAGGTATTGGTGGTTTAATGTGTGCTTATCAGTTAACATTAAACAAAAAAGACCTAAAAGTTCTATTGCTGGAAAGAGGTAAAGCTCTAGACAAAAGAGAATGTCCTATTTTAGCAAACAAAGTAAAGAAATGTATTAAGTGTAAGTCATGCTCAATCATGGAAGGTATGGCTGGAGCTGGTGCATTTAGTGATGGTAAATACAATATCACTACAGAATATGGTGGATGGTTACCAGAACTAATGGATGAAAGAGAAGTTATGCGTTATATTGAGTTAGCTGACTCTATATTACAAAAATATGGTGCTGATGATGAACGCTATAAACCAGATAATTCATTAAAAGCATTATGCTTAAAATATGATTTACATATGCAACAAGCTCAAGTAAAACATTTAGGTACAGATGCAAACTACAACACAATGTTAAATATGATTCGAGATTTAGAAACAAAAGTAACAATTCGTACGGAATCTAACGTTACTGATGTAGATGCTGAGAATCATGTAGTTTATTACACAAGTAAAGGAAAAGAAGAGAGTGTAACAGGCGATAAGATTGTATTTGCTGTAGGTAGAATTGGTAACAGATTATTTGAATCATGGTGTCAAAAGAATAATGTACCATTACAAAATAATCAAGTTGATATTGGTGTGAGAGTTGAGCTACCATATGAAATTTGGGAAGATTTCTCTAGTAAGATTTATGAACCAAAAATTTATTACAAATCTAGTAAATATGGTGATAAAACGAGAATGTTCTGCTTTAATGAAAGAGGTTATGTTGTAACAGAAAACTCTGATGGAATATTAACAGTTAATGGTCACTCTTATAAAGATAAAGCAAAACAAAGTATGAACTCTAACTTTGCGTTATTATGTAGTACTCATTTTACAAGTCCATTCCATGAACCTGTAGAATATGCACGTGATGTAGCAAGTCTTGCGAATAAAATTAGTGGTGGATCAGTACTAGTTCAACGTTTAGGTGACTTAGAACAAGGTAAACGTACATCTGACATACGTTTAGCGAAAAGTAGTACTAGACCTACGTTAAATGCAGTGCCAGGTGATTTATCTTTGTGTATGCCAAAAAGACAATTAGATAACATTATTGAAACACTACATGCATTAGATAAAGTAGCACCAGGAACAGCGAACTATGATACATTATTATATGGTGTTGAATGTAAATACTATAGTGCTCGTCCTGAAACAGAAAACTTTGAATTAAAAAATACAAAAGGTATTTATGCTTTAGGAGATGGTGCTGGATTTACACGTAGCTTATCTCAAGCTGCCGCAAATGGTTTAATTGTAGCGGATATTTTAACACATTGATTGAACGAAATTAGGATAAAGTCTTATAATAGAGGGGAAAGAAGGAGACAAAATGGAAAAGTTTTTAGTAGAAGTTAGTGCACGTCATATTCATGTTACTCAAGATGATATGGATATCTTATTCGGAAAGGGATCAGAATTACATCCTGTAAAATCTCTAAGCCAACCTGGGCAATTTGCAAGTGAAGAAAAACTTACATTAAAAGGACCTAAAGGAAGCTTAACAGCTAGAATTTTAGGACCATTACGTTCTGAAACACAAGTTGAAGTTTCTTTAACAGAAGCTCGTCAATTAGGTGTTAAAGCACAAATCCGTGAATCTGGTGATTTAGAAGGTACAACTGGAGATTTAACTCTTGTTGGTCCTGCTGGAGAAATCAATTTAACTAAGGGAGTAATCGCTGCTAAACGTCACGTACACATGACACCTGCTGATGCTGAGAAATATGGTGTAACAAATGGTGAAGTAGTAGCTGTTAAGATTGAAACAGAAGGCCGTTCAGTAATCTTTGGTGATACAGTAATTCGTGTATCTGATAAATATGCTTTAGCTATGCATATTGATACTGATGAAGCTAACGCTGCTGCTATCTCTGGTTCAGCTCAAGGCGAAATCGTTAAGTTCTAATCATATTGAGATGTTATCCTTGTGGTAACATCTTTTTTTTATACTCTTGACTCTATAACTGTTGTAGAGTTTATAACATTTCATATATTATATTTGAGGTGATCGTTTATGAATAAAGATTTAACAACAGGTAGTGTACTTAAAAATTTAATCTATTTCTGTATACCATATTTATTTTCTTATTTCTTACAAACCTTATATGGCATGGCAGATTTATTTATCATTGGTCAATTCTGTGGTGTAGAAAGTACGACAGCAGTATCCATTGGTTCACAAGTTATGCATATGATTACGGTAATCATCGTTGGCTTAGCAATGGGTACTACAGTCACAATTGGTCAAGCAATAGGGGCGAAAGATAGTGATTCTGCATCAAAAGGTGTGGGTAATTCTATTACTTTATTTGCTATATTTTCTCTACTATTAACTTTGATATTGGTTGTTTGTAGAAGTGGTATTGTAAGTGTCATGTCTACACCACTAGAAGCTGTTTCAGGTACAAAAGATTATCTACTTATTTGTTTTATTGGTATACCTTTTATTACTGCATATAACATTATTAGCTCTATTTTTAGAGGATTAGGTGATAGTAAAAGACCAATGTATTTTGTCATGATTGCATGTATCTTAAATATTGCATTAGATTATTTATTCATTGGTTATTTTCACTTAGGCCCAAGTGGTGCAGCACTAGGTACAACATTATCACAAGCTTCTAGTGTATTAATTTCTTTATATGTTATTCGTAAGATGGATACAGGAATTCATCTAACTAAAGATGATTTAAAAGTAGATCAAAAGATGATGAAAAGTATTTTGAAAATCGGTAGTCCAATTGCTGTGCAAGATGGTCTAATTCAAGTCGCATTTATCATTATTACTGTTATCGCTAATAAAAGAGGCTTAAATGATGCGGCAGCTGTAGGAATAGTTGAAAAAATTATTAGTTTTATTTTCTTAGTTCCTTCTTCTATGTTATCTACAGTATCCGCACTTGGTGCACAAAACATTGGTGCAGGGAAAATTAAACGAGCAAAACAAACGCTATATTACGCTATTAGTATTACCGTTGGTTTTGGATTAATCATTGGCTTAATTATGCAAGTAGCAGCAGGTAATGTAGTTTCATTATTTACAGAATCAGATGTAGTTGTTTCTTTGGGAGATCAATATCTAAAAGGATATATTTGGGATGCATTATTTGCAGGAATTCATTTTAGTTTTAGTGGATATTTCTGTGCTTGTGGCAAATCAATATACTCATTTATTCATAATATTATTGCAATAGCTTTAGTACGTGTTCCGTTAGTTTATTTAGCTTCTACAACATTTACTGATACTTTATATCCAATGGGACTAGCTACAGCATCTGGTTCATTATTATCTTCAATCATCTGTGTTATTCTATTTATAACATTAAATAAAAAGGAAAAGAAGAATGAAAAAAAATGATCTATATCCTATTGGTACAGTAGCTAGTTTATTTCATGTGAGTGTAAGTATCTTAAGACACTATGAAAAAGAAGGGTTACTTATACCAAAATGGATTGATCCTGAAACTAATTATCGTTATTACAGTAGTGATCAATTTGAAGTGTTAAATATTATTCGATATTTACGAGCTTTAGATATGCCTCTAAAAGAAATAAAAGATTTCTTGAATAATCGTGACATCGATAAGATAGAAGAAATATTACTTAAACAAAAAGAAACAGTTACTTTAAAAAGACTGGAACTAGAGAGAATAGAAAAGAAAATAGATAATCGTTTAGAACAATTACATGATGCTAAAAACTCTCATTTGGATGTTATTGAAGAACTGATTTCACCATCTACAAAGATTACATTAATTGAAAATAAGATGGAAATACATGAATTTTATGACATGGAAAAACCTATTCGTAAACTAGATTCTTATTCTAGAGAATCAAATATATTTTTAGGTAAAGTCGGTATAGGCATTTCTAAGGAACATTTAGAAAAGAATTTATTTGCCCAATACGATTATGTTTTTTTACTATTAGATCAAGAAGACTATGTGGAAACAAAAACGATTATTTTAGAGGAAACAAAATGTGTTCGTATTCGTTATTGTGGTACACATATGGATGCGGCTAAATATTATCAAAGATTACTAGATTATATTCATGAACATCATTTAACGATTACAGGATTTTCTCGTGAAATCAGTATGATTGATTATGGATTTACAAGTGATATACAAAAATTTGTGACTGAAATTAGTATTCCTGTAGTATAAACAATATGCAGTTACAAATCCTACTTTCAACTTATTACAAGATTTAACAGGAATAAATGCAAAAAGAAATCCACAAATAGGAAATCTTGCTGAAAATGTACTATGTGCAATTTCTCAAGAAAAGAAAATTAATCAAGATATTCATAAATGTAAAGGGACAGTCACAAGCAATATAGGGTTGATTATAGAAACAATCATGAACGAGAAACCAGTTTCTTAAGATAAAATGTAAACTCGAGAGATGTTTCATGCTTAATATCCTAGATAGAGTTTTTTACTAGAATGATATAAAATAACTGTATGAAAAAAATATTGATATTAATTAGTGCTATTTTGCTTTATGCATGTTCTACAAGTCAAATATCATCTTCTAATGATGTGACAGGACCATATATTAACTTAACACAATATGAGTTTTTTACTGTAGTTGGTAAACCAATCGATTTCTCTAATGTTTCGGCATATGACGATGTAGATGGGTTAATGGATGTATCTGTTAAAGGATATGTCAATTACGATGAAGCAGGGGAATACTATCCTATTCTTTATTCTATTGATACAAGTGGTAATGAAACAGATGTTCCTGTGACTGTATATGTTAAAGATTCGGAATATGTTGAGATAGAAGAATCACAAGAAAATACTATTGTTAGCGAAGAAGAGATTGAAAAAGAGAATTGTACAAAAGAAGGTTCAAATAGTGATTATCCTTGTGATGTTGTATTAAATGAAGATGCTAGTGAGTACATTGAATTATTTGATGGCAAGTCCGGAGAAGAACGTTGTAATGCAAAGGCAAGTGAAGAAGCATCTTGTGAAATTGTATATACTAATGACCATACTTTTTGGGGATATGGCCTAAAGAAAACAGAAGAATCTAATTAGTTTCTTCTGTTTCTGAAGTATCACTTAAGATATATAGATTAGACATACGCCAATTACCATAACTATTTTTTACGAAGAATAGTTGGTAAGCACTGGTGTATGTTTTTGTTACGTCACTAGCAGATACGACATAATCGAATGAAATTGATCCAATGAATGCATTTTCACCTATAGGCATAATGTCATATACTTTTGTATTTTTGAATTCAATACTGTCATGATCACTAAACCATTGGTTATCAAAACTTGATATTGCATAGTAGAAATCAGTATTTGGATAAAGATGTTGAGTTAAAGCATAGAATGTACCATCTTTAGTAATATATTTACAATAAGCTATAGCTGTATCTTCAATTTCTTGTGTGAATTCTGTGATTTGATCACTAGTAGGAGCTTTACCTATATAGAAATGATCACTAGAATAATCTCTTATTGTAATATAGTCAGAACTTGTTTGAACAACAGGGGCTGAGATAAATCCATTAATACTGTAACGTGTAACACTTGGCATTTTGTCATCTAAATTTAAACCTTCAAATGCTAGTGGAACATTATCTTCTGTATGAGAATAGCTATCTGTAATTAAGTTATTATTAATAGAGAATGTTGTATCTTCTAGTAAATCAAATGTATAGCTATGATTTTGAGATACTGTACGAACTTTCCATACAGCGGAACCTTCTGGTTTTCTTACTTCTAAAGCACATAGTTTTTCTTGTTGGTAATAAACATCATAATAAGAAGAATAATCATCTTTTCCTGAGAAAGAGAATGTCATGCCTGAAACATTACGATCACCATATAACCAAACTAAATATTTCGTATAAGTTTCTTCATCATTTAATTCGACAAAGTTTTCTATATCTTCTTGATAGATTTCACTCCATTTATGAGCTCCAACTTTTTTGACATATTCAGTCATTGCACCATTTACACTTTGTCGTTCATATCTAGATAACCAAAACCATAAATAACCAAGTCCAGAAGCAAATATAATCGAACAACATAGAACAACTTTTAAAAGGGTAATATAGAATTCTTTTCCTGCTTTGATGCGCTCTTCATAAGAATTCTTTTTCTTTTTTTCTACCTTACTTTTTTCTATTTTATTCGTATCTAGGTTACTAGTTTCTATTTTACTAGTTTCTATTTTACTAGTTTCTATTTTACTATCCATGCTGTTGGCACCGTCCTATCTGAGCGCATTGAAACAATATTGTTGATGATTTCACCTTGATATACCATAACAGAACTTGATCCACCATCAAGATTAGCTGCATTAATTGCACCATATTCAAGCATGATATTAATACAATCTTCATATGTAGCACCTAAGCTAGTTGTTTGTCTTCCATCAATAACAAGTAATAGTACTGATCCATCTGCTTTTTGGCCAATGACTGTACGAGGATTTAATCCTCCACCAGTACCAGTTACTGCAACAGGACTACCATCGACAATAAATACAGGACCAAATGTAACTGCATCTGTAATTCCCCATTCTAAAGCTTCTTCAGCAGTCATATTTCCTACAATTAAGTGATGGTGCGCATTAAATCCAATTAGAGATACCCAAGAATCTAAGTCTCCAGCAACAAGTTCTCCATCTTTAATGACTACACCATATGGTATTGAGCCATCCCCTTGGCCATTAGGATCATCAAATCCACCAGCGTTAATACCAGCAATAGCACCTTCTTTTTCTACATAATCTTGTACTAAGAAACCTGAAGCACTATCTTCACCCATTAATGTATTGACACCTAAGGCAATTCTAGAAGGATCACGAACAATCATTAATTTACCTTTATATGTAGAACCACTAATATCAATGATTTCAATATCGTCTTTTTCATCTTCCGGTATGACAAAATCTTCTTCATTGTTATAAGTGACTTGATCTGTATAACTAACAGCGTTCTTTGATAACTTCGCTTCTATTTCTTCATCTGTAAAAAACATATGAACAATCTTTTTGCCACGTCTAGTTTCCATCATGGTTGAAATGATTAAGTTGCTAAAAGTAGGGGAAGGACCTTTTAATACGATTAATAAAGCTCCATAACCAAAAAGTCCCATAGAGATTCCTATAGTCAGGATAACAATAAGGGCTTTTCTACTGATTCTACGTATACTCGCTTTTATACGGGGTTTTCTTCTCTTTTTAACTTTCATATGTATAAAATCTATGTAATTATAACATATCGAGTCATTTGTTCATGCTATAATCGAATTAATAAGAAATTCTTAAAAGAAAGAAGGAAAAATATGGCAATTTATACAATGGAAAATGATGAAGTAGTTGTATCAATTAGTGAACATGCTTCAGAAATCGTATCTTTTAAAGACAAAAAGACACAAACAGAACATATGTGGCAAGGTGACGCAACATATTGGGCTGGTAGAAATCCAACACTATTTCCTATTGTTGGTAGTACATGGGATAAGGAAATACATTTAGGAGACAAAACTTATCACATGGGAAATCATGGTTTTACAAGAAATAGTGAATTTACTTGTATTAAACATGATGAATCTAATATTGTAATGGAACTAAAAGATAGTGAAGAAACATTAAAACAATATCCTTTTGAGTTTACATTAGATATTCATTATGAATTACAAGGATCAAAACTAGTAATTACTTACGATATTACGAATAGAAGTGAACGTGATATGCCATTTAATTTTGGTTTACATCCAGCATTTAATTGTCCAATGGAAAATGGCGAAAAACAAAGTGACTATAAACTAGTATTCTCAAATAAAGAAGTTTATCCAGAAGAAATTACTTCAACAGATGGATATACGATTAGCTTAGATAGAGACTTATTAGAAAAAACAATCATCTTACATAATCCAAAGAGTTCATACGTAACTTTAACTAACGGTAAGCATGGTGTAAAAGTAGATGTTGTAGGATATGAATGGTTAGCGTTCTGGTCTGGTAAAAATAATGCTCCATTTGTATGTATTGAACCATGGCATTCCCATACAGATTTTACAAAAGTGGAAGTTCCATTTGAAAAGCGTGAAGGTACGATGATTTTAGCGGAAAATCGCACATTTACGACTTCGTATGCGGTTACAATTTTCTAAAAGAATGCTATGATATATAAGCGCGAACATAGGAGGAGATTATGTTTAAAATTACAATTTGTGAAAACTACGATGAAGTATCAAAAGAAGCATTCAAGGTAATGAAGCCTATCTTAGAAAAAGATAGTCCTGTATTAGGTTTAGCTACAGGATCTAGCCCAGTAGGACTTTATAAAGAAATGATTAAAGATCATAAAGAAAATGGTACATCTTATAAGAATGTATTAACTTGGAATCTAGATGAATATGTAGGTTTACCAAGAAATCATGAACAAAGCTATTGGACATTCATGCATGAGAATTTATTCAATTATATTGATATTCCAGATGAAAATGTACATGTACCAGTTGGTGAATCAAGTGATGAAGAACAAGAATGCGTAAACTATGAAGAATCTATGAAAGGTCATACAGTAGATATTCAAGTATTAGGTATTGGCTCTGATGGTCATATCGCATTTAATGAACCTGGTACACCATTTGATAGTCTTACTCATCTAATGGATTTAACAGAACAAACTCGTTCTGATAATGCTCGTTTCTTTGAAAATGACATTAATAAAGTTCCTACAAAGGCTATTACAATGGGTTTAGCTTCTATCATGAGAGCTAAGAAAATCATTGTTATCGCAACAGGAGCAAATAAAGCAGAAGCTGTATATGGTATGTTAAAAGGTCCTAAGACAACAGATTGTCCAGCAAGTATTTTACAAGACCATGCAGATGTAACAGTTTTATTAGACAAAGCAGCTGCGAGCAAACTATAAGACAATTTATTGTTTCTATGACATAATGTCTTCTCAAGGAGGATATTCAAATGAAGATTGTTGAAACAAAAGAAGAATATAGCGAAATTCTTAAGAATAACGAATATGTATTTATTGATTTCTACGCTGACTGGTGTGGACCATGTAAGATGGTAGGACCAGTAGTAGAAAAATTAAGTGAGAGTAATACAGATGTTACATTTGCTAAAGTAAATGTTGATCATTTACCTGAAGTAGCACAAATGTATGGCATCATGTCTATTCCTACATTAATTATTCTTAAAAATGGTGAACCAGTGAAAAAACAAGTTGGTTTCGCTAGTGAAGCTGATTTACAAAATTTAATCAATCAAGCTAAGTAGTAATTAGGCTATCTGACAAGTACGTTGGATAGCTTTTTTGTTTGTGAAACTAGTAAGAAATATATTAACGAAAATATCGTTTATATAAAAAGAATATCCATCAAAGTGAATATTCTTTTAAGAGGAGGTAAAAACCATTTGAGAGAAAATAATATTGAAATTTAGTTTTAATAATTTGGATGATATCGTCTATCAGCCATAACATGACCACCAATAGATTGACCACATCTTAGTAAATTGGAAGCTAAATAACCTTTATCTTTGTTTAATGCTTTGGTTTTAGAATCTAACAAATTATATTTATCAAGCAAATTTGAGTTTTGAAATCTTAGAATTTTATTTTGTTTAGTTAACTTTGAAATTAATATTTTATCTGATTTAATTTGTTTATGTTGATGTAAACATACTAAAGATAATGATCCAAAGATAACGAGTGTTCCAATAATGATTTCGGGCTTATTTTCATTATAGAAAGCAACAATTTGTTCTTTAGTTTTATTATAAGTTTCTTCTATATTCATAAGCGCATTTTATTCATTATCATAAGTATATTTGGATAGCCATTCTGGCATAGAAGGGTCGTTTGTTTTCCATGAATCAACAACTTTTTCCTCATAATTCCAATTATTTTCATGGCCATCAAAGAATTTTTGGCGATGACAATTTACTTTTTCTACATTGTCATCTTCTTGACGGTATTCATTCCAATAATAGTTTTGTTTTCCAAAGCCTTTATATTCCTTTGTTGTATAAATATTTTTCTTTGACATTTGTATTTCCTCCTTGAATGTCATTTTGTTCTTTTGGTAAGAGATTTGAATAATCATTAAATTGAATGATACACTTGGTGAATAATTTTTTAGAATAATCATGATTTTCTTTTGCTTTTAAAATCACTTTTGATAAAAATACTCGTTGATCAACATTCATTCAATAACCTCTTTCTAAAAGAATTTTCTAAGTAACAATTATATTCTTGTTACACCTATAATATAAATTCTGTATATAATTGAATAAATAGTAAAAAGAACAAAATAAACAGGTCTAATTACGCTATTTTTCAAAAATAAAGGAGTGCTGATAAAAATGGGACGTAAATCGACTAAAGAGAACAAGAATATGTTCCAACAAGTAAGAGAAATAAATGGGTATTCAAGAGAAGAAGCTGCTGAAAAAATGAATAATTTAGTTACAGCTGATAAATTGGTACATATTGAAAGCAATGAAGATGTTGCTAAACCGTATGATGTTGTTCAAATGGCTAAGTGCTACAATAGTCCTGAATTATGTAACTACTATTGCTCGAAAATATGCGATATTGGTAAAGCAACAGTTCCTGTTATAGAACTAAAAGAATTACCTAGTATTGTTTTGTCTGCTATAGATACATTAAATGAAATTAATCCATTAATAACACGATTAGTTCAAATTTCTAAAGACGGTGTAATTGAAAAGGACGAGAAAACAGATTTCGTTAAAATAAAAAAACTGTTAAAAGAATTATCACTTGCATCAGATGCTTTGAATTTATGGGCTGAAAAAAACCTAAAAGAAATTGAAGAATGAGTTTGCTAATTTGATATAAACAATTTATTTTGTCTGACTAAGAATGAAAAGGAGGGAAAAGATAGTATGGCAGATAGATTTCCAAATGTAGATTGGTGGTGTGATCGTTGTGGTGCATATTTAAACAATCAACCTGGTTTTGATGATCATCATTATGTATGGAAGTGCAAAGAATGCGGTTTCAAAAATAGTATTTCTTCAGATAATATTTTTGAATCTGATGAAGATTACAGAAACGACGAAGAATAGAGGTGCTGAAGATGAAACATCTTTTTAAAGCAAAGAAACTAGGTTGGAAAAATGAATCGGATGGTATATGGTTTGATTCAAATAAATATACTAAAGAGGAAGCAGAAGCTGAAATAAAACCGTACAAAGGAACGACGAAAAGAGGGTATCCATATACTGGATATGAATTTGATGGACAGAAATATCATCATTTTGAGTATTTAGGAGAATTTGAAGATAACCAAATGCCACATAATGATACAGAATTGTATAAAATCCGAAACGGTAAAAAGAAAAAATAAATTTGAACTTGCCTTAAAAAGTTCATATATTCAAGCTAAGTAGTAATTAGGCTATCTGACAAGTACGTTGGATAGCTTTTTTTATTTGTAAAAATAAAATAAAATCTAAGAAAAGTTTGAAATTAGTAAACAAAATGTTTGAAATTATATTGCAATTTAGTAAGAATTCGATATAATCTTTTTTGTGTTTGGCAATATATGATTATTTGTTTACAATTGCTAAACATAAGAGAGGGTTTCATGGACATAGGAAAAAGAATTAGACAATTACGAATTAAGAATGATTTGACACTAGAAGAGTTAGCTTCAAGATGTGAGTTAACAAAAGGGTACTTGTCACAATTAGAACGTAATTTAGCTTCTCCTTCGATACAAACATTAGAAGATATTACAGAAGCTCTAGGATATACAATGAGTTCATTCTTTGCGGAAGATCAAGAAGAAAAAATAGTCTTTACAGCAAGTGATGAATTTGTTGATGTTCAAGAAACACAAACGATTCACTGGATTGTGCCAAATGCACAAAAAAATGAAATGGAACCGATTATTTTGGAGATGAACGAACATGCTTCTTCAAAAGTGATTGAACCACATGATGGTGAAGAAATAGGATATGTTTTAAATGGAAAAATCTATGTATGTGTAGATGGTACAAATAAAGGTATCTTAGTAAAAAAAGGTGAAACATTTTATTTGCATGGCACAAGGGCGCATCATTTAGAAAATAGAAGTGATAAAAAAGCTACTGTTTTATGGATTAGTACGCCACCGATTTTTTAGTTAATTTTGAAGGGGATTAAAAAATGAAAAAGTTGATTCAAGTGAAAAATGTTGTTAAAACATTCGACAACCAAGTTGTATTAAAAGGTATTTCATTAGACATTTATGAAAATGAATTTGTTACATTACTTGGTCCATCAGGATGTGGTAAAACAACATTATTAAGAATTATTGCAGGATTTCTAGAACCTAGTGAAGGTCATGTCATTATGGATGGTGAAGATATTGCCAAAGTTCCTGCATACAAAAGAGATGTAAACACAGTATTCCAACATTATGCTTTATTTCCACATTTAAATGTATATGAAAATATTGCATTTGGTTTGAAAATAAAGAAACAACCAAAGGACATTATTGATCAAAAAGTAAGAAGAATGATTTCTTTAGTAGGTCTTGAGGGCTTTGAAAAAAGAGATGTTACTAAAATGTCTGGTGGTCAACAACAACGTGTTGCGATTGCTAGAGCGTTAGTAAATGAACCTAAAGTTTTATTGCTTGATGAATCATTAAGTGCCTTAGATAAAAACTTAAGAAAAGAAATGCAATTAGAGTTAAAGCAAATTCAACAAGAAGTAGGTATCACATTTATTTTCGTTACTCACGATCAAGAAGAAGCTTTAACAATGAGTGATAAGATTGTCATCATGAAAGATGGTGAAATCGAACAAATTGGTACACCATTAGAAGTTTATAACGAACCAGTGAATGAGTATTGTGCTCGCTTTATTGGTGACTCTAACATCATTGATGGTGTCATGAAGAAAGATAAACTTGTTAACTTTGATGATGCAGATTATGAATGTGTAGATCAAGGATTTAAAGAAAATGAACCTGTAGATATTGTTATTCGTCCAGAAGATATTGATATCGTTGCTAGAAATAGAGGCTTACTAAATGGTGAAGTTAAGTCTGTTCTATTTAAAGGTGTACACTATGCGGTTATTGTAGAAACAAGTTCTGGTACAAGTAAAACAGTAACAATGCATGTCACAAAAAATAGAGATGTCCGTAATGAAAGTGAACACGAAAATATCTCAGCTAGTTCATTCTATATGGATTTAGAGGATGTAGATAACTTGACAGATAGTGAAGTCATTACTCGTGCAAATGCTCATGCATGGAATGATGAAGATGAAGATATTTCTATTTCTAAGATTGAATATTCTGTGCAAAAAGAAGTTGGATCTTATGATTGCTTATTCTCTACATCAAAAGGAACAGAAATTACAGTTAAGATTAATGTAATTAAACCAGCTGTTATTGAAGATAAAGAGAATGAAGAAGGTATCCAAGCATTTGATTTCTATAAGACAGTAGATGAAATTAATGAAAGTGTTGCTTTAGATACAGACTTAATTCTTTGGGCAGATGCTTATGCATGGAATACAGAAGATAACTCTAAAGTTGAAATTTGGGATGTTAAATATGACTTCGATGATGAAAATATCACTGAGGGAGATTACCCAGTAACATTCTCTACACAAGGTCGTGAATTCAAGATTGAAACAACTGATCATATTACAGAAGGTGAACGCATTGGATTAAAGTGGAATCCAGAAGATATTCATATCATGCGTAAGATGGGGTAAACAAACATGAAGGGTTTTAGCAAGATGAGTTATCCATATATCATCTGGGCATGTGTCATGATTGTCGCTCCAATGATATTGATTCTACTTTATGCTTTTACAACAAAAGGAAATGATGTTCTTACATTTCAATTCTCTTTTGGAAACTTTCTAAGATTCTTTAGCGATGATGTATTTCCACAAGTATTACTTCGTAGCTTAAAGATGGCATTTATTACGACTTTGATTTGCATTATTGTTGGTTATCCTTGTGCATATTTCATTGCAAAGATGAAACCAAATAGTCAAGGCATAATGATTCTATTAATTACTTTACCTATGTGGATTAATGTATTAGTTCGTACTTATGCTTGGCGTGGCTTACTAGGATACTTTGATTTAGATAGTGAGTTAAAAGTTTATATTGGTATGGTATATAACTTCTTACCATTTATGATCTTACAAATTTATACATCGATTTCTAAGATTGATCCTAGTTTAATTGTTGCGGCACATGACTTAGGAGCTAATGATAAAGAAACATTTACAAGAGTAACTTTACCATTATCCTTATCAGGTGTTGTAAGTGGTATTACATTAGTATTCTTACCAGCTGTAAGTAGTTTCTTCATTCCTAAATTATTAGGTGGAGGACAATATGTATTAATTGGTAACTTAATTGAAGACTACTTTATTCAAACAGGCGACTGGAACTTTGGATCAGCAATTAGCTTGATTATGGCAATTATTATTCTAATTTCTATGGCTGTAATGAGAAAACTAGACCATTCAACGGTGGAGGCATCAGAATGATTGAAAAGAAGACAAAACCACTAGAGAAAGCATATGTCATTTTAATCTTAGCTTTCTTCTATATTCCAATTTTATATGTTGTTTTATTTAGCTTTAACAATTCAAAATCCTTAACAAAATTTACAGGATTCTCTCTAGAATGGTATGAAAAGATGTTTAGTAATCGTACCATCATGGAGGCGATTGGATATACCGTACTATGCGCAGTAATTGCGACAGTTGTTTCTACAATTGTTGGAACAATTACAGCAATCGGTTTATCTAAAAGTAGAAAATTACTACGTGAAGCAGTCACACAAGTGAATAGCTTACCAATGTTAAATCCTGATATTGTTACTGCGATTGGATTTATGTTGTTATTTACTTCTTTAAAGGTAGAAACAGGATTTACAACAATGGTACTAGCCCATATTGCATTCTGTATTCCATATGTAATCTTAAGTATTATGCCTAAATTAAGAAGTCTAGATCCTAATATTGCGGAAGCAGCTTTAGATTTAGGATGTACACCTTTACAAGCTTTATATAAGGTTATCTTACCTCAAATTAAACCTAGTATTATCTCTGGGGCTTTGGTAGCTTTTACGATGTCATTTGATGACTTTGTTATTTCTTTATTTACAACAGGTCCTGGTGTAAATAACATTTCGATTTATGTTTATTCAAACGTAAAGAGAATCAATCCTACAATTAATGCTTTAAGTTCACTAATCGTATTTGTGATTACAGCAGTATTAATTGTAATCAATGTTGTACCTATGATTAAAAATAGAAGGAGAAAAGGGAATGAAAAAATTATTGAAGATATCTAGTGTATCATTATTAGCTTTATCTACTACTCTAGTAGGATGTGGTGGAAGCAGTGCATCTAATGAATATGATGCTGAAGAACTATACGGTTGTAGCGTAATCAACGTATATAACGCTGGTGAATATATTGGAGATGATGTTATCTCTAATTTTGAAAAAATGTATAACGCAAAAGTAAACTATGATTTATTTGAATCTAATGAAATCATGTATACAAAGTTATTAGGTGGTAGTTCATATGATGTTCTTGTACCTAGTGATTATATGATTGAAAGATTATTACAAGAAGATATGTTACAAAAACTAGATAAAGATAGCTTAACAAATCTTGATCAATTAAATCCTGATGTAGTTGCTATGCAACAAGCATATGATCCTACACTTGAATATTCTGTTCCTTATTTCTGGGGTTCTGTAGGTCTTGTATATAACAAAAACAATGTTGATCCAGCAGAAATTGAAGAAAAAGGTTGGGATATCCTACAAGATTCTAAATATTCAGGAAGAATCTTCATGTATGATTCACAAAGAGATGCCTTCATGGTTGCTTTCAAAGCACTAGGCTACTCAATGAATACTGAAGATGAAAATGAAATTGAAGATGCATACAATTGGTTAAAGACAATGGCAGAAAATGTTAACCCATCTTATGTAACAGATGAAGTTATTGATGCTATGGTTAATGGAGAAAAAGATATCGCAGTTGTTTACTCAGGTGATGCTGCATATATCTTAAGTGAAAATGAAGATATGGCTTGGATTGAACCATACCAAGGAACAAATAACTGGTCAGATTCAATGGTTATTCCTAAGAACGCATCTTGTGCTGGTCTAGCTAATGCATTTATTAACTACATTACTGACTACGATACAGCTTATAGCAACTCAGAAACAGTAGGTTATACTAGTCCTAACTTAGAAGTTATGGAAGTATTATCTGGTGAAGATGGTGATTACTATGAAAATGCCGCATACTTACCACGTACAAATTACGACAAAGACGAAGTATTCCACTATAGTGATGTATTAAAACAAAAACTATCAGATCTTTGGAATAAAGTTAAAATTGGTGGTTAATCAAATGAAGGAACTTGCTTGATGCAGTTCCTTTTTCTCATGTGTTTAAAATATAGATATTATTATGAGATAATATGAACAATGCTAGAAAATATAGATGAGGAATTACTATATAGACTAGCTGAGAAAGTAGGTGAATAAAGATGAATATAATCTGTTTTCATAATCCTGAAGAAGAAAATGGATATCTAAGTAATTGGTATCTATCAAATTTTGTTATTGATGGTGTTCTATTTTCTTCGATGGAACAATATATGATGTATAAAAAGGCAATGTGTTTTGATGACAAAGTAGTTGCGGAAGAAATCTTAGAAACTAAAGATGTAGCTAAAATTAAAGCACTAGGTAGACAAGTTTCAAACTATAATGACAGTATTTGGAATGGTATGCGACAAATCGTCATTTATGAAGGATTAATTGCTAAGTTTACACAAAATGAAATACTTAAAGAACAACTTAAATCTACAGGTGATGCTATTTTAGCGGAATGTGCAGTTCAAGATAAAATTTGGGGAATAGGTTTATCGATGAAAGATTCGAATCGATTAGATATTGATAAATGGAAGGGGCAGAATCTTTTAGGATATGCATTAATGTTAGTAAGGAATAAAGTATAAAAGGTGGACTAGTCCACCTTTTCGTTATATGTTTTTTCACTAATAATATATTTAGGACGATGCTTTGTTTCCATGTAAGTTTTACCAACATATTCACCGATAACACCTAAACTTAATAGTTGTATACCACCTAAGAAACAGATGATACATACCGTAGAAGTCCATCCTGTAATGGTATTACCTGACAGGTTTCTAATAATAGCCCATATAATACCAATAAAACCAATAACACTAATGATTACACCAGTTAAGGAAATAATATGAATTGGTTTAGTTGATAAAGAAGTAATACCGTCAAACGCTAATGCTAGCATTTTTTTAAGAGGGTAATGGCTTTCTCCAGCAATACGTTCATGTCTTTCATAATATACAGATGTACTCTTGAAACCAACTAAAGGAAACATACCTCTAAGGAAAATATTGACTTCATCAAAATCTTTTAAGTGTTGTAATACTTTAGAACTAGCTAAACGATAATCAGCGTGATTGTAAACTACTTCAGCACCCATTTTATTCATTAGTTTATAAAACATTTGGGCACTATTTCTTTTAAACCAAGTATCCGTTTCTCTACTACTTCTTACACCATAAACGATTTCACATCCATTTAAGTATTCATCAACCATTTGATTCATCGCATTAATATCATCTTGTCCATCGCAATCAATAGATATCGTGATATCACAATGGTCTTTCGCTTCCATTAAACCTGCTAATACAGCATTTTGATGGCCTCTATTTCTACTTTGAGAAATGCCAATATAATGCTCATCTTTTTTTGCTAAATCCTGAATGATACTCCAAGTTTTATCTTTTGAACCATCATTAACAAATAAAACTCTACTAGCGTCATCAATTTTATTTAACTCAACTAATTCATTGATTTTATTTAGAAATATTGGTGCTGTAATTGGTAGCACTTCCTCTTCGTTGTAACAAGGAATAACAATATATAGTATAGGTGTTTTCATTTTCTTACCTCTATTAAAGATGATAGCATCTTAAATGAGATATCACAATGTAACAAAAATGATGGAAAAATAAATTTTTTAAATAAATTTTGAGGATTTAGGTATTTTTTTGCGAATAAGAAATATGTAGGAGAAATATATTTATGGCAAAAAAACGCA
>CAVCUC010000022.1:0-34373 GCA_963605225.1 bacterium
TGCCCCATCTATCAAATACATTTCCACATGTATCTGTTGTGAATGGTCCTCCATCATCCCATCCACCACTACTCTTCTTTGTGCTAGAAGATGCTGTAGGTGTAGGAGTAGGAGTAGGATCTACTTTCTTGCCTAAAATCTCTGCTACTGTTCCAGCATTGATTGTAAAATTATAGTTTTCAATTCTTCCTGCACTACTGCAAGCAGTAACATTAATTGTAATAGTGTCTGTATCAGCTAATTTAGAATCTGTTACTAATTTCTTTAAATAAATATATGGATTAACAGTCTCTTCAGAAGAATAATCATGCTTATATGCTTCACCACCACCAATATTGATATCCATAATATTATCTGATGTTCCATCAGCGTGTGTAGCTTTTACAGTAGAAGTAAATCTTCTAAATTTATCTCTTATCTCAGCGTTAACATATTCTTCTCTGCTTCCATCTTCAGTAACACGTTCCAAAGCTTCTGTTTGATCGCAATTGAATGTAAGTTTACCACTAGTTAAATCATATTGAGCATTCATCTTGTTAGCATCACCTGTTTTACCAACAGTAGATGTTCCATTATAAATTACATATTTAGTAGTTAATGTTTTAGCGTCAACTGTAGCTTCCACTGATTGAATAGCAGCAGAAGATATTGTTGGTTTAATTGTTAATTGATAATAAGATGTTTTCTCAGCTGTTAGGCCCTTATCATTTAGAACAGCGTTCAAATTTGTTACTGTATCATCACTAAATGCATATCCTGGTTTTGTTTCTAAAAGGATATTTGTAAATGATGCCAAACTGTTTTTTAATGTTTGAGTTAAATCACCTGAGTTAGCTGCTTTTACAACATTATCACATAGTGTAATTTCAACAGTTCTTTCTGTAGATGAATCACCTTTAATATCGCTAACTTTTCCTGCATTAATATAGAATGATCTATCATTAACTGTAGGTTCTGTTCTATCTGTACCATCAACCGTTGAAACTTTTATCCATAGATAATCTGAATCTTCAAGTGAAGTACTATTATCTTCTATTATTTTTCTTAAATTAACAGTAGGATTAGTAACGCTATTTGTTGCATAATCCGTTGTTGTATCACTTGCAATTTTGAAATTAAGAATAGAAGCATCCGTAGTTGCCGCACTAGCAGTACCTTTATAAACATTACATATAAATCCAACTACATCATATTTATAAAATATTCCACGATAAGAAACTCCATCGCCATCAACTGGATGATATTCAAGTACATTTACTTTATCGGAATATGGATAGCCTTTAAATGTTAGCTTACCTGTTGATGAATCGAATTGTGCATTCATTTTATTTTTATCACTGCCACTTGTTTCACCAACAAAAGAATTACCACCATACATAACATATGAGTCTTGTGTTGTAAATGCAGTTGCAGGTATTTCGCCACCAACTAGGTCGTAACCTATACTTGTGTTAATCAATATTATGCCATTGTAAGTCCAGTAGATATACGCGTTAAGCCCGATATTATGTGCCACATTATTAATTGACTTAATTGAATCATAAATATCAGGAGTGAATGCAACACCATCACGAGCCGGTTTAATAAAAACTCTTTTATAATCATCTTTATTAGATGTTATTGTTTGCTCAAGTGCCCCTGATTCCACTTCTACATCTTTACCATCTACTTCTTCAACTATTGACGTTGTTGTTAGTTCTTCAGGTAAATTTATCTTAAATGTATAAGTAGTAGCATCAGCTGAGCTTCCCCCATCATCTTGTGAATCGCCTTCGTTAGCGAAGGCTGTTGTAGGTAATATCGTCATAGCCATGAATAATGCTAAAGCGAAACTACATACTTTATTAAGCATTTTATTTTTCATATAAAAATACACCTCCTTTTGTTTTCTTTGCAATTTTTATAATCGCAATATATGATAACATATTTCTCACTACTATTGCATATAAAAAGACTCTTTATCATGTATTATTCTCATGACATAAGAGTCTGTATTTATTTTATGAATTAGTCTTCAACAGAAGTTCTAACTAGATTATATCCGCCAACGTTGCATGCTTTAGCTTCATAAATCTTGTTACCCCATCTATCAAATACATTTCCACATGTATCTGTTGTGAATGGTCCTCCATCATCCCATCCACCACTACTCTTCTTTGTGCTAGAAGATGCTGTAGGTGTAGGAGTAGGAGTAGGATCTACTTTCTTACCAGTAATTTCTGCAACAGTTCCCACTCTAATTTTGAAGAAAACATTACCTTCATCAATCATTGAAGTATTAGAGCATGCTCTAACTTTAACCCAAACAAGAGAGGAAGAAGATAATTTAGTTCCTTTTTCTTCAATAACCTTTTTCAAATTGATATATGGATCAGTTGTTGATTCAGATGCGTAATTAGTATCCGCTTTTGCATCTCCACTACCTTTTCCTAAATTAAACTCAACAAGTTTTGTGCCATCCTCAATAGAACCATTTTCATCAGTAGAATATACTGTTACATAGAATCTACTAAAACCTGTATATCTGCTTAAATCACTGTTTTCATCATAATAATCTAAACCACCAGTAGTAGTGCAATCAAATGTTAACTTACCTGAAGCAACATCATATTTTGCATTCATTTTATTGTTTTCGCCTGTTTGCCCTACTTTAGAGAATTTGTCATTATACATAACATATTGCTTTGTTAATGTAGAAGCGTCAACTGCAACTGAAACTGTTTGAATATCATCTGAAGTCGTTTTTGCTTTAATTGTTAATTTATAAGATGAGTTCTTCTCAGCCATTAATCCTTTTGCTTCTAGTGTTTCATTTAACTTTGTTATTGTTGAATCTGTAAATGCATATCCTGGCTCTGTTTCTAGAACAATATTAGTGAAAGAAGTTGTGCCATCTAATGTTTGAGTTAACGCACCTGAAGTATTATCCCAAGTTACATAATCGCCTGGCACAATAGTAACAGTTCTTGTCTCAGTTGAACTACCTTTGATATCGCTAACTTTTCCTGCATTAATAAAGAATGATCTATCATAAGCATCTGGTGCTGGGGAGTTTCCACTAATAGTGCAAACTTGTACCCATAGATAATCATCATCAGTCAATGAAGTACTATAATCTTCAATAATTTTTTTCGCATTAATAGAAGGAGTGACAACATTATCAGTTGCATATGTTGTATCTGGTGTAACTTTTTCTCCTGCTGTGCCACTTCCTAAATTAAATGTAAGAATAGCAGCAGAATCAGTACTTGCGCTTGTTGAGCTTCCTTTATAAACCTTAACATAAAATCTAGTTACTTCATATTTATAAAATGCATCGCTATCAGCATTTGCATAACATTCAAGTACATTTGCTTTATCAGAATATGGATAACCCTTGAATGTCAACATTCCTGTTGTCGAATCGTATTGAGCATCCATTTTATTTTCATCACCTGATGCATTCGCAGCAGAAACTCCACCATACATTATATATGATTCTTGCATTACACTTTCAAATACATCTTTAGTTACAGTAACATCACGTTTGAAAGTTAAATCAAAGAATGTACCAATTTTTAGTATTCCATCATAACCTGATGTTTGTTTATCAAAGTTTACATAAGGACCAGCGTCACCTATCACTTTATTAAGTGCAGACTTAACAGCATCAATATTCGTAAAGGCATAACCTTTTTTTGGTTTCATGATAATGGTTTTAAAGCCACTATCATCGCCAGCTAGACCTTTTACTGTTTGTTCAAGATCGCCTGATTGTACTTCTTTACCGTCTTCAACGATTGACGTTGTCGTTAATTTATCTTCAGGTAAACTTATACTAATTTTATAAGTTTCATCCTCGGCTAGAATTACCCCACCGTATGCGCTTGTTGTAGGTATGATTGCTGCCATAGCCATGAATGATGCTAAAGCGAAATTACACACTTTATTAAGCATTTTTTTCATATAAAATTACACCTCCCTTTTCATTTCCTTTGTAATTTATAGATTCATCACTAACTATATCATATTATGCTCTTGAATTTCAAAAAAATCCTTTTCATATAATGACCTTTTCATATAATGAGATATATAACAAATCCTGTGGTGTGGTGACCCCTATTGCACTTACTGTGGTTTTAGTATAGCTATTACATAGTGTGGTTTCGTTATTACCTTATTGTGGTTTTCAAAAAATAAAAATCCTTTTTATATAATGTAATTGTTCAAAGATTACTTATATGCAAAAAGGAGGTAGACATTCTTATGTCTTTAAAAAGTTTATCACAGATATGCTAAACATTGATACGAATTTAATTGAAACAATAACAGATGTAGCATCTTTAGTATCTTTCATTTAAATATAGTGGTTTATCACTTAAAGAATATGCTTCTAACACATTATTAATTTTACGATTAAATAATCTAGAGAATAATTCTGGTGAATTGAGTCTTACCATTACTGCATCATGTACTTTTCTTGTCGCATTAGGGAATAAAACACTTAGATTCTCTGCTTCAGATACATATAAATGAATGGTTGATCTTTCTTGTAATGCACCATTAATTAATTTAATTAGTGTCATAGAATCTAGATATATACATTCACTTACTACAGCTTCTCTACCTTGTAATAAGACAATGGCATAACCTTGTATTTGATTACGAGCATCATAATAACCAATGATCTTGCCACCTCTAGAAATAACTTCTTTCTTTAGATTAATAAAGCTTTCAATATCTCTAGCCATAAAGCCATTAAATCTTCTAATAAAAGAAGAATATACTTTTAACATATCAATCGGTGTTACTTCATATGCACAACCATAGTTTGTAATTCTTTTTACATCTTCTCTTTGAATAATAAATTCATTTTGTTGATAGATGGGTAAGAATCCATATGGTTTTAGTACTTCTTCACTTTCTGCTCTAGCTAATGTAATTAACTCAGTATGTTCACATGCATCTAGTACAGTATCTAATACATTTTTGATATAGCCATATCTTCTATAATCAGGTAACTCACTTAATCCACATAACATACTTGCTTGTAGTACTCTTCCATTAAATACTAAGGGATGAGGAATACGGCAAATAGACGCAACAGCCTTACTATCTTCTACATAAGCATAGCCATACTCAGGTTTATAAATATCTCTAAAGAAGTAATCAATGTATCTAGGATCTTCTAAATTAAACGCTATCTTCCAGATATTCTTGATACTTCCTGATAATGCTGGATCTTTAGTGACGATCATACTCACTATCCTCTTTCTCTACAAATTCTGCCTCAATGATTTCGGCATTCTCTCTTTTCTTTCGAGCAACTTGTTCTTTAAATAGTTGTGATTCTAAATCTTCTTGTTCCTCGATTGCTGCTTGTTCTGCTTTCTTTAATTGATGTTTATTAATCAAATGCACCACTACTAGCATTATTGCAATCACTAAAAGTACAGGCCAAAAAATACCTAAAACAATCATTAGTCCAATTCCTAAAAGAATTAGTGTTATCACAAAGGAAAAATCATTTCTCATTTATACTTTCTCTACTTTCTCTCGTAATTCATGAATCTTTACAAAACGATGTTTTAATCCCGACTTACTAACTGTAATACCCTTTTTTATTCTATACTCTTCACATAGTTCATTTAAAGAAGCTTCTGGATTTTCTTTTCTTAATTCGATAACATCTAATAACTTTTCATCTAGATTTTTTGTTACACCATATTCTTCTAGTATTTTTATATCTTCTAATTGATTCTTAGCCGCTTCCATACTCTTTACAACATTTGCGACATCCACATTGTTTAGTCGCGTCATATTACTTGTAAAATCTCTAGAAATACGAGCATCTTCAAATGTTAATAAACTATCTGTAGCTTCTATACATCTCAAAAAGTCTGCTATCTTCTCTGCACTTTTTACATAAACAATATAATGATTTCTTCGATCTATTATTTTTGCAGGAATATTAAATTCTTCTAATAGTTCTACTAAGAAATTTGCATGTTCTTCACTGGCTGCTTTTATTTCTAAGTGATAATTTGTAGTTTGAGGAGAATTTATACTTCCTTCTGCCATAAATGCACCTGTTAAATAGGCTCTAGCTGTACTTTCTTTCGCTACTATTTTATGTAATGGTTTTTCTAATAATCCTCTAGAAGAATAAATGCCTAAGTCTGTTAATATATCCCTTACATTCCCTTCTAAACGTAAGATATAAATTAAATTCTTTTTTAAGTTCATTCTTCTTTTTACACTAGGTGTAATTTCTACTTCATATAAATCTTTACATAATTTATAGATTGTTCGTGATACAGCCGCATTTTCTGTAATTGATACCATCGCAAGACCACGATTAGAAATAGAAATAGATGAAGTGAGTTGAATTAATGCGGATAATTCAGCTTTAGCTTCATCAGTGGATAATTCTTTATGTGATACTTCTTGTTTGATATCTTTTGTAAATGACATTAGCTTTCCTTTATAATTTCTTCTAAACTTTTTTCTACTTTATTTACATCATGACGAATTAAGCCATTATCGAAACATAACAATTCTTTCTTGATGACTTTATAATCATGTTTTACTTCTCTTAAATATACAGGTGTACTACCTTGTTTCTCATATCGTTCAACATTTTCTTTTGGTAAAGCGTCACATGCAATAATGACTTCATCTAATGGAGCGTGATGTCTAATTAATGCACTTGCATGATCTTCAACAGAATAACCATCTGTTTCACCAGGTTGCGTCATTGCATTACAAATATAGATTTTCTTTGCTTTAGATTCATGCAATGCTTGTTGAATATTAGGAATAATAACATTAGGTAAAATACTTGTATATACTGATCCAATACCATAAATGATTAAATCAGCGTTTTTTATTGCATCCACAGCATCTTCATCTGCTTTGACTTCAGAATCATAGAATACTTCTTCAATGTGATGATCTTGACTTGGAATATTGGCTTCCCCCTTAACAATTACACCATCTTCCATACGTGCATATAAGGTGATGATTTCCGTTGTTGCTGGGATAATCTTACCTTTTACTTTCAAGACATCACTTGCGACTTGTATTGCCTCAAGAAAACTACCAGTTTGTTCTGTTAATGCTGTTAAGATTAAGTTTCCTAAATTATGGCCTTGTACATCCACGTCTTCTTCACCAAGAGAGGCAAAACGATAATCCATTAGATTACGCATAACACTTTCTTTTTCTGATAAGGAGATTAATACGTTTCGAATATCCCCCATTGCAGGAATATGAAATTGTTTTCTTAATCTACCAGTACTACCACCATCATCTGCTACCGTAACAATTGCACTAATAGAAATATCATCTATTTGTTTTAGTGCTCTACAAATCAGAGATTGTCCATGACCCCCACCTATTACTACTACTTTTTTAGTCATTTTTCTCATACTCCTTTATATCTCGATGTTCGATATAACACTTATATGTTTCCTTATAATGTTCATATAAATACCTCGTAATCGATACGGAACGATGTTGACCACCTGTACAACCAATCGCTACTGTAAAGTGGTTCTTACCTTCTTTAGCATATTGATCAAACATATAATCCGTAAAAGGAATTAACTTACTTACAAATTCTTGTGTCTCTGGTTTATCCATGACATAGCGATACACCACTTCATCTTTACCAGAATATGGTCTAAGTTCTACTTCCCAATATGGATTAGGTAAAAATCTAACATCAATCATTAAATCTGCATCTAGAGGAACGCCATATTTATAACCAAATGAAATAAAAGATAAAGAGAATGTTGGTACTTTTCTTTCTCCAAAGTAAGTCACTATCTTTTCTTTTAATTCTTTCGCTGTAATGAATGTCGTATCAATTGTAATAAAAGAATCTTGGATATAATTTTGAAACATCTGTCTTTCTACAGATATCGCTTCTTCTAATGTATTTGCTGTATTACTCAATAATAAAGGATGTGCTCTTCTTGTACTTTTATATCTAGTTAACAAAGAAGAAGTACTCGCTTCTAAGAATAATACCCTAACGACAATACCTTCACCTTTTAATGATCTTAAAAACTCAGGAAAGTCTTGTGCTGAAGTGGATATAGCTACATAACTATATCGAGGATCATTGCTTACTTCTATCATATCGACAAGTAAGCTAATGAGTTGTACAGGATAATTATCAATACAGTGATATCCCATATCTTCAAAGATACGTACTGCAGAACTTTTCCCTGCTCCACTCATTCCACTAATTAATACAACTTGTTTTGTTTGTTCCATATTTCTACCTACTGCATCAATTTTAACATGTATATGCTTTGTGCAATATGAAACATTTTTCGCAATTTTATTCTTAACAATTATTTTACATTAGGGTATCATTTTGCTTATGCAAAAAAGAATGTTCTCAAATAAACAACTAGGAAGATTGATTCTTCCTCTACTCATCGAACAACTACTCGTTATGTTAGTTGGTATGGCTGATACGATTATGGTATCTGCCGCAGGTGAAGCTGCTATTTCTGGAGTTTCTATTGTTAATGATGTGAATAACTTAATTATTGCGATATTAACAGCTATTGCCGGTGGAGGGTCGGTTATTGTTACGCAATACTTAGGAAATCAAGATAGTGAAAACACGAAATTATCTGCTTCGCAATTAATCACCATCAGTTTCTTAATTTCATTAGTATTCGGTATTTTATGTGTCATCTTCCATGCTGGCATATTACAACTATTATATGGAAGTGTAGATAGTGATGTTATGGCTAGTGCTAAAGTCTACTTCTGGATTACTGCACTATCATTCCCATTCTTAGGTGTATATAACTCATCTGCTGCTCTATATCGTAGTATGAACCGTACAAGTATCACCATGAAAGTTTCTATCTTAATGAATATTATCAATGTCGTTGGTAACTTCATCTGTGTATATTTATGGCATATGGGGGCAGCTGGTGTTGCTTGGCCTACATTAGTATCTAGAATTGTCGCATCCATTGTGATGTTTGCGTTATGTTTCATTCAAGACAATCCTATTTCCGTCAATTGGAAAGATATCTTAGAATGGAAAAAAGATATTGTTAATAAAATATTATCTATCGCTATTCCTAATGGTATCGAAAACGGTTTATTCCAACTCGGCAAAGTATTAGTTAGTACATTTGTCGCAACATATGGAACAATACAAATTGCCGCAAACGGTGTAACAAACTCACTAGGTGTCTTATGTTATACAACAGAGATGGCAATGCAACTAGCGGTTGTTACCGTTATTGGTCAATGTGTTGGTGCAAACAACTATGATCAAGCGCGTTATTATATTAGAAAAATGTTAATCATGTCAGAAATTATGGCAATCGTAAATAACATTATTCTATATGTAGCTTCTCCACTTGCCTTAAGATTATATTCATTACAAAGTGAAACAATCTCCATTACAGAGACAATCCTTGGTATGGAATGCTTAGCTGTCGCTCTCTTCCATGCTGTAGCCTTTGTTCTTCCAACTTGTCTAAGAGCTGCAGGAGATGCTAAATATACAATGTATGTTGGTGTTATCTCCATGTTTGCCGCAAGAGTAGTTGGTGCTTATGTACTCGGTACTGTTATGGGAATGGGTGTAGTCGGTACAAGAATTGCAATGTATATCGACTGGATTGTTAGAATTATCTTCTTTGTTTACCGCTATAAGAGTGGTAAATGGACAGCATTTAGAGCTGTATAATCTACTAGTTGAATACCAGAGTGTTCCTAAAACATTCTGGTTTTTTTATACTTTTTAGCAAGAGATGAATTAACTGCTATATCGTATTTCAGGGTATAATCTTCATAATTTTGAAATGTATAACTTATAAATTTAGCAAAAGTTCATATTTTATCAGTTATAACTGATAAAATTCTATTTCAATAGCTAAATATCAGTTATAAATGTGTCATATTATAACTAATTATGGAAAGAAGGTGGATTGTATGCTTAAACGTAAACTATATATGAAACGCATTCGCCCTTTTATGAGCTACTGTTTTATTTAGTAGGTACTTGCAGTTTACTATAATCTATATTTGGAATTTTTGTTTCTATACGATTATCTTTAATAAAACCTAGTGCATATAGAGGTAACGTTCTAAATCCATTACCTTCTCCAACATTTGCATCAGCTATTTTAATTGCTTCATGGTGACCATATTTATTAGGATGTGATAAAACATATTTCATGCTTGTCGCTCTATTATTTGTAGATTTGCATTCAATAATCAATATTTTCTCATGATATTCCACAATAAAATCTAACTCTGGAGATCCACTTGGTGCATGATAATAATACAAACTAATATTAGTCGAATGAAAAGCAGACGCGACCATATTTTCAGCTATCGCTCCTTTATATGCACTCAAATCTCCATTTAATATTTTTGCCGCAGTATCTTCTCCTAATTGAGAAATAAGTAATCCAGTATCTGTATAAAATACTTTAAATTCATTATCTATTTTTACACCTTCTAATGGAAACACAAGTTCACGAACATTATAAGATTTTGTAACTAAACCAACATCAACTAGATATTGTAATCCTTCAGATTTATCTGTACTTTTTCCTGGTGTATTCACTAAACTGTATTGGAATTTTTTATAATCTTTAGCTAATTGTGAAGGTATAGAATCTAAACAACCTTCAGCTCTTAGCTTTAATGTTTCATTGATTATATTTTCACCTTTATTATTTTTACTTCTTCCAAAATCATCTTTTATTGAATTCACTAAACTCTGTTGAATTTGTCTTACTAAATTCAAATCATGTGTTTCAAAAAAAGCATTTACTGCTTCAGGCATACCACCAACAATTAAATATTGATAATATAAAGACCTCATCGCTTCATGAATAGGCTCACTAATCATCACTCCTTCATTTAAGCATTTATCTACATACGTAAGAATTTCATCGGATATTTCAGAATTACTTAAAAATTCTTTAAACGTCAAAGGATACATTGTTAAAGTTTCTTCATATCCTACAGGAACACCTCTTGTGTATGGTTCTCGATACCCTTTTACACCTAAAAAACTTCCTGTAGCGATAACATCATATCTACCGTCTAGGTCCCAATATTTCAATGCGCTTCGAGCATTTGGACAATCTTGTATCTCGTCTAATATTAACAAAGTTTTATTCGGTACAAATCTTGCGGATGGGATATTAGCTGTTATTGCCATAACGATTAAATCAATATTAAAATCACCATCAAATGCAGAATGAATTACTGTATTTGACCTAAGATCAATATAGACAACATGTTCATAATATTCTTTACCAAATTCTTTAACGATATATGTTTTTCCTACTTGTCTTAATCCTTTAATAATTAACGGATGATGCTTTCTATTTTTCCACATAACAAGTTCATTTAAAATTGATCTTTTTAGCATAATTATCACCTCGTTTCCTATATTCTATTATCATTCAGACATTTTTCAAAGGATTTCACACTATGAAACAGACATTTTTAAGAGGATTTTAGACTAATTAACGGACATTTTTAAAAGGTTTCCGATTTTTGATTCAATTTTCAAATTGAGAACCACCCTCATTCGTGCTATAACTATAATGTAAATAGAAACTACTGTATTGATACAGAAGAATAAATAATATTTTATTAGAAAGGACTTGAATTATGCTTTACGAGACTACTATTCCAACAGAAGAAATTTCCCGTTGCTTGCTATGTAACAATGCCGCATGTACTAAAGCTTGTCCATCAAAAATGGATCCTGCTAAAATCATACGCTCACTATACTTTGAAAATCCTATTGGTGCAGCAAATACACTAAGCAAAAATTATGCATGTGCTACATGTGATGCATCATGCGAAAAAGCATGTTCACAAGTGCATAATCCAATTCATATCAAAGATATATTAACTTCATTACATGAAGATAGTACTACTTGGGATGAGATTCCAGAAACACCCGTTGATTTATCATGTGAATTTCTTGGTGTACATTTTGAAAATCCATTCCTATTATCTTCATCAGTAGTCGCAAGTACATACGAAAAGATATCTAGAGCTTTTGATTTAGGATGGGCTGGTGCTTGTTTTAAAACAATATGTGACTTTATTCCAGAAGAAGCTTCACCTAGATATTCCGCTCTTGAAGCAGAACATGGCTTCTATGGTTTCAAGAATATAGAACAATTATCTTGTAATAGTCTACAAGAAGACTTAGATATTATTCGTCGTTTAAAAGAAGATTATCCTAGTAAAGTGATGATTGTTTCTATCATGGGTAGAAATGATGAAGAATGGGAAAGATTAGCACGTCTTAGTGAAGAAGCTGGCGCTGATATTATCGAATGTAATTTCTCTTGTCCAAATATGGAAGAAAAAGGACTTGGTGTAGATGTTGGTCAAAGTCCTGAAGCAATTGCTCGCTATACAAAAGCTGCTAGAAGAGGATGCACAATTCCACTACTTGTTAAACTAACACCAAATGTTGCGGATATGCGTCCATTTGCTCGTGTGGCAATGGAGAATGGTGCTGATGGCATTGCAGCTATTAATACAATCAAGAGTCTTATGGGCATGAATCTTGATACATACGCTACTGAACCTTCTGTAAAAGGAATGTCAGGTATTGGTGGATATTCAGGACGAGCTGTAAAACCTATTGCTTTAAGATTCATTTGGGAAATGGCTTCTGATCCAGAGTTAAACCATGTACCACTTAGTGCAATGGGTGGAATCGATACATGGCGTGATGCTGTAGAATTCTTATTACTTGGAGCAAATCATGTTCAAATCACAACGTCTGTGATGCAATATGGTGCTCGTATCATTGATGATTTAATTGATGGACTCACTTGGTATTTAAGAGAAAAAGCTTTACCTAGCGTATCTAGCTTGCAAGGTTTAGGTATAGAAAATGTAACAGATTTAGATGTATTAAATCGTAACACAAAGCTATTACCAAGATTTATGCGTCAAAAATGTTTGGGTTGTGGAAGATGTTATGTTTCTTGTAGAGATGGAGGACACGAAGCAATTCAAATGGTTAATGGTAAACCAGTTATGGATCCAAGAACTTGTGTTGGTTGTCATTTATGTGTTCTTGTTTGTCCAGTCAAAGCAATTAGTCCATATGGAAAGAGAATAGATCTATAAAATACGTTAAAAGAGTGGCTAGGCTTCAAAATGAAGTGAACCACTCTTTTTTATTACTTAATTTTTTGGTAATCACAGTAAAATCTCCATATATCGCAATACTTTATTTTTTACATGTAGTTGATCTGCGTACTGCATTAGTTTATGAATATTCTTATCCTTTGATGAAACATACCTCTTCATAGCATCATTGACGATTTGAATATCACTACCACTACCACGCAAGATATCACATAACGTTCTTTCTAAGTCATAAACACAAATTCGGTTTCCTGATGGACTTTCTATTTCAGTTCGTCCGAAATCATAATTCTCTAAAACAACTCGTTTAATGGTTATACTTTCATCTTTCAAGGACGAAGCGTTATATCCCTTAGGAAAAGTCATTGTATATTTTGCTGGAGTACGATCTGAATAACCTAAAAGATATAGCGCCGTTTCGTGAGAGTATATTCCTCGACTATATTTACGTTGAAATAAATAAAAATCATCCTCCCAAGCATCATTCAACACATATAACCCCCGTCCAAAACGATGTATTACACCTTTTTTTACAAGTTCTTGCAAAAAACTACGGTGTAGTCCTGCTTTTGTTACCTGTGTAGTGGTAATCGTACCATCCTTGGTCTCAGCCATTAACTCTTCTATCATTTTATTTACATCCATATCATCACCTCCTAGCATTTTGACACTCACACATTAAATTATATGAAAGTAATGTGTGAGTATCAAAAATATAACTTAATCACACTCACCTTCCAGAGATTTACAAAAAAAAACCATCAGATATTCATGATGGTCGTCTAACACTATTTAATTATCTTTAATACATCTAATAATTCATCTGTAATGTAATCAGGTGTAGAAGCGATTAATGCATCTTTTTTATGAATATTAGAAATGTAGCCAACAGTAATTGCATTAGCAGCTTTACCTGCTTGTATATCTGTTACGCTGTCTCCAACATATACACATTTATCACATCCTAGTTTTTCACATGCAAGAAGAATGCCATCAGGTGCAGGTTTACCTTTTGTAACATCTTCAAATCCAACAAGAATGTCATATTTATCTGATAGAGATAACATATCTAATATATATTGCATAGAGTCATGTCTTCTTGTTGAAACTAGTCCCACTTTAAATCCTTTACTTCTTAAAGTATCTACTAATTCAACAGAATGTTCCATTGGTTTCACTGTTTCATGAAGATGCGCTTTTTGATACTCACGATACTCTTCTTCTAACTTTTTAGGGTCTTGTTCAGGAAAGAATTTTGTCATTGACTCAAACAATGATGGTCCTAACACTTCTACTCTTCTTTGGTCTGTATATTCTTCTACTGTTCTATAGCGTCTAAATATTTCTTCAAAAGAAGTTAGAATTGCTTGTTCCGTATCCATTAATGTACCATCAAAGTCAAATAACATTGCATAGCTTGTATCAATCATTTCTTCTTTAACTCCTCATCTTTTTTTAGTAAAAACGAATGTAAATCTTCTCTAAATCTTAGAGAAGCATCAAAACCACTTTGTTTTAATTGGAAGTTTGTAACCGCACTTTCTATTAGTGCACTAACACTACGTCCTGGAGAAACAGGCATAATAATTGTAGGAATCATGACATTTAAGATATTTGTAAAATGTGGTGTAATATCACCAACTCGTTCGTATTCTGTATTTGGATTAAATTGTTTTAACTCAATAACAAGCTCTATTCTATTTCTATCTTTCACACAACTTGCGCCATACATTCTTTGAGCATCGATAATTCCAATACCTCTTAACTCCATTCTACCTTTTAAGATTTCAGGGGCATGACCATGAATATGATTGTGTATTCTTTGTACATCTACGCGATCATCTGCGACAAGCACTTGGCCATTACGGATTAATTCAAGGGCAGTTTCACTTTTACCGATACCACTTTCACCAGTTAAAAGTACACCCATACCATATACAACTAGTAATACACCTGAAACAGTATCTTCAGGAGCTAGCTTTTCATCTAGGAATGAGACAAGATCAACTTGGAATCTAGAAGTATCTTGAGGAGTACGAAATATAGGGAAATTTAATTGTTTCGCTGTTTCCACTAGTATTGGTGGAACAACATTATTTCTCGTCACCACAAGCATTGGGGTAAATCCATCTGTAATCTTTGGATATCTTTCACGTTGTTCTTGTTCAGACATATGTGAAATATATTCTATTTCTTTTTGACCGATGATTACGATTCGTCTAGGCTCTGTAAACTTGAAATAACCTGATAATTCAAATCCAGGGCGATTCATATCTGCGACAACAACCCAACGATCAAGTGAGCTTTCATCACCAGTAACTTGTTCTAAATTGAAGTATTTCGCTATTTCACGAACTAATACTTTCTTTGTATATTCATTTGGCATACTACTCCTCCTTGCATGTCATTTTATCATACGATATACGCTTTACTTGTATTTCTTTTCGTTTGCTTTAGTATACTCGATTGCTTTCTTTAAATATTGTCCTGTCCAAGAGTTAGGATCTTCCGCAACTTTTTCTGGTGTTCCTTCTACAAGTACTGTTCCACCATTATCGCCACCTTCTGGTCCTAAATCGATAATCCAGTCTGCACACTTAATCACATCTAGATTATGTTCAATCACAAGTACTGTATTACCTGTATCAACGATTCTTTGTAATACTGCAATTAATCTCTTAACATCGTCTGTATGTAAACCTGTAGTAGGCTCATCTAAGATATATACTGTTTTACCTGTAGGCTTTTTCTGTAACTCACTTGCTAGTTTTACACGTTGTGCTTCTCCACCTGACAAAGTTGTAGAAGATTGACCAAGTTTTAGATAACCTAGACCTACATCACTTAGAGTTTGTAACTTATTTTTAATCTTAGGATGATTTGTAAAGAAGACTAAAGCTTCTTCAACAGGCATCTCTAATACTTCATAAATGTTCTTTCCTTTATAAGTACATTGTAATGTTTCATCATTGTATCTTTGACCATGACATACTTCACAAGGTACATATACATCAGGCAAGAAATTCATACGGATGACCTTTACACCATCACCTTGGCAAGCTTCACATCTTCCACCTTTTACATTAAAGGAGAATCTTCCTTTATCATATCCTCTAATCTTCGCTTCAGGAGTAGATGCGAATACATCACGGATATCATCGAATACACCTGTATAAGTTGCTGGATTTGAACGTGGTGTTCTACCAATAGGATCTTGGTCAATTTGTACAAGCTTATCAATATTCTTTACACCCTTGATCTTGTCAAATTTACCAGGTTTCACTCTTTTCATCTTACCAATACTTTGTTGTATTGCCTTAGTAAAGACTTCATTTACTAATGTACTCTTACCACTACCAGATACCCCTGTTACAACAACAAATTTACCTAGAGGGAATTTCACATTGATATGCTTTAAATTATTTTCTGCTGCACCAATGATTTCCACACATTGGCCATTACCTTTTCTTCTTGTGCTAGGAACATCAATTCTCTTTCTACCAGATAAATATTCCCCGGTAATACTATTTTCATTTTGCATGACTTCTTGTGGTGTACCACTAGCCATCACATTACCACCATGAATTCCAGCTCCTGGTCCAATATCCACAATCCAATCTGCACTCATCATTGTTTCTTCATCATGTTCTACAACAATAAGCGAATTGCCTAAGTCACGCATATTCTTTAGTGTTTGAATTAACTTCGCATTATCTCTTTGGTGTAAACCAATGCTAGGTTCATCTAATACGTATAAAACACCAGATAATCTAGAACCAATTTGTGTTGCTAGACGAATTCTTTGTGCTTCTCCACCTGATAATGTTCCTGCTAGTCGATCAAGAGTTAAGTAATCTAAGCCAACATCTTTTAAGAATTCTAAACGATTACGAATTTCTTTGATGACAAGTTCAGCAATTTGAGTTTGTGTATCAGATAGTTTTAAATTGTCTATCCAATCTAATGCCTGAATGACAGACATCGCTGTAAATTCCATGATATTTTTATCCCCAACAAGTACAGATAAAGCTTGTTTATTGAGTCTTGTACCATTACATACAGGACACGTAGATTCCATCATAAAAGAGTGATACCAATCTTTACTCCAAGAACTTGTTGTCTCAACATATCTTCTTTCTATTAGCTTTTTCACACCTTCAATGTAATCATTACGATCATAACGATTACCACTACTAGAATAAATGACATATTTAATTGGTTTATCACTTCCATATAAAATAATATCCATTTGTTTCTTTGTGAAAGACTTTAGTGGTTTATCTAATGGAATCTTATATGTCTTACATAATGTAGCGAATGTTTGCCACTCGATATTATCTGTACCAACGATATTTTTATAATACTTGATACCACCCTCATTAATACTTAAATCAGGATCTGGAATCAAAATATCTACATCTACTTCTTCTGTAATACCTAAACCATGACAATTCGCACAAGCTCCTATTGGGGCATTAAAAGAAAATAATCTTGGTTCAAGTGTAGGAATAGAAAAACCACAAATCGAACAAGCATAATTGCTAGAGAATAAGTTTTCTTTATCCCCTGTTAATACAATCACTTTCCCATCTGCTAGTTTTAGTGCTGTTTCCATAGAATCATGTATTCTACTTCTTGAGTCACTTTTCTTTACAATACGGTCAATCACTACATCAATATCATGACGATTATTCTTTTCAAGTACGATTTCTTCATCAAGTAGCTTTGTTTCACCATCTACACGAACACGAATATAACCATCTTTTTGTAGTTTCTCAAAAGTATCTTTAAATGTTCCTTTTTTATTTCTTACAATAGGCGCAAGGATTGTCATCTTTGTACCATCTTCATAAGAACATACCGTATTCACCATCTCTGTAATGGTTTGACCAGTAATTGGGATATGATGGTCTGGACAATAAGGAACACCAGTACGTGCATATAACAAACGAAGATAATCATAGATTTCTGTTACTGTACCAACAGTAGAACGAGGATTATTCGACGTTGTCTTTTGATCAATAGATATTGCTGGTGATAATCCTTCGATAGATTCAACATTTGGTTTATCTACACCACCAAGAAATTGTCTAGCATAAGCACTTAGTGATTCAACATATCTTCTTTGTCCTTCAGCATAAATCGTATCAAACGCTAAAGATGTCTTACCACTACCAGATAATCCTGTCATCACGACTAACTTATTTCTTGGTATATCTAAAGAAATATTTTTTAAGTTATTTTCTTTCGCTCCACGAATAATAATCTTATCTAATTCCATTACTTATCCTCCTTTGCTTTAACACTTAAATCTAAAAGCATTTGCCAAGCTTCTCGAGGAGATAAATCATCTACATCTACACCCTTTAACTGGTCCATAATATCTTTAGAAATAGGATCTTCTTTTGTCATTTCAACTAGTTGATAACTTTGTTGTACAACTCTTTTCTTACTTTCTAATTCTTTTTGTAAGCTAGCTGCTCGATCTAATACAGCATCAGGAAGACCAGCAAGACGAGCTACGTTAATACCATAAGAACGATCTGCACTACCTTGTTTAATCTTATATAAGAAGGTAACTTTGTTGTTATCTTCTTTTACCATGACATGTTCATTTCTTACTACGCCAATAGAATCAACTAAAGTAGTTAATTCATGGTAATGCGTACTAAATAAAGTCTTCGCATGAACACATGTTGCGATATATTCAATCATTGCTTGTGCTAGTGCCATACCATCATAAGTAGATGTTCCTCTACCAATTTCATCAAATAAGATTAATGACTTACTTGTCGCAGATTGTAAGGCACGATTAGCTTCTGTCATTTCCACCATGAATGTAGATTGACCTGAAAGAATATCATCACTTGCGCCAATACGTGTAAAAATCTTATCAAATAAAGGCATACGACACTCTTTAGCAGGAACAAAACAACCCATTTGAGCCATGATTACAATTAAAGCGGTCTGTCTCATATATGTAGATTTACCACCCATATTAGGGCCAGTAATTAATAAGATTGACTCATCTTTATTCATGTAGATATCATTAGCGACATAGTGAGGATCTTTCATCATGACATCTAATATTGGATGTTTTCCACCTTTGATATCAAATTCATCTTCTGTAAATACAGGTTTAACATAACCATGTCTACTAGATACTTCAGCTAGTGCTCCATAACAATCTAGTTCAGATAATACTAAAGCTAGTTTTTGTAGCTTAGGTAATTTCTTTTTGATTTCATCTAGTATGTTTTGGAAGAGTTGTTTTTCAATACGTATTGCATTTTCTTCTGCATGTAATATCGCATCTTCTTTTTCTTTTAATTCTTGTGAGATAAAACGTTCGTTATTAACTAATGTTTGTTTACGAACATATCCCCATTCATCTTTAACGTTCGCAGCAGCAGCTTTAGAGATTTCGATATAATAACCAAATACACGATTATACCCAATCTTTAATGTTTTGATTCCTGTTTTTTCTCTTTCTTTATTTTCTAGTTCCGCAATAAATTGACGACCATTTTTTTGAATTGAACGAGCTTCATCTAGCTCTTTGTTATAGCCATCTTTGAATACTCCACCATCAGATAAGTTAGAAGGAGGATTATCCACAATTGCACCATTTAGTAATTCTTTTAAATCATCTAGTGTATCTACTTTTGTATATTCATTAAATTCATCACTTTGTATTGCTTGAATAATTTCAGGCACTTCCATTAATGTCTTAGATAGTCTTAAACAATCTACAGGACTAGCACTATTTAAAGCGCATCTTGCGATTAATCGCTGCAAATCATATATACCTGATAAATGTTCACGCATCTTATCACGAACCATGAAATTATCAATTAAGTATTCTACTTTACGATAACGATCTTCTATTTCATTTTGTTTAACTAAAGGTTTCTCAATCCACTTCTTTAATAGTCTTGAACCCATAGCACTCTTACATACATCTAAAAATGTCCATAAAGTATCACCTTTACTTTGTTCATGTAGTGGTGTAATCAGTTCTAGGTTTAGTTGTGTATTATAGTCCATATATAGGACATCATCTTCTTTTTCGATTGTGGCGATAGCGAGATGATTTAAGATATGCTTTTGTGTTTCTTCAAGATAATTTAACATACGACCATACACGATTCTATCTTGGTCTTTTGTTAGATTCTCTGCTAATTCTTGATACTCATCTTTAATATCACATACATCACAATAAGAAATTACAATATTTGATTCTCTTAAAGAACGAATCACTTTTTCATCAAAAGTACTCTTTAAAACAACTTCACGTACATTATTTCTTAATAGTGTTTGTAGTAAGCTAGTAAAAGTATGATTAATTTCTTGGATAAAGTTTTCACCCGTACTTACTTCAACAAAAGCTAGTGCATAGCCATAACCATAATCCTCAATAGCACATAAATATACACTATCTTTTTCATTTTCTATTTCATCAATGACTGTACCTGGAGTAATGACACGGATAACATCTCTTTCAACAATACCTTTCGCTTCTTTAGGATCTTGCATTTGTTCTACGATAGCAACTTTATATCCACGATTCACTAAACGCTCAATATAGCTTTTTACCGCATGATGAGGCACACCACACATTGGTACTTTCTCACTGACGCCTGCATTTTTCCCTGTTAATACAAGGTCTAATTCTCTTGTCGCTATTTTCGCATCATCAAAAAACATTTCGTAAAAGTCACCTATACGATAAAAGACTAATGTATCAGGATATCCTTCTTTTACTTTTAAATATTGTTGCATCATTGGTGTATATGTTTCTGCCATGTTCTTCTTCCTTTTTTCGCTTACTTATTATAACAAACCATAGAAATTGTTTTCGATAATTGCACTTAAAAAATGCCAATTTCTGGCATTTCATTTATCTTATTTTTTTGTGCTAATTTTAAATTTCAAGCGCAATCATTAATCATATTCTAATCGCTTTAATCTAGTTTGCCCATATGTATTTTTTATAGAGGTTTACCACTATAAACAGGGAAGTTATTGTATTCACCATAATCATGAATATGTTCTAGATGCTTTAATATCTCCATATCTTCTTTTGATATTTCAAAATCTACTTTTGTATTATCAATAATATGATTGATATTCGCTGATTTAGGTAAAGCAATTGTACCTAGTTGAATGACATAACGAATGCATAAAGCAGCTGTAGAAACATGATATTTCTCACTCATTTCAATAATGCTAGGATTTTTAAGGGCTTCCCCATGAGCTATAGGAGAATAAGCTTCTACTAAAATACGATGTTTATTACAATAATCTAATAAATCTAAATCAGTATTACTAATATGTAACAAAATTTGATTTACCATAGGTTTTATCTTACAAGAAGATAAAATGTTTTCTAAATCACTTTGATTGAAATTTGATACACCGATTACTTTTACTTTTCCTTCATCATAAGCTTCTTCTAATGCACGCCATACTTCTTTATTTTCTTTTTCATAGCGATACTCTGTACCAAATTCTGTCCAAGGTTGTGGAGAATGAATAATGATTTGATCTAAGTAATCTAATTTCATTCTTTCAAGAGACTTGTTAATAGCTTCTTTCGCATCCTCGTATGTTTTGTGCTCTGCAGCTACTTTACTTGCAATAAATAAGTCTTCTCTTTTTACTCCAGACTTTCTAATTCCTTCACCTACGCCTCTTTCATTTCCATAAGCTTCGGCTGTATCAATTAGGCGATATCCATTTTGAATACTACTAGAAACTACATCTACTACTTGATTATCATCAATACACCAAGTACCTAAACCTAACTTTGGAATTTGAATACCATGATCTAAACTATATCTTTCTTCTAAAATCATTATTCTTCATCCTTCCATATTTCTTTTGCGAGTCTAAATGCAGCCCATGCCTTAGGCCAACCAGCATAAAATGCCGCATGAGTGATGATCTCTGCAATTTCATTTTTAGTAATACCATTCTTTTTCGCATTGATTAGATGATGCTTAAATGATTCATCTGTTAAGCCTTGGGACATTAATGCGACTACTGTAATTAAAGAACGATCTCTTAATGATAATTCTTCATCTCTACTCCATACTTCACCAAATAATACATCATCATTTAGTTCAGCAAATTTTGGAGCGAATTCTCCTAAACTATCTCTACCTGCTGTTTGTACATATTTACCCATATCTTTCTCCTTTTTATAAACTACTACCTAGTGTTTTTAATTCATTCAACGCTTCTTCATTTTGTGTTAAGTCATTTCTTTCGTATGCAGAATAAGCTTTTTGAAATAACACATTCCAAGATAGATAACTAGCAATACATTCAAATTGTTTATTGATTAACTCGTATTGAATGTTATCTACTGATGCGGCACCTATAATGAATAGACCTACTTTTTTGTTCTTTAGCTTTTGTGCTTTGCTATAACATTTATCAATAATTAGCTTTAATTGTGATGTCATTCCCCACCAATAAACTGGTGTCGCTAAGATTATCACGTCTGCTGAAACAAGTTTATCTATCGTAGAATTTGTATCATCTTGATCAACACACTCTAAACTATGTTTACAATACCCACATCCTTTACAAGGAGCGATATTGAATAAATCTGGTTGAATGATTTCTATTTCATTTTCTTTAGAAATACCTTCTACAAATGCATGAATTGCAGTTAATGTATTTCCTTTTCTTGCACTACCATTTACGATAACTACTTTCATATTTTTTCTCTACTTTAATTTGTTATATTCTTCATCCGTTACTTTTTCACACCACTCAGTAGATGTGTTTTCACCAGGTACACTGATTGCGATATGAGAGAACCAACTGTCTTTTTTCGCACCATGCCAATGTTTAACATTTGCTGGAATCATCACAACACTGCCTTCACTTAAACTAATGGCTTCTTTACCTTCTTCTTGGTACCAACCTTCTCCTGCTGTACAAAGTAATAGTTGTCCTCCACCACTAGTCGCATGATGAATGTGATAATCATTTCGACATCCTGGTTCAAATGTTACATTAGATGCTTGTATTCCATAATCGGAACTAGTTAATGGATTCAAATAAGATTCACCAATAAAATACTTAGCATATGCTACATTTGGTTCACCATTTTTAAACATATTGTTCTTTTCAAATTCTTCTTGATTTAGATATTTCATGTTATATACTCCTCCTATTTATTCATAACATTCTTCTAAAATTTCTAATATTTCATCATGTGTCATTTGTTTATAGCTGCCTGGCGATATGCCACATGAATCTGCTATTTCTTTTAATAAAGATTTATCCGTTAACCCTAATTCTTGAAGCGTTGTTGGTAGTCCAATCTTTTTAATGAATTCTGCTAATTTATGGATACCTTCTAAAGCAACTTCTTCATCTGTTTTATCTTTATCACATACATTCCAAACATTTTTTGCAAACGATACAAACTTAGGTAAACCATATTGATAGATATGTTTGTAATATGTTGGATGAATGACAGCTAAACCTGCACCATGGTTACAATTTGTATAGGCACCAATTTGATGTTCAATGAAATGACATTCAAAATCAGTTAGTTTACCCATTTTGATGATTCTATTTTCTGCCATAGTCGCATCCCACATGAGATTGCTACGGGCGTCATCATTTGTTAAGTCATCACAAACAATATTTAAGTTTTCTACTACATTTTTCATTAACGCTTCTGTAATTGCATCAGAAACATTATTATCATTTGGTTCACTGAAGTATATTTCCATCATGTGAGATAAAGTATCAAACGCTCCACTAATGACTTGCATTCTAGGAACAGAATAGGTGAATGGTGGATCAAGTAAAGCAAATTCAGGATTTAGTCTTGGATAATCTCTACCTGTTTTAATATGTAGTGCTTCATTTGTAATAACAGATCCTCCATTACATTCACTACCCGTACCTGCTACCGTCACAATGACACCAACGGGAATCGGTGTAAAATCGATATTTCCTTTATTGGTAAAGAAATCATTCCATACATCACCATCGTATCTTGCGGCTAAAGAAATCGTTTTCGAAGCATCCATAACAGACCCTCCTCCAACTGCTAAGATAAGATCGACATCATTTTCTTTAGCAATCTTCGCTCCTTCTAATACCTTTTGATAAGTAGGATTAGACATGATTCCAGAAAACTCAATGACTTCTTTTTCGGCATCATTTAAAATTGAAAGAACTGTATCATAAATACCATTCTTTTTGATTGAACCGCCACCATATGTAAGCATGACTTTCTTTCCATATCCTTTTAGTATTTCTGGTAGATTCTTTTTCACAGTGTCTTTTCCAAAATAGACTTTTGTACTATTTTCAAAATGAAAATTTCTCATAAATCCTCCTATCTGCTTGACAGCGCTTTGCTTAACGAACTATATTTTTCTTGTTCAACTGTACTGTACAACTTAAAGTTAGCTTTAAGTCAATATCAAAATGGAGGAAATTTTATGTCTTACACAATTGGAGAAATGGCAAAGCTATTAGACGTACCTGCTTCTACTCTTCGTTACTACGATAAAGAAGGATTACTACCTTTTGTAAAAAGAACAGATGGTGGTATACGAGTATTTGAAAGCACTGATTTTGAGTGGTTACAAATCATTAACTGTATGAAGAAATCAGGTATGTCAATTACGGATATTCGTGAATATATTCAATTAACATTAAAAGGAAATAGCACAATTGATGCTCGTTTAGAAATGTTTAAAAGACAGAAAGAAGTCTTAGAAAAACAAATTGAAGAAATGAATGAAACATTAAAAACATTAGAGTATAAATGTTGGTTCTATGAAACAGCGAAAGCAAGTGGCACTACAGATGTACCTAAAAATATGTCAGAAAAAGATGTCCCTAAAAAATATCGTAAGATACGTAAAGAATTAAAAAGAATGGGAAAGAATTAACCTTCCCATTGTGCATTAAATAATGATGCATAGAAACCTTTTTGTTTTAATAATTCATCATGTGTTCCTTGTTCAATAATTTCACCATGACGTAACACAACAATTAAATCAGCGTTTTCTATTGTCGATAAACGATGGGCAATCACAAACGCTGTTTTATTTTTACATAGCTCTTGTATTGCGCTTTGTATCTTTTGTTCGGTATAAGAATCTACATTGGATGTCGCTTCATCGAGTATCAACATTTTCGTATCTGCTAACATTGCTCTAGCGATTGTTAATAGTTGTTTCTGACCTTTTGATATATTTACACCATTATCTTGAATTCGTGTATCATAGCCATCTTTTAAGGTCATAATAAAGTCATGAATTTGTGCTGCTTTACATACCTCAATGACTTCTTCTCTTGTCGCATGTTCTTTACCATACGCTACATTTTCATACACTGTCCCATCGAATAACCAAGTATCTTGTAAGACCATAGAATATTGTTTTTGAAGAGAAGCACGTGTGCATTTTGTAATATCATGATGATCTAATTGAATTGTTCCAGAATCAGGATCATAGAATCTCATAAGCATATTGATAATTGTTGTTTTACCTGCACCTGTTGGACCAACAATAGCGACTAACATGCCTGGTTTAATATGTAAATCAATGCCATGAATGATTTCTTTACCTGGTTCATAAGAAAAATGTACTTTATCAAAAGATATTTCTCCTGATGTATTTTCTAGAATTACTGCATCCTTGTCATCTTCTTTTTCTACAGGTGTATCGAGTAAATCAAATACTCTTTCAGCTGCTGAGATAGCAGATTGTAGCTCTGCCATAATATTTGCAAGTTCACTAATTGGTCCAGAAAACTTTCTCGAATACATGATAAATGAAGAAATATTCCCAATTGATATTTGACCATTTAGAAATAGAATTGCCCCTAATCCCGATACAAACGATAACGATAAGTTATTGACTAAGGCAACCGTAGGACCAACAATACTACCTTCATATTCTGCTTCATAGTAAGCATCAATTGCCTCAACGTTGTTCTCATCAAATCTTTCTACGATTTTATCTTCTTTACCATATGCTTTAATCGTTTTATATCCTGATAGCATCTCTTCTACAAAGCCATTTAACTTACCTAACAAGTGCGATCTTTTAGAGAACATTGGTCTAACTTTTTTCGCTCTGTGTCTTGTAATAAACACAATAATTGGTGTAGTTACCACAAAGATTAAACATAGTGTTGGCGATATACGAATCATCATCACAAGTGAACCTACTACCGTAATTAATGTTGTTAATATCGTAATTAAATCACTCGATAAAGATGTATTGATTGTATCAATGTCATAAGAAATACGAGAAATGATATCCCCTGTCGCATGATGGTCAAAATAACTTACAGGTAACTCTTGTAAGTGTTCAAAGACTTCTTGACGCATTCTCTTGGTGATTTTAGCTGATAATTTTACAAGTAATACTTCTGTAAAATAAGAACTTAAAGCACTCAAAATGATACATGCAAGCATATACTTGCAATTAACAAATACAAGTTCAAAGTTTACATTTCCATCTAGTCCAATCGCATCAATTGCTTTACCAGAATATAAAGGAATATATAAGGCTAGATAGTTACTGATTACCGTTAAAATTAAGGCAAAGATAAAGATTCTTTTCGCATCAAGTAAGTATTTTAATAGTCTTATCGCTGTACTTTTCTTATCTTTCTTAGTCATATAAAGCTCCTCCCATTTGTGAAGCATATATGCTTGCATAGATTGAACTCTTCTCTAATAGTTCTTCATGTGTTCCTATCGCATCAATCTTTCCCTTATTTAAAACAATGATTTGATCAGAATTCATAATCGAAGATACACGTTCCGCAATAATAATCTTCGTACTATCTTTATATTTCTCATCTAGTGCTTTTCTTAATAAAGCATCTGTTTTATAGTCTAAAGCACTGCTAGAATCATCTAATAGTAAGAATGGTGTAGAACTCGCTAAAGCACGTGCTAGTAATACTCTTTGTTTTTGCCCTCCAGATAAATTAGATCCTTTACCCGTTAACATGTGGTCTAGCTCATCTTCATATTGATGGATAAATTCTTCTGCTTGTGAAGCTTGAATTGCCCGAGAAATATTTTCATCATTTATGTCTCGATCAAACATAATATTCTCTTTTATTGACGCTCTAAAAAGCGTATCGTTTTGCATAACTGTTCCAAACTGTTGTCTTAATTCACTAAATTCTAAATTGCGAATATTTGTTCCATTCAGATAAATTGCACCAGTAGTTGTTTCATAAAAACGTAACAATAACGATAATATTGTTGTTTTTCCTGAACCTATAGCACCAATGATACCTAAGCTTTGTCCTTTGTCTAAAGTAAAACTAATATGTTCTAGATTATTTTTTACTCCAAGATAAGAAAATGTCACATCATCAAATTCTATTGCATGATTACTCTCTTTATTAGCATATCCACCAATATGCACATCTTTTTCTGTCTCTGTCTCAAGAACTTCTTCAATTCTTTGTACACTCGCTATACCTTGACTAGTCATGATAAAAATACGACCAATCATCATCATTGCCCGGGACATGATTGTAAAATAAGACATAAACGCAATAATCTTACCTGTAGAAGAAACACCAATTGATATACGATAAGCACCTAATAAAATAACGCCAAATAATCCTAAATTTAAAAATAAGTTGATTCCAGGATTAACAATAGCCATCTTACGGTTTGCATTTACTGTTTCTTTTTCTAAAGTTTGATTCACTCGTTCAAATCTATTTTTCTCATAATCTTTCTTTGATAAAGATTTAATGACTCTGATTCCTTGAGCATTTTCTCTTACTACCGTAACCATTTGATCACTTACTTTTTGTATATGCTTAAAAAGTGGTAATCCTTTTGTCGCTCTAAAGTAAACTAAGAAAGCAATAAATGGGAATGTCGCAAGAATCACAAGTGATAAAACAGGTTCCATACTAAAAGTAAAGAATAATCCACCAATCATGATAATTGGTCCTCTTATTCCTATTCTTTGTACCATACTAATCATACGATGCACGTTATAGGTATCTGTTGTCATTCTAGATTCTAGTGAAGGAATCGTAAATTCATCTGTTTTGTGACTAGATAAAGCGAGTATATGTTCAAATAAATCATGACGAATATGTTCTGTGGCATTTCTTGCGACTAAAGAAGCATTTCTATTCGCGAAGATATTTAAACGCCAAGCTCCTATTGCACATACTATCATGAGTAAACAATTCAAAATAATTCTTTGAATATCTCCAGTTGGTATGACCTCATCAATGATATTCGATGTTAAAAATGGTAGAACTAATTCTAGTATTGCGCCTAATGCTTTACAGATTAATCCTATCACCATTGATTTTGTTTGAGGTTTTAAGTATGCATCATAGAATTTCATACATAAATTTTACAATAGGCATTAAAAAAGAATAGGCATAATTTTTACCTATTCTTGTAGAATTATTCTTACTTATCCTTTTAAACCGCCACGAGATACACCATTAACGATTTGTTTACGAGCAAATAGGAACAAGATAATCATAGGAATGACAATCATTGTAGAAGCTGCCATCATTAATTCTGTTCTCGCTCCACCTTCACTGACAAAGGCATACAAACCAAATGGAAGTGTTCTTAACTCACGGTCACTTACAGCTAACATTGGCCATAAGAATGAGTTCCAACAAGCAATCGCATTTAATAGAATAATTGTCACTAAACTTGGTCTAGCAATTGGTACGAGAATTCTCCACAAATACTTCCAGTTACTACAACCATCTACTCTAGCAGCTTGATATAAGCTATCTGGTACAGAATCAAAGAATCCTTTTAAGATATACATATAGAAGATACTACTAGTAAATGGAACGATTAAGGCAAGTATCGTGTTATAAATACCTAAATCAATAACTGTACGATAGTTTGTAATAACAATCATCTCAAAAGGTACCATCATTAGTCCTAATAGTAAGCCAAAGATGATATGTCTTCCCGGGAAATCTAATTTACTAAATGCAAACGCTCCAAGGATTGTTGTAAAAGTACAAAGTGTAACGCAAGATACCATTGCGATTGTACTATTTAAGAAATAACGTCCAAATGGTGCCATACGTAAAGCTTCTTTGAAGTTATCAAAGTTAAATTGTGTAGGGAACCATACTGGTGGAATACGTTGTATTTCTATACTTGTTTTAAAAGCACCTGTAATCATCCAATAGAATGGGAATACCATTACAATTGCCCCAAGAATTAAGAATAAATATATAAAGAATTTACTCCACGAAAAATGAAATTTCTTATTCATATCCTTACTCCTTTGTCTTTTTCTCAACCCATTTTTGGATCATTGTAAATACAAATATTACAAAGAATAAGACAACAGCCGCTGCTGCAGCGTAGCCATATTTACCTGGCATCTTAATTCTAAATTGATAATAAATGTAATATACAACTGTAAATAAGTTATTACTAACACCAGGTCCTGCAAATAATGGGAATAACTCATTAAATACTTTGAAACAACTAATTGTATTAATGATAATAACTAGGAATATTGTTGGTGATAGTAGAGGGATAGTGATTCTAAAGAATATCTTTAGTGGTGAAGCACCATCTACTTTAGCTGCTGTATAGTATAGTGGATCAATATTTTGTAGACCACTTAACAATAAAATAATTGTAAATGGTAATACTGACCATATTCCATAAATACATAATGCCGCAAAGTTATTTGTTGTAACCTGTAACCAATTGATACTTTCGATACCAATTAAATTAAGCAAGTAGTTAATTACACCTGATTTATAGTTAAACATGAACTTCCATGCTAAACCAACAGCTACAGTACTAGTAATCATTGGTAAGAAGTAACATGTTTGAAATAAAGCAGAGAACTTAATCTTTTGGTTCAATAAATTCGCAATAACAATTGCTAAACATGTACTAATTGGAATAACTATAAATACATAAGAGAATGTATTCTTAAATGCTTGTAAGAAATATGGATCCTTAAAGATATAAATATAGTTTCCTATGCCATATCCAGAGAATGTCTTATTAATATAATTAAAGTTTTCTTTAAAGCTAATAAGTACTACATTAAAGATTGGATATAAGGTAAATACAATTACACCAATCGCAAAAGGAAGTAAGAATAACCAAGGTTGTATCTTATTATTCGATACAAACTTCTCCCTCTTCTTCTTTTTTACTTTGGTACTCATATTAAACGTTCCCCTGTTTCTTTATTAAATACAAATACACCTGTTTTCTTTAGAGATACTTTAACTTGTTCGCCATGTGCTAATTCGATTTCAGCAGGAACATATGCACGAACGTGATAGTTACCTAGATTTAAGTAAGCTAATACTTCTTTACCAATAACATATTTTGTATCTACTGTTGCTGGGATATTACCATTTTCATCCACAACGATAGATTCAGCACGCATACTTAAAGTAACTTCAGTTCCTTCAGCGATTTTACTTACACCATCTAGTTCTACAGTGCAATCACCATCAAGTACAATCTTACCGTCTTTTACAACACCATATGTTTTATTGATAGGTGGATTACCTAAGAAGTCTGCAACGAAGCAATTTGCTGGTTCATCATATAGATTTTGAGGATCATCTTTTTGTTGTAAAACACCATCTTTCATTAATACAATCTTATCACTGATACTCATCGCTTCTTCTTGATCGTGAGTAACGAATAATGTAGTGATTTTTGTTTCTTGTTGAATACGTCTAATTTCTTCACGCATTTCAATTCTTAAACGAGCATCAAGGTTACTTAATGGTTCATCTAATAATAGAACTCTAGGATTTTTAATTAATGCACGAGCAATCGCAACACGTTGTTGTTGACCACCAGATAATTCTTTAGGTTTTCTGTTTAGTAACATGTCCACATGAACTAGTTTTGCCATTTCAATTGCTTTAGCTTCACGTTCTGCTTTCTTTACTTTCTTAATTTCTAGTGGAAAAGCAATATTTTCTAATACTGTCATATGAGGATATAAAGCATAGTTTTGGAATACTAGTCCTACACCTCTTTTTTCTGCACCAACATTCGTAACATCGTCATCATCAAAGTAGATTTTTCCACTTGTTGCAGGGAAAATACCACTTAGCATGTTTAACATTGTACTTTTTCCACATCCTGATGGACCAAGTAAAGCAACTAGTTCACCAGATTCAATTGTTGCATTAAAGTTATTTACCGCAGTAACATCACCAAATTTTTTTGTTAAGTTCTCTATTGTTATTTTCATAAAGTTATCCTTTTAATAGTTCATTCCATGGGGAACCATCTGTTCCGTTAAAGTCATATCCAACCATCTTAGCCATTGTACTAGCTTCATTTACCATTGAGCTTCTTTCTACAACAACACCTTTTTCTACACTAGGACCACATGCAATAAATGTTGTTGTTTGGTCTCTGAATGGTAAGTAACCATGACTCGCTGTTGAATGATGCCATCCTGGTTTTAAGTATTCTTCAAATAAATCTTTTCCAGATAATGTAGAATCAAAACTCATTGGTTCATCACCTTCTACAACAAAATCAATCTTAGAGAATGCTAAACCAAATTGTTCTGCAGCTTCTTCTTTTGTGAATAAGTAACCGATATTGTATTGTGGATCATTCTTGATTTCTTGAAGTACGTTGTATACTTTTTCTACTAATGCTTTATCACTAGGATCTCTTACTTGAATCCATCCACTCATACTAGCAGAATGGCAATAAGCATCCCATGATACGAGTTTTCCTTCTTCATCAGTTTGTAATAAACCTTTTTCTTTTAGTAGTAAGTTAAAGTTAATATGACGCTTAATATCTGCTTGTCCATGGTCACCTAGAACTACCCAGTTTGTATCTTCAAAGCTACCAAAACGTTTAACAGCTTCAAATAATAAGCCTAATTGTTCATCATGAATTCTTAATTGTTTTTCAACATGTTCATTAGAAATACCATTTACATGTTTTACTGTATCTAAGTCACATGTTTTAACAAGCATAATATCTGGTTGACCATAGTCTTCTAAGATATCTAACGCAACACTCATGGTGAACGCATCTAGATTTCTTTCTACACCTTTAAGATAGTGATCATATTTCCAGAAATAACGGTCTAATAATTCTTGTGTACTGTTATCTTTGTAGAATTGATATGGATCATCACCTTGATAGCTAATAGGTACAATCATTGGTAGATTAAAATCAATATCTGCTCCACCTGATACAGGCCATGTTAATGAACATGTTTTTAAATTGTATTTATGTGCTTCATCTAAGAATGTATCACATTGAATACTCTTTCTTAGTGAATACCATGGTGCTTTAGGATTTTCCACTTCAACAATTTCATTGTGTGGAACACCATGATTCTTAACATATCTACCAGACACAATACTACAATGACATGGATAAGTTAATGTAGGATATACTGGTTCTACATGTTTTACATAGCTACCATTTTCAAATATATAGCTAAAATTCTTTAATGTCTTCATGTATTCAATGTCACTTGTACATAACGCATCAAGACATAAAACAACTAATTTCTTCATCTATTTAACCCCTCATATGCAATCATGAGATGGAAAAAATTCCATCTCATGCCTTAGTTTTAATATTTAGTATTTCTTACTCATTCATAGCTGCTTCGCCAACAGTGATAGCATTTTCTAATGCACTCTTAGCGTCGAAGCTTGGATCAGCAGCACCAGTCATAACTTTCTTAAGTTCATCTCTTAATGTGATTAAACCAGATACTGTAGGAATTGTTACAGAATCATTAATTTGATCACCAACTGCTTTTAATGCGATGTTTCCATCTACATATTCTTTATATTCGTCTGTATCTTGAATTGAATAGTATGGAGAGTAAGCACTTAATTGTTTAACCCATTCATAATCTCTTGTGATGAAGTATTCAGCAAACTTAGCTACAGCAGCATCTTCAGCATCACTCTTTTTGAAACCGATGATACTTCTGTTACTTACTGTTACTTGTTTATGATTTTCATCGATATATGGCATACGTGTTACACCAACTTCACCATTGATACTAGATAAATCTAAGAATGGTAAACCAGCACAAGAACCGATATAAGAAGCGATAGCACCGTTATTTAAGTCTGATGAGTTGTAATCACCTGTAGTAGGAGCTACTTGGAAGTAACCATCTCTTACGCCTTCTGCCCACCATTCAACCCATTTAACTGTTTCTTCATCGTTGAATAATGTTTTCTTTGTTGTTTCATCAAGGTATTTTCCATCATGAGATTGAAGGATAATCGCATTGATTACTTCTTGTAAAGAGTCAGCACTGAAACCTACAACACCTGTTTTTTCATAGATTGTTTTGCAAGCTTCTTTTAATTCATCCCAAGTATTAGGAACTTCTACACCAGCTTCATCAAAGATAGCCTTGTTATAGAAAAGAACTTGTGAAGTAGTATAAGTCGCAATCATATGTACTTTACCATCTTCGAAACCTGTAGCTTCATCATAGATACCTTGGCTAACCATTGATTTGTAATCTTCTGTGAAGTAATCATCGAATGAGATTAACATATCATAGCCATCAAAGTTTTTAGCGAAACTTACAAAGTTAAATACTAAGTTTGGACCTACACCGTTAACTACAGCGTCTTGTACTGTAGATTCGAAATCATTTTGGTTATAACCACCAACAACATTTACATGTATATTTGGATTTTCAGCTTCAAAATCTGTAGCAATAGAATTTAAAACTTCGTCTTGTCCACTTGTGAAAGTGTGCCAAATAGTGATTGTTGTTTCTTCATCACTTGATGCATCAGCTGCAGCTGTACTAGAGCTTGAGCTTCCAGAGCTTGAGCATCCTGCTAGCATAGATGCACATAAGCCTAAAATAGAAATCTTCTTAAAAATATTCTTCATATTCCTCCCTATAAGTAAAGATTAGTATCTTTCAAAAACAATTATAAATATAAATGCGTAATTTTAAAACTAAATATTAGAAATGTTAAATCTAAAAAAAATTACACAATCTGTAAATTTACAAATCATGTAATTTTTTAATTTTATATTTTAGTCTGTAACAGATGTACTAACTAGATTATATCCGCCAACGTTGCATCCTTTAGCTTCATAAATCTTGTTACCCCATCTATCAAATACATTTCCACATGTATCTGTTGTGAATGGTCCTCCATCGTCCCATCCA
>CAVCUC010000023.1:0-33653 GCA_963605225.1 bacterium
ATGAATCAGTGTAGAAATACTTGTCTTTGATACAAATAATTTATCTGCTAAAAGATTCATTGAAAGATAATCATTTGATTTACATAAATGTATGAGTATCTGTATTTTTCTTTCTGTATTTTCTAATGCTAAAACTTGTTCATCATCTTCTTTAATCAATTCTTCATATGCATTAAGAAAAGCATCCTTTTGTTCAAAAGGAATATAATAACGATTATCTTTATTGCATAAACATAGCTGATACTTCTTTAATGCTTTATCGAGTATTTGGATATCACTTTTAAATGTTTTTGGTGTAATATCCCCTATTTTACATAATTCTTCTTCTGTCGCACCAAAATAATTTGCAATAATTTCTCTTAAAAATATACGATGTCGATTTATCATAAAATCATTTTACGCTATACGACTATGTAAATCTAATATTGCCGTTTGCTTACAAGTAGAAGAATCTATTGTCATTACATTAGAATCATAAAATACAGGATTAGATGCTTGTTTTATAAATTCATCAATTGTACTTAAAACAGGATATCCAAAAGAGTCCCCTTTATAGTGCATAGGGATTGTCACTCTAGGTTGTATTTGATTAATGAGTTCTAATGCCTTATTTGTATCAATCGTATAATATCCACCAATTGGTATGAGTAATACATCACAATTTTGAATTAAGCTTGTGTCAAAATCACAACCAATATCTCCTAGATGAACAACCTTCATTCCTTCTGTTTCTACAATATGAATGATATTCTTTCCTCGTAGTGCACCATTTTGATTATCATGAAAAGAATCAATTGTATGAATGACAAAAGAAGTATTGTTTCCGGTTGGTGTAACGCATTCAATTCCATAATGATCATCATGTTCATGAGAGCATAAAACTAAATCTGCATTTTCTCTAATTACTTTTAATCCAGGAACAGAATGATCTTTAAAAGGATCAAAAACAACTACTCCATCCTGACATTCTAATTTAAAACATGCATGTCCTAACCAAGTTAATTTCATCTAGTTTTCCTCCTCATCGTTATATACAAAATAAGTCATTACAAAACCTAATATGATTGCTAAGATTGACCAAATAAAGGCCCATAATATACATCTATTACTCGTTCCTATAGAATCTGTATATGAAGCATAACCAAATATACCAAATCCCGCAAAACGATACGCATGAACGCCACTAATTGCCATTCCTATACCAACAATACAATTTACTATACTAGTGATGAAAAACGTTTTTCTAGAACTCGTAATTACACCATATAAACTAGGTTCTACAATACCAAAAGCGGCAGAAATCATGGATGGAAAACACTTCTTTTGAATATCTTTATTTTTTGATTTTAATCTAATTGCTAGTAATATACCAACACATGCAAAATTTAGTCCAAATGTGCTAGCTAAAGTTGTGTCATAACCAAGCACAGCAAAATTATTCATAATGATTGGTAATATTGCAAAATGTAATCCTGTCATTAAAACAAGTATCCATATCGCTCCCAAAAAGCCACTATAAACATAAATATTTAAGTTTTCTAATTGATTTAATATAAACGATAAAGAATACGTTAAATTATTCGTAATTGGTCCAATGACAAATAAAGTAAGAATAAATGTAACTGTACAAGTAATTAGTGGTACAGCAAATTGTTTAATAATATCAGGAATATATTTAGCATATTGTTTTTCAAACCACGATGCAAAAGCTATCGCCACAATAATTGGTATAGCAGAATTACTATAATCTCCACTTGGTGGCATCATGATTCCTATAGAAAATAAAGAATCATGTATAACACTAGAAGAAGAAAGTAAATTTGGATGCATGAGTCCTGCCCCAATCACAAGTCCTTCTATGACAGGTAAAGAAAATCTTTTTGATGCACTATATGCTAAAAGGATTGGCATATAGTAGAAAAATCCATTTGCGATAGAGTATAAAACATGATATGTACTACCACTAGAATCTAATACATGTATTGAAACTAGTATAGATAAAATGCCTGTTAATATACCACAAGCTGCGATTACGCCAAAAAATGGTACAAATATATCCGTCATAATTGAAGTGAAGTGTTGAAATGGCGTTTGCTTAAAATGTTTTGGTTGAACTGATTCTAAATGATTAGGTTCAATAATTTTCATCACTTCATCATAAACTTTAGTGACATGTATTCCTATAATCACTTGTACTTGTCCATTAGAATGAATTACCCCTGCAACACCTTCTAAAGACTTAAGTTGTTCAAATTGAACAAGAGATATATCTTTTACAACAAAACGTAATCTAGTCATACAATGTGTTAGTTTATTGATATTGCTTATCCCACCAACTTGTTCAACGATTAATTTAGCTAATGTATCGTAGTTTTCTTTCATTTGATCTTTCCCTTACATAAATAAACTATATCAATTTTACCATCATTTTTAATCATCTAAAATTGCATCTAATTCTTCTAGTCTATCTATCCAAGAAAGATCATCATGTTTAATCTTACGATTTGTGATTTCTAATCTTTTTACATCACTACCAAATAAATGATAAACATATATTTTTAATACAGGTTTATGATTTTCTACACTTTCTATTAGTTTTACATTTTTATATTTTGTTAATAGTACTTTTGAAACTAAAGGAATATTTTCTGAAGGAATGGTATAAGAAAAAAGAAAAGCTTTTTTGATATATGGTTTAATATCATTTAATACATTTGATAATGTAGCTTTTTTACGATTCTCTTTCATAACTTTATTTTATGACAAAAGTTATACTGTGAGATCAATTATTTTTGTTGCGACTCTACTTGCTAAATGTTCATTATGTGTAACAATCAAAAGTCCCATATTTCTTTGTTTAGCTTCGTCTAAAATCACATTCCAAATTTGAGCTTGTGTAATAACATCTAACATTGTGCTTATCTCATCACAAATTAAATATTCAGCACCACTCATTAAAGCTCTAGCTACACAAAATCTTTGTAATTCACCACCAGAAAGTTCTCTAGGATATCGCATTAGCCAAGCTTTTTCAATGCCAAAAGAAACAAGCACTTTTTCGTTTATTTCACTACTTTCTTCTAATACTTTTTGTAAGCGCCATCTAGGATTAATTGCTTTTTCAGGATGTTGATAAATGAGTTGTACAGGGCAAATACCTTTTTTAGGTAATGGATTACCATCCAAAAGAATTTCTCCTTTTTGAGGCTCTAAATACCCTGCTAATAACATTGCTAGTGTCGTTTTCCCATATCCACTAGGAGCTAAAATCGCTACTCGTTCTCCCTTTTCAATTTTTATATTTTTATTTTCTAATATCCAATCTTGTTTTGAATCATAGCGAAAATAAATATTATTTGCAACTAGTGCCATAATAACACCTCACTTCTCCTCCTCTTACTTCTTGTATAGGAGGAAGTTCTTTTGTACATTGTTCTGTTTTTAAAGGACATCTATCCGCAAACAAACAACCTTTTGGTAAATTGCCAGCATATGGTTGTATTCCAGAAATTGGTTCAAAACCATTTTGTGGTAAAGCTTTCCATAATGCTTTTGAGTAAGGATGTCTTAATGCTTCAGGACCTTTTTGAAAGTCGGAAGCCAAAGCTGTTTCAACTGTTGTTCCAGCGTAAAAAATAGCTACTTTATCTGCAAACTCAATCGCTAAATCTATATCATGCGTAATTAAAATAACTGATTTACCGCTACTTGCTAAATCACGAAACATTTGTAAAGCGACTAATGCTTGATCTAAGCTCATACCAGGAGTTGGTTCATCCGCAATAATTAACTCTGCATCAGAGATTAAAGCAGTAGATACTAAAACTCTACGAGCCATACCACCAGATAATTGAAAGGGATAAAGATGTTCTGTATTTTCAGGAAGTTTTAAACGATTAAATATATTTTTTCTTTTTTCTTTGTATTCTTTTCCTTTTGTACCATCCACTTGTTTTCCTATTTTCATTAAAGGATCTAAATAAGAAATTGATTGTGGTACTAATGCGATTTCTTTACCTCTTAATTCTTTTTGTAGTTTCGCATTTAACTCTACACCTTTGTAATGTATATGACCTTGTACAGTCGCATTATCAGGAAGAATTCCTAAAATACTTGAAGCGAGTAAACTTTTACCAGAACCTGAAGATCCAGCTATCGCAACAATTTCTCCAGGATGAACAACTAAATGTAAATCAGAAATCACTTTTAATTCTTTTTGTTTTAAACCATGATCATACATGTTAAAAGAAACAGATAAATTATGTATTTCTAATAATGAAGTACTTTTTTGTTCCATGTTATCTCCTATTCTTGTGCACTGTATGGATCTAAAATCATTCTTAAATATTCGCCAATTTTATCGATTAAAAATACGAGTAGTACTAGTGTTAATCCCGGTAAAACTGCTGTCCACCACATACCAATCGATAAATATCGCATACTTTCTGACAATATAATTCCAATAGCAGCTTGTTCACTCGATAAACCAAATCCTAAAAAAGATACAGAAGCTTCATGTAATATTGCATGAGGAAACATTAATACAATTCCTACTATAAATTGAGGGACTAAATGCGGTAACATATGATTTGTTAAAATCCACCAATTTGATTTACCTAGTTTTTTAGATACCAAAACATATTGTTCTTTACGTAATCGCAATACTTCACTTTCAATTAATCGTGCTAAACTACACCAATGCGTTGCGGCTATGCCAATGAGTAATCCCTTCATTCCTCGTCCAAAAGCAAATGATATTAAGATAATTAAGATTGTATGAGGTACACCCATCACTAAATCAATTATCCAATTAATCGCATCATCTATTTTTTTATTCCCTATTGAAGCAGCTATACCGACTAAAACCGCGATAAAAGCACTAATAAGTGATGCAATAGCACCAATTGTTATACTGACAGATAATCCTTTAATTGTTCTTAAAAATAAGTCTCTCCCTAAAGCATCTGTACCAAAAAGATGTTTTAAACTTGGAGCTTGTTTAGCATTTAAAAAACTTCCTGTTATTGCTTGATTAGGAATTACTCTTCCACAAATATATATTCCTACAAGTAAGATAAACATAATCGTAACAAGAATGATTAATTTTGTACGATGATTCACTCTACTCATAGATTTACCTCTTTAATCTTTGGATCAATCACACCATAGAGAAGGTTCGCTATCATATTTCCAACACAAACAAACAAAGTAGAAAATAATGTAATACCAAGTAATAATGGTACATCACCTTGTAAACCAGCACTAGAAACAGCACTACCAAGCCCAGGATAACTGAATACATTTTCTGCCATTACTGAGCCACCAAATAATTCTGCAAAAGAAGCAAATTGCAACGTTAATGCAGGTATTAATATATTTCTAAAACCATGTCTACATAAAATAGTCCAATTACTTTCTCCTCTTGCTTTTGCAAAAAGCACATATTCACTATTCATGACGTCAATTAGCTTTTCTCTAGTATGTAGTGCAATATTAGAAAATGAAGTTAAGCTCAAAGTAATTGCCGGTAAAATAAGATGATATATCTTTTGTCCTATTGTTACATCTTTACTTAGTACACCAACTGGTGAAGAAAAACCAATTGGAAACCATTTCAGGTAAACACCAAAAATTAAAAGAAATAATAATCCTATCCAAAATGTAGGAACAGAACTTAATACATAACATACTTTTTTTAGTACTTTATCTTGCCACTTATTTTTGTACATTCCCATAATGCACCCTATCGCAAAACCAATTAATCCCGCAAGAATCCAAGCACATAACATTAAAGCAAAAGAATTAATAAATCGTTCTTGAATCACTTCTATTACAGGACGACGATAAATCGTAGAAATACCAAGATTACCATGTAATACTTCAATTAACCAAGAAAAGAATCTTTCTAAAGGTGGTTTATCCATTCCCCAATAATTTTCTATTTCGATGCGTTGAGCTGGAGAAATTGTTGTGCCAAGACTTAATATATATTGTTGAACTGGATCAATAGGAGATAAAGTAAGCAGTAAAAAAGATATACCACTTACCGCAAATAGTAATGATATGACTTTTAAACTATATGTCACAAAAATATGAAATACTCTTTTTGTATTTTTAACCATCTTATCCCTATCTTTCTATAAATCAAATTATTCTTCCCATTTCCATTCATTTAAATTTTGAATTAAAGGTAAACCATGACCATGGCCATGTATTGGTTGTTCACCAATAGAAAGCCCATCACGAACATATGTCACATGATCTAAGTTGACAATCCATACCCAAGGACATTCCCCTTTCATACTTGTACCTGTAGTACCATCCCATTGAACTTTTTGCCAATAAGAATTTGCTTCATCAACTGTTAAAGCTGTCATTGCTTTATTTAGATATTCATCTGTCACTGTACTCATATATCCTTCTGGATTGTAGAAATCATCTAATAACGCTCCTTCAGAACGATATAAATAATATGTTTCATTAGGATTAGCTGATCCCCATCCCATTACGACTGCTTCAGAAAACATGACTTTCATAATCTCATCCCAACTCATGCTTTCAACATTCATTTTGATTCCAATCGCTAATAATTGCTCACTAGCAGCCATTCCTACAGCTTGACGTACAGAATCACCACTAGGGTAAACACATTTAAATTCAGCCTTTAACCCATCTTTTTCAACGATTCCATCTCCATCTATATCTATCCAACCAGCTTCTTTTAATAACTCTTTTGCATAATCCACGTCCGTTTCAATTTGAACTTCAGGATTATTCCATGGCATACCATCATTTTCAGAATAGGCAGGTCTACCAAATCCATTTAATACAACATCCGCAATTTGTTCACGATCAATCGCATAAGCAATTGCTTGTCGTATTTCCTTATTACAAGTCACATTATTTCCTATAACAGCACCACTTTCTGTCTTTTCTCCAGTATTCGCTAAAACAGGTAGTGTAATGCCACGATTATCTGCGGAAGTGATCGATTCTGTGTGATAACCATCTACCTTAGTTGTAGCTAAAGTTGCTGTAGAATAAGCTACATCCACTTCTCCTGCTTGAACAGCCGCTAGCGCAGCCTCTTCTGACATAAATACAACCGTAACATTTTGAATACTTGGTTTATCTCCATAATAATCTTCATTAATTGTAAAAATCATTTGTTCTTGTGGAATCCACTCAACAAGTTTATATGGACCTGAACCAATTGGATTTCTACCATAATCCTCGTTATATGCGTGACGAGGTACTATACCAATAGAAGCTAATGTATTTAAGAAAATAGATGTTGGTGAAGATAAAGTGATTTCTAATGTATAGTCATCTACTACTTTTGCACTCTCCATATAAGTTAAATCTACAGATCCTTGAGCAGCTTTCGCTGTTTCTAAAGTAAACACAACATCATCTGCTGTTACGTTTTCTCCATCTGTAAATTTAGCATCATCTCGAATCGTAAAAGTCCAAGTTAATCCATCAGCAGATAAAGAATAACTTGTAGCTAAATCATTTTCAAAACTTAAATCTGCTGTATATTTCACTAATGTACTTTGGACAATTGGCGAATTACCATGTCCCCATCCTTGTGTAGGATCAAGCGTATCTGGTTCTGAACCAATTGCGATGACAACACTATTTTTATCTTTATTACTTACTGTTTCAGTTTGATTACAAGCAATTAAAGGAATTACTAGAAACAAACTAAAAAATATCGTTATTATTTTTTTAATCTTCATATAAAAAACATCCCCTATTTCAAAAATATATAAATATTTTCAAATAATTGAGGCTTCTTCACAAGCCCCAAGGGGGATGTATTTTTGATGATTAAACTCCAAATAAAACTTCTCGATATAGTTTTTCAGTATACTCTTTTCCTTTAGCTTGTATAAAAGCGTCTGTACTAGAACCACCATTTTCTAATAAGCCATCTGTATATTTTTTCGCTTGTTTTTTCTTTAATTCTTCATCACAAGAATTAAGTTTATTTGCTAAAGCTAGGTATGTACGCAAATATTCAACTATTAATTCATCTAATTTACTTGATTGATCTAGTTCTACCTTTTTTGCAACGCTTGATTCAAGTCTAATTGAATCATACCAACTAGATTGATAAGGTAAATCTTGAATCATCATATACTTCTTTTTGATATCTTCTAATGATTGATTCACTAGCTCATTTTTATTTTTATCTAGTAAAGTATCATATAGTTCAATCAGTAATGTATCTTGTTTAAATGCATGAATACGATCATAAGAAAATAAATGCAAATCTTTATAAAATGGATTAATGATTAACGTGTCTAAATTCATCATTTCAGAATGAGAAGATAGTATAGATACATTACCTAATCCTATAGCGTTATACCTTTTAACGATTAAAGGAATACCATTTAGCATTTCATTTTGATACATACTTGTATCAATTTCTTCTAAGTGATAATCGTTACATATTAATTCAAATAGTTGATTAATCATTTCTTTTTCTTCTTTTCTTCTTGTTTAGCAATCTTTTCACTGCTTGTCATATGGTAAAAAGGAATAAGAGGAATTAATAATGGAGTATGATCAGCGTAATCATTATATTCTTTCTTATCTCCATAACTTTTAATGTGTCTAGTTTCAACTCTTTTCGCACCAGAAAACATAATGAATAGAATTAATATATAACCTAATATTACAAGTATCCATTGTTTACCTTGTACGGCACCAATTGCTGATATTAAAGAACCTGTCCAAAATAATATTTCACCAAAATAATTTGGACATCTACACATTTTATATAGTCCATCCATAGAAGGCATATTTGGATTCTTTAATTTATCTGCACTTTTTTGTTTATCTGCAAGAGATTCTAATATAATGCCAACTAAACTAACAATAATTCCTATTATTAACGCTAGATTATTACTTGAACCATTTAATAAGCGATATATAGGAGCGATTGATTGACATACATATAACATACTCATGACAATCCACATCACGAATGCAACAAATACTGGTGGTTGAACATCTCCTCCTGCCTCACTTAATTTTTTACGATAAGCAACGTTTTTCATTTCTCTGATGAGTAAAAAACCACCAAGACGAACACCATAGATAACAAATAAAATTGCTTGAATTAAAAATAATACATTAAAGTTATGACGCATTAAGGATAGAACAAATAAAGCTACACCAATCCCAGCACTTGCTAGTCCATACCCTACGGTCATAAACCAAAGAAATCTCTTAAATCCAATCGAGCAACATGCAAGGGACACAATCAAAAATATCCATAATTCTTTAGGAAATACACTAACAGTTGTCATTAAAACTTAAGTCCCTTCTCATATATTTCATGAATATATTCTTTAAAACTTCTTTTTCCTGTTTGAACACTTGCGACCATATCTTCTGTCATTGTCCATTTACCAAATTGAATTACACCTTTTTTATATGTTGGAGAAAATAACACAATCATATCAAATAAAAATGGAGGAGCATATTTGATTACTGGTTTTTTACCTGCTTCTTTGAAGAACATTTCTGCGATTTCTTTATATGTATAGATTTCTCTTCCACCGACATCATATTCTTTTTGATTATCACACATATGTTCGACAATATATTCAGCAAAGTCTCTTGTATCAATTACATTACATTTGATTTCTTCTTTTGTCTTCAGTAATGTGACTTTACCTTTTTCTACTTTAGGTTCAAAAATGTGAGCCGTATCATAGAAATATCCTGTTGGTCTAAAGATCGTGTAACTCAAATTAGATTTTCTTAATTCTTCTTCAAACATTGCTTTAGCATCTAACATTGGAATATGTCTTCCTTTATTAGCTTTTAATACTGAGATATAAGCAAAATGCTTTACATGAGAAGCTATTGCTTCATCAAGTAGATTTTTATTTGCGCCATAATCAATGTCATATGGTGTAACTTTTTCGCTAGCCTTTGTTAACCCAACTGTAGTAATCACTACGTCTATATCTTTACAACAACCTTTTAGTTTTTCTTTATCTGTCATATCGATTTGTAATGGTGTATAGCCATCAAAATCCATATCTTTGATAATCATATCTGCCGCAATAACTTCATGACCACTTTCTACTAATGCTCTAAGAACATCACTACCTAAATGTCCAAATGCTCCTGCTAATAATACTTTCATGTCTTCACCTATTTTTTCTTCTTTTCTTTAGAACGTTTATCGTTAATAATCTTCATTTCTTTTTCCGTAATTAATTCAACATGATTTTCTTTTGCCCAAGACACACATCCTTTTAATACAACAGGCAAGAATACTCTTGGTACATTTAAAATCATTTTCAAAGCATCATCTGTAAACTTTACTTTATCATCAGCACGGTCCGCCGCATAGCGAACAGAATCTAGTGTTTGTGGTCGAATCGCAAGTAATTCTGGAATCATACGACTTCGTTTGCAATACCAGAAATTCTTTGAATCACGATAGCCAAAATCAATTGGAACATGAGGGAAATTGTACCATTTAACGCCATTAATAATCGCATCAGAGTATTTCTTTTTCATCAGAATCTTATCGATTCTTAAAATAAAGTGAGCGCCAAACTTAGATGTAATTCCATTAAAATCATGATATGGCCCTTCATAACCACTTAATTCCCCAGGTTTATCATTTGATGCATTGTCTAAACTATCCATCCAAGTACATTCTATTACTTGAAAAGCATCTGAAACGACCATAGGTCTTTTATCGCTAGGATCATGTTCTTCAATCAAGCTTTTTTCAAGTTTAAATTTACATTTAGGCATCTTTTCTTCTGGTTTATCACCAGGCCAAGACAATTTCACGCATTCTTTAAATGTCTTACGACGATCATCCACAAAGTTAATCGCACACTTTTTTGTACGTAAGATATTTTGCGCTGTGTTACTAGAGTTACGACATTCTAGTAACATTGCGTAATAATCTTTACCAGCAATGTAATATGGTTGTACTAATGAATAAGGCCCTAGTGTCGTTGTACCATCTTCACATAGTGTACTAATCACTACTGTTGGCATAGGAAAAAATAACGAAGTCTGATAGAAATTATCTACTATTCTTAAATCTTCAAAGCTACTCATGTTTATCCTCCTAATCGATAATTTTTACGATATATTTTTTAATATTTTCATATGAAATATCATTTCTAATTGCACTATAAAGTAATACTTCACTAATGAATATCATAGAACTTTCATCTTTATGAAACTCTTCATATAAAGGTTTAATTAAACTAGCAATTTGATTAATTAATAATGTATGTCGATCACTAACCGTAATTAATGAATGATTGTTTTCTATCCATATCTTTTGATAGATATTGGCATAGTCTTTTATCATCAGAAATACCATTTCTAAACCATCAATGATATTTTGTGCATGTTTAATTTTAGGACGAGTACCTTCTAACATCTTCATCCAATCCTCTAACATAATTGTTGCGACAAGTTCATCTTTAGATTTGAAATAATTATAAATTGTGCCTGTCGCAATATTACATTTAGACGCTACTAAACGCAAAGTCATTTGATTATAACCATCATTTAGTAAGATATTCTTTCCTTCTTTTAATACATTTCCATATACATTTTCGATAATCTTAGCCATAAATTCCTTTTATATGAACACGTTCATATAAACATAATAAAATTAGTTATCATTTATGTCAAACATTTCACAAATGATAACTAATCCTTTTATTTTGAAATATATTTAGAAATGATTTGAACTACTCGTTTCGCATCAATTGGCTTAGAAATATGATCATTCATTCCTGTCTCAATTGCTTTTTGTTTATCTTCAGCAAAAGCATTGGCTGTCATGGCGATAATCGGTATAGTCTTTGCATCTTCTCTACTAGAAGAACGAATCATTTGTGTTGCTTCATAACCATTCATTATTGGCATCATAACATCCATTAAAATTGCATCAAATTCATTCAATTTAGATGCTTCATAGATATTCACTGCTTCTTGTCCATTCCAAGCAGTAACAACATTTGCTTTGTTTTCTTCAAGCATAAACTTGGCAATTTCCATATTTAATTCGTTATCTTCTACTAGCAATAATTTCTTTCCTTCAATTGAGCAAGAATCTAATTCAGAATTATTTTCTGTTACTAACTCCTCAGAAGAATCAATTTCTAGTGGGATAGTGACAAAGAAAGTCGTCCCCTCATTTTTTACACTATCTACTGTAATTGTTCCATTCATTTTATCGACAATACTTTTAGTGATAGACATACCTAATCCTGTACCGACATATTTTGTACGGGAAGAAATATTTTCTTGCGTAAACGGATCAAATACAACCTTCAAAAATTCTTGACTCATTCCAATACCTGTATCTTTACATTTAAAATCTAATCGCGCTGTGCACTCATCTTCTTGAACTACATTACAGGTAATATAAATCCTTCCATGTTCTTTATTATACTTAATCGCATTATCAACAATATTCATCATCAGTCTCTTTATATGTAATGGGCTACCAATGAATTTTGTAATTTTTACATTACAATCTTCTTGAATGATTGTAATATCTTTATCTTTTGCTTGTTTACTAACAGTGTTATAAACATCTTTACTTAAATCTCGTAAATCAAAAGGAATATGTTCTAAATAAATATCACCAGATTCAAGCTTACTCATATCTAATACTTCATTAATTAAATCTAATAAGATTTGTGAAGCATCTCTTATCTTAGCTCTACATTCTTTTTGTTTACTAATATCATCAAAATATTTATCTTCAATATCTAATAAACCCATTATGCCATTAATAGGTGTACGAATATCATGAGACATATGCAATAAAAATTCTGTCTTTGCAGCATTCGCTTTATCCGCATTTTCCTTTGCAAGAATTAATTGTTTTTGATACGCTTCTTCTTTTTCTCGTTCTTTTTTCTCTTCAGCTAAATGTTCTTCTATAATTGAATCAATATTTTGGAAAGCTAAAATAATTACATCATCATTAGAAGACAATTTATATGCATTATATTGAAAATAACAAACCTGACCATTCGCAATACTTCTATAATTTCCAACAAATTCTTCTTGTTTAGAAAGTTGTTCTTTTAAGTTATCAACACTTAAAGCATGTCTTAGTGTTTCACGGTCATCAACATGTACTAAGGTATCAATCCAAGGAATAATTAAAGCATCATAAGATATATTTTGATTTTCATCTATATCTGGAAGATGAACATATTTTGTTTCAAATTTTAAAATGCGTGCATTTCCTGTTTTTAGATTTACAAGATATACATTTTTAAAATTACGTGCGAGAACACTAAAAACAGATTGTGATTGTTCAATTTGTTTTCCTAAAGTACGTGGAAATTCTTCATTATCTAATTGTTCTTTATCAGGTATAGAATGATGAATATGTAATAATTTCCATTGATCTTTTATTAGCCCATATAACATAGTAAATCGTGTATCCATATTGATTGCGACATAACCACTTGCGAATGTACCAAGAATAATTACAGTTCCATAAACTAATACATGCTTTTCATCTAATACTTGTACATTTGAATTAAAATTTCTCCATTCAAAATGAACTTGATCTCGTTCTTGTATTTGATTAGCAAATACACCTAGAAATTCTTGTAGATTATGATAAAATTCCTGTTTTCCAGTACCAATAACACTCATTTGTTCATCAAGTAATTCTTCTACTTGCATATTTTCTTCTGAGGCATCAAGATAAGACTTCAAAACATATTCTGTAAGTTCTTTAAAATAGATATTTAAGTCTTTTTCTTGCAATTCTTTATTAGACATATTTACCTCCTAATATTCTTTTTATAGATATCACATTATACTAACCTTCTTAGCTAGTACTTTTATACGTTCAGCTACACATTCAAACTCTATATCGATAGCATAAATATATTGCTTCTGTTATTATTTCAATTAGTTTAGCTTACGACTTACATTAATATTCTATCTATATCATTATAACCTTATCTTCGGTTGAAATATCTTTCTAATAGTATTTTTATATAAACAATCTATCAAAAATTTTATTACCTAGTAAGAAGCAAAATATTTTCTTTGCACTTAGTGTATGGGAACATATCTACTGGTTGTATAACGTTAATCTTATAGCCAAACTTAGTTAATTGCTTTGTATCTCTCACTTGTGTTTCAGGATTACAAGAGATATAAACAATCTTTTTTGGTTTTAAGCGAATTAATGCATCTATTGCTTGTTTAGTCATACCACTTCTAGGTGGATCTAAAAATACTACATCTGGTCGATCAATCAAGCTATCGATAAACTCGCCTGCTTCACCAGCATAGAAATAAGCATTTTTTATATGATTCTTTTTAGCGTTATAGATTGCATCATGTATAGCTTCTTTAGATAATTCTACACCTGTAACTGAATTTACTTTGTGTGCTAAACATAAAGAAATCGTTCCTATACCGCAACATGCATCTAGAACATTATCAGTTTGTTTTAAATGAGCTAATTCAATCGCCGTATTATATAACTTAACTGTCTGTTCAGGATTAACTTGATAAAATGATTTTGTAGAAATTCTAAATTCAATATCATTGATTTTATCCCTAACTGTCCCTGATCCATATAATACTTTTTCTGTATCTCCAAGAATCATTGAAGTATCTTTACGGTTGTAATTTAACACAATAGAAGATATTCTTTTTTCTTTTTCTAGCAGTTTACGAACAAATTCTTTTGATCCAGGTAACTCTTTACTACCGATAACAATGACAACTAATGCTTCATTGTAGGCATGGGATACACGTATATATGCGTGTCTTAATACACCAATACCTGTATCTTCATCATATGGTTCAATATTTAATTCATTAGCAATATCACAAATACAAGCCACGATATGATTTGCAATATTATGTTGAATCAAACAATCTTTCGCAAAAATCAAATTATGACTATTTTCTTCATACATTCCTGCATATACTTTACCTTGATCATTATAACCAAAGCTAGCATAAACTTTATGACGATAATGATATGGATTATCCATACCAATGATTGGATTTACTTTATTTCTAGGAAATAAAGTTTGTATTTCCTTTTGTTTTATTTGTAATTGTGTTGCATATTTTTCCTGAATATAGGAACAGCCACCACATTTCTTACTGTAATAACATTTCTTCATAAATTAACGTCTTTCAATGTATAGATAACATGTCCCTTAGCTTCTGTATTTAATACTTCATAAGATTGATGACCATTAGATACTAGATAATATTGTTCAATGCCTAATGCTTGAATTGTCTCTAAATCGTGAAGTGTATCACCAATATAAGTACACAAACTAGGATCAATATCTTTTTCTTTCATCCATTTTTTTGCATGTTCTACTTTAGAAAAAGCCATATTGTTATCAATACCAATTAACTCATCAAAATACTGATCAATACCTAATGATTGAACTTGTTGTTCTAAAGTATTTTGTTCTGTAGCAGAAACGATTACATTTGTATATCCTTTAGAAATTGACTCATGAATTTTATCTGTAAAGCCATCTGTTAATTTAGCTTCTTTAAATAATGCATCATATTTCTCATTAAATTCATCTGATACTGTTTGATAAGATTCTTCTTCAAATGTATAGCCTAATTTCTTATAGTAATTTTTTACAGGAAAACAAAACAAATTGCGGTAGTCTTCTACTGTATATCCATATTTCATATTTCTATCTTTTAACATTTGATTTTCAATTGATAAACAAATGTCTAAATCATCAATGATTGTTCCATTAAAATCCCATATTAATATTTTATTCATTGTGCATTTCTCACCTTCTCTATCCATAAATTTTTACATGCATCACTTGGCATTCTCCAATCCCCTCTTGGACTTAAAGTTACAGAACCAACCTTTGGTCCATCAGGTAAACAACTACGTTTGAATTGTTGTGAGAAGAATCGATTATAGAATCGTATTAATGCATTCGCTATTTTTTCTTTGCTTAAATCATCATACGCAACCATAGCGTAAGCTAGAATCATTTCAGGATCCATGCCATAACGTAAAACATAATATAAGAAGAAATCATTTAAGTCATATTTACCAATTTTTTCTTCTGTCTTTTGAGCAATTTGACCATTCACACTTGGTGTTAGTTCAGGAGAAATAGGTGTATTAACGATAGATAATAATACTTCTTTTAAAGTTTCATCATTACATGTATAAGCATATGTAGAACATATATATTGCACTAATGTTTTAGGAATGGATGTATTTACAGCATACATAGACATATGATCACCATTATAAGTACACCATCCTAAAGCTAGTTCACTTAAATCACCCGTTCCTACTACTAAACCATTTTCAAAGTTTGCTGCATCCATTAAGATATAAGTTCTCATTCTAGCTTGGGCATTTTCATATGTTGTATCCCCTTCACCAAGATATTCTTTTCCATGACCTATATCTTCTAAATGACTTTCTACACCTTTTTCTATTGCAACTTCTCTAACTTCTATATTTAATGCTTTCATTAAAGAAACAGCGTTATTATAAGTTAAACTTGTTGTATTACCTTTATTTGGTAATGTATAGCCAAAAATTCTAGCATCTTTGATGATCTTTCTTGCTTCATAGCAAACTAGTAATGCTAGTGTACTATCTAAACCACCACTTATACCTATAACAAGTGTTTTAATACCTGTTGATTTCATTCTTGTTGCTAGACCATGAGCTTGTATTTGTAATATTCTTTTACAACGATTTTCTCTTTCTAATAAATTACTAGGGACAAAAGGAAAGCGATTAATACATACATTCTCTTCTTTTAATACTTTCGCTAATTGACTAGAAGAAATATTCGTATCATTTGTCACTGGTAAAATTGTCACAGGAATATAACGATATTTACTAGAACACGTATCAAAAGTATTTTGATGTATACGATTATAATGAATCATGTCTAAATTGATTAAGCATGACTCAACATGATTATCATTTTCAAATATAGATTCTTTCAGTTTATGACCACATTCGCAAATCAAAGAATGTCCTGAAAATACTAAATCTGTACTACTTTCATCCATACCACTAGAAACATATACATAGGCTGTATAACAACTAGCACTTTGTTCAAGTACCATATTTTCCCTAAATTCTTGTTTACCAATCAATTCATCTGAAGCAGATAAATTCACAATAATGTTTGCTCCAGCTAGACATAAATGTGTACTAGGTTTATCAGGAACCCATAAATCTTCACAAATTTCAATACCAACACAAGCTGTTGAATGATTATCTTTAAATAATAAATCTGTACCAAAAGGTATTTCTTCATCATCAAAATTTATAGTTTTGTTTTTTATATCCTTTCCTGATGTAAACCATCTACTTTCATAGAATTCACTATATGTAGGAATATAACTCTTTGGTACAATTCCTTGAATTTTACCATTAGAAATATAAGCCGCAACATTATATAAAGAATTATCGATTCTTAAAGGTAAACCAACCACAATACTTGTATTAGGATATTGTTTTGAAGTATCACGAAGATCTTTTAAAGCTTCTAATGATTCTAATAATAAAAGAGATTGATTGAATAAATCTGCACATGTATATCCCGTAATACATAATTCAGGATATACAAGAATACTATTATCTTGATGATCATGTAACGTAGTTTTAATTTGTTCCACATTATATTTTATATCGCCAACTTTTAATTTAGGTACAACTGTACCTACTTTAATAAAATGATTAATCATTCCATTCTCCTTTAACAATATCTAAAAAAGTATCTAGTTTAATTTCTTTTGGTAACATTTGTTCTAATGCTTGTATATTCCCACTAAATAAAGCATGTCTTATTTTTGTTGAAGATATATTTTGGTAGGAACTAGGTGTAGTAATACATGTAATATAATCTTTATATTGTTTTAAATAAGCATCATTTTCAATGATTTGTTCAATATCATCATGATTTCTTGTCATTAAAACAACACCAAATTCATGCATAATTTCATCTACATATTTCCAACCAGAATTTAGTTTCAATAACCAATCACTACCAATAAGTAATTTTAAGTCATAACCTTCATTTCTTAAAAAGCATAATGTTTCATAAGTACGTGGTTGAGATTCAAGATTGAGTTCATAATCACTAACAATCATCCAATCATTTTCTTTTGCCACTACATCTAAGAGTTTCTTTCTCTTCTCATCTTTTATGACAAAATCTTTTCCTTCATCATGTTTAATATATTGATCTTTTGTTGGCATAAAGATAACTTTATCAAATTGTAGTGACGTTCTTACATAGTTTGCTAATTCAATATGTGCTTTAGAAACAGGATTAAAAGCTCCCCCATAAAATAAAACTTTCATTATTTTATATTTCCACCATGTAATTTACGATACATTTCTTCTCTACACTCAGCAACAGCTGGAGTTAAATCAACATAATGTTTATGTGGCATTTGAGGTCTTAATTCACTTTCCCAAACCCGGTTTTCTAATTGTTCCTTAATATAATCTTTTTTTGCTCGAATATCCGGTAAATCTAATACTAATTCACCATCAATAATATGAGGAATAAGAATCTTTTCTACATGAACACAATTCACTTTAACAACAGGATCAAAAGCATCAGGATCTAAGTTAATTAGTTCCACTTCTTCACCATCTTTAAATGTTTCATCATCCAATGAAATAATGTCACATTGTCCTTTACCTTCTTCATCATATACACGCCATGCCATTAATTTACCAGGAATGATTGCTTTTGAAACTGTATCGGAGCATTTCATCTTAGGTTCATATGTACCATCTTCTTTTTTTACGGCTACTAATTTATAAACACCACCAAAAACAGGATCAGTCGCTGAAGTAATTAATTTTTCACCAACGCCATAAGAATCAATTCTTGCCCCTTCATAGCGTTCCATGTCTGCCATTTTATTTTCATCTAAAGAATTACTTGCGACAATCTTAATATAGTTTTTTCCTACTGCATCTAATGCTTTACGAATCTTCTTTGATCCTCTTGCTAAATCACCAGAATCAATACGAACACTCTTCACTCTCTTATTAGGGTCGTTAGGATACTTCTCAATTAGCTCATCATCTAGTTTAATGACATTTGGTAAGCCACTTTCAAAAATATTATATGTATCTAATAGTAGTGATACGTGATCAGGATAAGTATTTGCATAGGCTCTAAAAGCATCCATCTCTGTTGGGAAGAATTCAATAAAGCTATGTGCAACAGTACCTACTGCTGGAACATCAGGTCCATACTTCATTTCTGCTAAGCAATTTGCTGTACCAACACATCCCCCTAATATTGCCGCATAAGCTCCATCATTACCAGCACTCGCGCCTTGTGATCGTCTTGTACCAAATTCCATAACGCTTCTAGGAGTATGTGTACTTAGGCCTGATATTTTTGTTGCCTTTGTCGCAATTAATGAGTGGAAGTTCATTGTTTGTAATAAATATGTTTCAATTAAAATTGCACCAACCATATCACATTCAATACGAACCATTGGTACTTGTGGATAGCAAACTGTACCTTCTCTTAAAGCATACAAATTACCCTTCCACTTATAAGTACGTAGATATTCACAGAATTCTTTGCTCATTCCTTTGTATTCAAGATATTTTAAGTCACGGTCAGTAAAATGATACTCTAGTAAGAATTTAACAAGTTTATGTTGACCACAACTAATGGCATATCCTAAATTATCTGGATTTTCACGATAGAACATATTAAATACCATGGTTGTATCTTTAAACCCATGCATAAATAAGCAATTTGCCATGCTAAATTCATAAAAATCCGTTACCATTGCTGGATTATCATAATCTTCATCAGGAAGATAAGGTTCTACTTTTATATTTGTCATAAGGTCTCCTATATAATGTCTATTTGACAACTTTGCATTGTTTTTAAAGCTGCTAGATGATTTTCTTTAGTTACACCAGCACAAGCATCTTGTACTACTTCAATCGTTACATTAGGATTATACGCTCTTAATAGTAATGCATTGCTAATTACACATATATCTGTACATAAACCACACAATGTAATTTTATCTGGTTTTAATGCTGTGATTTCTTCAGCTAATTGAATACTACCAAAGGTTGGTTTTTCAATATAATGACAATCCTTTTGATTTAAAGCACTTTTGATTTCATTTTGAATTTCATACCCATTAGTACCTTTTATGCAATGTTTTACAGGAAGCTTTTTCCCTTCTAAAGTATCCATGTAGTTTTCATTATGTGTATCTAATGTCGCATAATACGCATCATAATCTTTTGATATCAAATTTAAAACAGGACTCACTGTAGCTTTCGCTTCTTCAGTACCAAGTGAACCATCAATAAAATCATTTTGCATATCAATTACAACAAGAATATTTTTCATAAATCCCTCCAAGTAATAGATGTATAGCACTAGTATATCGTAAAAAAAACGCCTTGGATAACCTTAGCGTTTCATTCTTCTATATTTTTTACCAATATGTGTTTTTAATAAATCTTTTACTTCTATATGTTGAGACTTAGAGAATACAAGTTGAACTGTATATTCAGAATTCTTTTTCTTACCTTTTTCCTCAACCATAAATAAGCAATTAACTTTTTTGCCTGAATCTTGTACATCATATGCTTTTACATCTTTATAGCTAAAGAACTGACCAAGAGAAACAATACCGTTATCACCAATTCCATCTCTTTGTAATAAAAACATAACAATACAGAATTCTGTAGCAATCAAACGAATCACATCTAATACAGTTTGGCAGAAGATAATTGTAATTAATGACATTACACCTGCAACAGCAAAGATAATACGAGAAAAATTCCAAGATTTATCTTTAATTTTAATTTCTTTTCTAGTCTTTAGGTAGCCAACCATTAACCAAGCGCCTAGACCACCAAATATTAATATAATAATCAAATTTGAAGTTTCGTTCATAAATACCTCATTTCGTAAACGATATAAAGATAACACAATATAAAGAAAACCGCTATATAGCGGTTAAAAAGCAAATTGGTGACGCGTACGGGATTCGAACCCGTGAATGTTGCCTTGAGAGGGCAATGTGTTAAGCCACTTCACCAACGCGCCATATAAATAGGATCAAACGATCCTATTATTTTTTAAGCATTTAAAGCTTTTTTTGCAGTTTCAGCTAAATCTTTGAAACCTTGTTCATCATGGATAGCAATTTCGCTTAACATCTTTCTGTTGATGTTAACGCCAGCTACTTTTAAACCATGCATCATTTTTGAATAGCTTAAACCATTCATTCTAGCAGCAGCATTGATACGAGCAATCCATAGCTTACGCATTTCACTCTTTAAGTTCTTACGATCATTGAAAGAATATCTTAAAGAACGCATTACTTGTTCATTCGCTGTTCTGTATAGTAAATGTTTACTTCCGAAGTAACCTTTAGCTAGTTTTAAAACCTTTTTACGACGGTTACGTGTTGGTGTTGATCCTTTAACTCTCATCTTTTTCGACCTCCCTGATTAACCTTGAAGAAGCTGCTTTACGCGCTTGTAATCTGTCTTGTCAACAGTTGTTGCCTTAGAAAGATGTTTCTTCTGTTTGTGAGTTTTGTTTGCTGCAAAGTGAGAAATATAGTTGTGTTTTCTAACTAATTTACCACTACCTGTAACCTTTACACGTTTAGCAAAGGTTTTCTTAGTTTTCATTTTAATCTTTTTAGCTTTTGCCTTCATGTTTTAATCCTCCTTGTTCCTGCTTACTTCTTTTTTGGAGATAGTACAACAGACATTGTATTACCTTCCATGCTTGGTGCTTTATCAACACCAGCAATTTCGGAGATACTTTCGATGAACTTGTTCATTACTTGTTCACCAACCTCTTTACGAGTAATCATTCTACCTCTGAAACGCATATCAATCTTAACTTTTTGACCATCTTCAATCCATTTCTTGGCTTGTTTTAGTTTTGTTTCAAAGTCATGTTGATCAATTACAGGTGAAAGTCTTAATGGCTTTACTTCTGTAACATGTTGTTTCTTCTTTGCTTCACGAGCTTTCTTTTGCTCAGCAAAGTGGAACTTTCCGTAATCTAAGATTTTGCATACTGGTGGTTGTGCATTTGGCGCAACGCAATATAAATCTAGACTCATTTCATAAGCTTTTTCAATCGCTTCACGGCGTGACATTGTTCCTAATTGTTCACCATTTGGTCCAATAACTAGAACTGGTGAAAAACGAATATTTTCATTAACTAATTCTTCTGGAACATTGCGTTTTGGTTTAATGTATTGCAAAGAGACCTCCTATTAACAAATGAAAGCAGGCACAGAAGCCGCACCTGCCAAAATAATCATTTAATCTGATCGGCATGGAACCCATATCCTTAGGACATCGGGTGAGAAGCGGCGCTTCTGCTTTCCGTTTTCTTGTTACTCAAAAATCATACTGAAATACTTTATGAATGTCAATAACAAATTTATAAATATTGACCAAAATTTTAGATTTCAAATCCTGTTACATTTACTGTAACTTCATTAGGTTTAAAACCTGTCATATAAGATATATTTTCATAGATTCTGTTTTGAATCTTTTCACATGTTGCACTAACGTTTACACCATATTTTACTTTTACATCAGCTGTAACATTTAATTTATTATCTTCAATTTTAATTTGTATTGGACGAACAAATGGATTTAAGCTTACCTTTACATCTTCAATATCTTTCATTGAGATATCAACGATAGATTCAAATACTGACTTGTTAATTGCCATTAATCCATTTTCACTTTTTTCATTTAATACTACATAATCAATAGCCATGATTTATTACCTCTTTTCTTTATTATAATCAAAAATATTTATTTTGTACTAATTCGTTGCATTGAGCGTTTAAAATCATCTTTAATTTTATCAAGACTTCTAGCTAGTTCTTCATCACTTGTATATTCTCTCTCTATTTTTTCAATTGTTTCATGGTATAAAGTCATCATTTGATACAAATAATCTTCATGAATCATCTTAATCTTCTTAATAGAAATTAGATTACTAGCAAGCATAATTTCAAGCTCTTCTTTAATTTCTTTTTCTTTTTCAAAGCAAGTAAGCTTATTGTTATACCAAGTAGGCAAAATCAATAATTGTTTAATTGTCGCAATAAAATCTGTGAAGTCTTTTGTCGCACTATGTGGTTCAATTGCAAATAGCATCACAAAGAATACATGCCAATCAAAATCAGAATTCATTCGTTCAAGTAAGAAATTGCCTAGTACTCTTGTAAACTCATCTCTAGGGATAAATTCTTCTTCTAAGAATATTGGAGAACGGAAGTCTAATTCACTAGCAAACAACAAATTTAGATGTTCTAAATAATCGATCATCTTCCCTTTTGCGTCTTCTTCATTTGCAAAATCATTAATATAGATAAATTGTGCTAATATCGAAGCACTTGCTTTAAAATCAGAAGTAAATCCAATTGTATCTTTCATTTTACGATTTACAAGTTCTGTAATAGAAGCTGTTAACATTACCTTAAAGTTATCAGGATCCATACCTATTTGTTTACGCTTAGATGAATTTGATATTTCTTTATAAATAATTTCTAATTGTCGATCAACTACATCTAGATTATCTCTTACTGTTTCAAGCATAGATTTCATAAAATGATCGTATGCCACAAAATCAGGATTCTTATACACTACAGAATGTTCAATTTCACTCCAGAATCGATGTACTAATGATTTAATTTGTAATTCGTAATTAATCTTTTTTCCTTTATACATGTAGTAACCATCAATACGATAAATGGTAAAACCATTTCTTTGTAGTTGAGGTTGTAACATATGTAAGTTCAAATAATTGTCTTCGTCAAAATGACATTTACTAAAATCAGAATCACTATTACTTTCAAAGTAATAAAATAGTTTTTGATAAAGTTGTGCTTCATTACGAATAAATTGACATTCAATCGTTATTCCGATGATGTCAGGCATATGTTCTAATGCATCATTTCCAGGATTAAATTCCAAATAGTATTTATTTCTCAATAATTTTTCTTGAACAGAAGAACGTGCTTTCACTCTAGAAAATACGTCTGTAATACTTTCAGAGAAACTTTTTGCTATATTTTGATAACATTCTTTTACTATTTTTTCTGTTTCAACATAGAATGGTAAATTCTCATCATAAACTTGCATTGTGTCATCCACAAAGCGAAATAAATCTAGTTCCATACACTTTACCCTTTTAATCTAAACGCTTTAGGATATTTATTTTTTAGAATTTGGCCATCACTTTTTGCATAGCCTAAAGCGTGTCCATGTGTACAAATTGCATAATATCCTTTTTCACATTTTTTAGATGTCGTCTGTCCTTGCATGTAAGCAAGAACCTCACTATCACTTAGTTCAATTTCGTTTTTAAATTTCGAATAAGAAGATATAAAGAAGGCATGGCTTGGTTCAAAACGACCATGTGTATCTTCACCTAAATAAACTTGATGACGAATTAAGTTTGCTTTACCAACAGAAATAAATGGCTTAGTACCACCATATACTTTATTTTTATAACAAAAATAATATGGATACTCTTTTACAAGCATCTTCTTCATAAATTCCTTAGCAGAAACAGGTATAGCATCACTCTTTAACTCTTTAAGTTTTATAGAAGCAGGAGTGCCTTCTTTTTGCATTTTACAAATGAAATGACCTTCCCCTTCATCCATTGGAAATATACGTATAGCTTTTTCTGTTGGATATTTACTTGTGAATCCCTTTCTTCCGAAAGAAACATTCGCATCGACAATCTTCATATCACTATGTTGATCTAAAAAGTGAACAACTTGATTTTCATTTTCTGACAAATTAAATGTACATGTGCTATACACAAGCGTTCCACCTGGTTTTAAACAACGATATGCATTTTCTAAAATATATTCTTGTCTAATCACGCATTGCTCTACATTTTTAAGCGACCAATTATCAATTGCTTGGCTTTCTTTACGGAACATTCCTTCACCAGAACATGGAGCATCACATAATACTGCATCAAAATATTCTTCAAATTGATTCGCTACATCTTTTGTGTCGGCGTTAATTACAATTGCATTATATGCGCCAGATCGTTCAATATTTTCTTTTAAGATTTGAGCACGATCTTTTACATATTCATTAGCGACTAGTAAACCTTCACCATTTAACGCTTCTAAGATTTGTGTACTTTTCGAACCAGGCGCAGCACACATATCTAGCACCTTCATTCCTGGCTTTACATCTAATATCGTCACAGCAGAACTTGCACTAGGCTCTTGCATATATAAAAGTCCTGCCGCATATAAATCAGTTTTACCAATCGATACATCTTCATCTAAATAGTAACCATTCTTAGCAAATGGTGACTTATGATATTGATAAGGAAAAAGTGAAAAGAATTCTTCTTCAGATATTTTTAATGTATTCACTCTAAATCCTCTATTTTCCGATTCATTTAAAGAAGCTAAATATAATGGATATTCTTCTTTTAATAATTCTTGCATTTGCTTTAAAAATGCTTGATCCATATTTATTCTCCACCTAGTAAAAATCTAACTGCAAACTCATCTTGTTCTAATTGCATTTTTAGATTTCCTATATATTGAAATTTTCTTTCTGGCCTTAGATAATATTTGAAAAATATTTTTAATCTCTTATCGTATAAATCACCAGTAAAATCTAGCAAATGAACTTCGACTGACATTGTTTTTGTATAGTTAAAAGTAGGATTATGACCAATATTGACCATTGCTTTATACTCTTTGCCATCCGCTAATACAAAACAAGCATAAACACCACTTTTTGGTTGTAAGTATTCACTAGGTATTTTTACATTCGCTGTAGGATAGCCAATAGTTCTACCCTTTTCTTTTCCATGAATGACAGTACCTTCAACCCGATATGCATATCCTAATAATTCTTCTGCTTTATGAACATTACCTTCTTCAATTAAGTTTGTGATACGAGTACTAGAAATTTTTCCTTCTTCATCACTAATCGCATCCACGACGACCACTTCAAAATCCGCATCTCTTTTTAAAGATTCAATATCTCCTTTACCAAATTGACCATAATGGTAATCAAAGCCACAAATTAATGCTTTAATATTGCAAGAATCTAGCACTTTAATAAATTCTTCTGGAGATAAAGCTGCCATTTCCTTAGTAAAATTCAAAATAAATATATTCTTAATACCAAACTCAACAGCTAAATTAATTCTTTGTTGTAATGGGGTAATATGTTTTACATCTTTCATCCCTTTAATTGTTACCCAAGGATCAGGATCAAATGTAATTAAGCCACTTTCTAAATTCAATTCATTCGCTTTTTGAATTGTAGCTTGAACCAAAGCTTGATGACCTTTATGCATTCCATCAAAATAGCCAATACAAGCTACGACAGGATTTTTTCTTTTTTTTAGTTGATTTAAATTCACATTAATAATTCGCATTAAAATAAACCTCTTTGTGCATAATAATAGCCATCATCTTTTTTGCTATAAGCAGCTAAAATCATATCATCTTTTTTTAGTATAACATTATCTTTTACACCATTTAGTTCTATTTTTTTACCGCAGCGAATCGTAAATTCATCTTCATAATCTACTACATCATAATCTGGATCTATCGCATCTATTGGATTACAAAAACTAAATTCGCCCTTTTCAATATCAGCTAATGTATATGCATTTTGAACGCTTAAATTTTCTATTGATAATCTTTCTAGGCTTGTCATTACTGCTAGTTCACCTAATTTTTCAGCATAATCTTGAATTAAAGTACGCACATATGTTCCTGAACTAACAACTGTATCTAATGAATATAAATTATCACCAATGCGCTTAACAATAAATTCATCTACTTCTATTTCTCTTTCAGGTCTATCGATTGTTAAACCTTCACGAGCATATTCATATAGTTTTTTTCCATTCACTTTTATAGCAGAATACATTGGTGGAATTTGTATACTTTTTCCTAAGAATAATTTACTAGCTTCTTCTAGTTCTTCTACAGAATGATTTTTAGGTTCTCTTTCTTCAACAATTTCACCCCAAACATCTTCCGTTGTACTTCTTTTGCCAAAGCTAAATTCTGCATGATATCGTTTATGGTTTTTAATACAATACGGTAACATTTTTGTATATTTACCAACTAAAATAACTAGTAATCCCGTCGCATTAGGATCTAGTGTCCCTGTATGACCAATACGTTTTTCATGTAATAATTTTCTGCATTTTGCGACAACATCAAATGATGTCATATTCATTTCTTTATTTACTAATAAGATTCCATCCATAATTAAATATTATAACGAAGAGTGTTATAATGGCAAAGATTATGGCAAATAAGATTAAACGAATTTATATAGAAATAACAAATATATGCAATTTATCATGCTCATTTTGCGCTAAGCATCATCGTGCATACAAGTCTTTATCTCTTGAAGAATTTGAATATATTGTTAAGCAAGCAAAACAATATACAAACTATATTTACTTACATGTTCAAGGTGAACCTTTATCTCACCCTCAATTTAATGAAATCTTATCCTTATGTGATACTTATGATATGCAAGTACAGCTTGTGACTAATGGCACATTTTTAAGCCAGCATTTCGATATGATTCATCATCCTTCTTTAAGAAAAATATCGATTTCCTTACAAAGCGTTGAATATCAAAATGTTAATATAGATTTTTATTTTAATACAATCATTTCATTTATTGATTCATGTATCACAAATAAACATCCTATCGTTGAAATTCGTTTTTGGCGCAATGATCAATTTGACTTACCAAAAACAAAAATTTGTTTAGAACGATTAAAGCAAAAATATACATTTACTTTAACAGAAAGAAATAATCATTATCGTATTAGTGAAAATGTCTATATTGATTTTGATAATATGTTTTCTTGGCCAGACCTCAATTCTCTCGCAAATGATCCTAACGGAACTTGTTTAGGTGCTAAAAATCAAATTGCAATATTATCTAATGGAAGTGTTGTGCCTTGTTGTCTAGATACAGATGCGCGTGTTTTATTAGGCAACATATTCGATAAAGACTTAGAAGATATTTTAAACGACCAACCTTATCGTAATTTAATTAAAGAGTTTAATGATCATAAAATACAAAATCCTTTTTGTTTAAGATGTACATACCGTTTAAGATTTTCAAAAAAATAACAATGTCATTCCATCATATAAATTTAAAGATTGCAATAAAACATCTTTAGAACATCTTTGCATACTATCTTTTTCATATACTAAATAATCTACTTTAGGAATCGAAACACTCTCACATAATAAAGCTATATTTTCATTTAGTGTGGTATGTTTCATTAAAATACATTCATATGTCTTTTGTAGCATACATATATGAATAAATAATCTAATCTCTTTTTTGTACAAGTTGAATCACTTCCTTTTTACTCTTAGAGAGAAATAAAGCTTCATTACTAGCGAGTTTATCCTTTAATTGATATCGAATTGTATATTGTTCATGAAAACCAGTACCGACATATAAAATAGGAATATTTTCTTTTAATCCTTTATATAAATGTTGATACTCATCAATTGTCATAAATAACAATGTAGCTTTTTGATTCAAAGCTATATCTTTTACCTCTTCTAAATTTGGTAAATATACAACATGATACATTTCTTTCATCAGTTCATAAAATGCATAAAATTCATTTTCATACGTAGCTAGTACAAATAAATTATTTTCTTTTGATATAGTAAGCCATGAATAATGATCTACACTTATTCCAAGTGGTATATCTACACCTACATAATCTTGTAAAGAAATTATTTTAGGAATACTAGGCAATTGGTATGGTTTTTGTTCATGATATAACTCTATATTTTCATTAATACAAGATTTTAAATCCTCTAAAGTTACAGTGATTGTTTGAAATAACAATACATTGTCTTTATAGATCATTCCTACATGATTCTTTAATACTTTCTTTTTTACAGGTGCTTCAAAAAGAGAAGCTAAATCTTGTATATTATCATTTTTTAAAGATATCCGATGATTTACTAATAATTTATCTCGATAGTGTAATGCACTAGAGTTAGCGCTAAGCATGATTAAGGAGCAATTTTTTCTAGAAGCAATTTCTAATAAATCATGTAGATATTGTGTATTTGCTTTATCATTTTGCATAAAAGAAAATAAATCTGTAATGATGATTGTTGTATGAACTTTTTTATCTTTTTTCTCTTCTAAACGATGAAATAAACACTTTAATTTCTTTTGATCATCACTAGTAAAAATAGAGATGAGTTGAGCAATCTTCAAAAAAGATTCATCTAATAAAGCCAAATCATCAATCATATAGATTTCTTCATTTATCGATACCGTTTTAAATAGTCCAAATAAAATAGTATAAATAAACGCTATTCTTTCTTCATAATATGGAGAAATGATATAGTAATATTCACTTTCTTTTTTCAAATACAAATATTCTTGTTTATTGTGATAATAATCATCTAATATTCCAAAATATGCTTGATTATAAATCACTTTATGACAATATACTTCTTCTAATGGTTTAAGCCACAATGGCTCTATTTTATAACCATCATTTATTAATGCATGATTAATCGCTTCTATTGCAGCAACAGCTTGTGTTTTGCTAGTTAATTGAGTCTTATTTTTTAAGATAACTTCATGTTTATAATTAATAAATTCTATTTTCTTTTGATTCATTTTCGCATCAGCATTCGCATAGCCACTTTTCGCATGAACAAAATGATCATCAGATAAAAAATAAAATTCCCCAGGATCATAAATATTAGCCGCATCATCACGATGTAATACTTCTCTTGAGTCTTGTTTTTCTTGTACCTTTAAACAAATTTTAAAATGACAATTCGACCAGATTTGCTCATTAACAATTCCTGCTGGTTTTTGCGTAACCAAAATCAAATGAATGCCTAAACTTCTTCCAATTCTAGAAATACTCATCAAATCTAATAAAAATTCAGGATATTCTAGTTTTAATTCTGCGAATTCATCAATGATAATCACTAAATCTGATAAATACGGTAAGTTATAACTTTCTTTCCATTCATGTTGATACAAACTAAGATTATTAATTGATTTATCAGATAATACAGTCATTTGTTGAAATAGCATTTCCCTCTTTTTACATTCATTTTTAAATGAAGCTAATGCTCGTTCAATTTCATGATTATCAAGATTATCTAATACACCGATAATATGAGGTAAATACAAATTCCTTGTCGCAAGTACACTCGCTACTCCACCACCTTTAAAATCAATGATTACAAATTGAAGTTCTCTAGGATGATAATGTAATGCGAAAGATAAGATTAAAGTAATAATAAATTCACTTTTACCTGAACCCGTAGTTCCTGCAATTAAACCATGAGGCCCATTCCCTTTTTCTGATAAGTCTAGTGATAAATAATCATTATTCATATCAATACCAATAATTGCACTTAATGTATCTTTTTGTTTTTTATACTCACTTCTAATATCTAATTCTTGAATATCGTGAATGTTATATAAATCATATAAAGTAGGATTATTCTTTTTAAAATATGAACTTGCAATATTAAATTCTTGATTCGCGATAAAATAGTGATTCATATTCATTTCACTTATATCATCTACTTGATAAAAATTAGAATCATTCTCATATTCTATAATTCCTTGATTACCATTTTCATGAATAAATAACGAGCTATTTGAAGGTAAATATGTACCATCAGATAAATAAATTAACGATCCATTAGTAATCGTTATATTTTTAGCCAAAGAATACTTTTGAATAAACAGAAATAAATATTTATTTTCATTTCTTTGCATTGTAAATAAGTTATCTACTTCTCTTTCTGAACAAGCAATATAACGAAATGAAGATGATGAATTAAAGATATGAGGAATATTTAAATATTCTAGGTGTTGTTCTATCCAACTTTTATCTGAGACAATTCCTATCGCATATTTTTCTTTACTATAAAATGAAGTGATTTGTAATAAAATACGATTCAAAAAAGGAATCGTGTCTTTTTGATTACAATATGTAATTTGTGGATATTGTTTTAAAGAAAAAGTAACAATCACATCGTTCATCATTAATTCTTTCTCTTGTAAAGATTGAATCATTGAATGAATTTCATCATTCTTTTTTAAATTGAACTTCTTTTCATAAGTAATACTTGTTTTCCTTGTTCCTACACCTAAACGAAATAGTAAATAATCATCATATTGATCACATCTTTGAAATAATTCTTCTTCATGTTCGATGTCTACTAATGAAGTTAAATCAGGAAATGAAATTTGTAATTCTTTCCTTAAGTTATCTTTATATTTTTCTATATCTTCTTGAATTAATCCTATATATTCTTTATATTCTGTAATTCTTTTTATATGAAATTTCTTATCTTTATGTTTATCAAATAAACGTTGAAAAGGATTCCAGAATAATGCACTAAATAACATAATACTTGGTAATAAAATCATGGGCATTAATTCATAAAGTTCTCTACCATTCAAATATCCGTTATATACAGATAAAAGACCACTTAATAATGAAGCTGAAGACATCGTTAAAGCAGGTCCCATAGAAAAGACTAAAGGATTATATTCTTTTGTTCTATTTTGTAACGGTTCATCTAAAACTATATTGAAGCTATCGTGGATTTTATTATTCCGATAATGATAATAGATTTCCCCTTTTTTTAATTCTGTTAATGGGTAATCAACAGAACTAGGTAAATATTTAGGAAACTCATGATATATATTTTCACATGTATTAATCATTAAAAACTCATGATGATAAATAATTTTTAAATTGATGATTTGAATGTTATCTCCTGGTTTAAGAAGAACATCATTTACAAGCTTTCCGTTTAAACTTGTAATACTAGAATCATATGTATCAATCAATCTTCCCTTTTCTAAATCTAATATAAATTGTTTAGCCTTGATATTACTATCTTGAATGTAGATATCATCATCAATTTGTGAACCTATCGTAACTTGTTTCTTTTTAGGACTATATTTTTCATAGCTATCAATAAAATCATCATATTGTGAAAAATATAGTGTTGCCACTTCATTGTTTTTAATATTTTCTATTTGTACAAAGTGACCATGTTTAACACTATCTTTTCGAATATATTTCCAAACATGAGATAATCGTAAATAATATTCTTTTTCATGAAATATCACTTGTATTTCGCTATCTTGCAAATGAAAAGAACTATTTTCTTGAGGAAATATTACGGTAAAAGCTTTTTCGTTAGAAATAATATAGGCTAACATACTATTCCTTATCTACAAGTACACTACAATATACAGAATATTTACCATCACTCGTTTCTAATGAAATCCGCGCACTTCCTTCTTTTATAGCAACTACTTTTCCTGTTTCATCTACTCTAGCAACACTTTCGTTACTCGAAGTAAAAATGATATCACTTAATTCATATCCTTTTGGTAATGCTTTGATTGTAATCGTTTTACTTGCTCCTTCTTTTAATGAAATTGCATAAGTTTGTATTCGAATTTGACTTGATTCAATTGGATCACTATTTGAACTAGTGCTATAGCTTCGACTAGTTCTAGTACATTTCTTTACAAAATGACCATTTTCTATATGTGTTTCAGGAAAAGATAAAAACGGTCCACTTAATATCTTTATCTTTTTATAAAAGCCTAATTTACCTAAAAGAGATGATGAAGAATTAAATGTAGCATTTAAAATCCATTCATTCTTTAAATCCCCACAAACTAAAATATCTTTATTCGTACTAGCCGCATCTTCTAATAAATCTAAAGGGATATCTAAACTACTACTATTTAAATTTCCCGTTTCTTCAACCATATGTACAGTACTTTTTACACTTGCTTCTACTCCAGCTTCTACACTCGTATTTGCCATTTGTAAATTCATCACATTAAAACCAAATAATACTTTCGCACTTGATCCAATAGAAGCCTTAATCAAGGCTTCACTAGTAGGAGTAGAAGAACAGATTGAACGCATATGACCATCTTTTATTTCTATACCCATCACATTATCTTGCGCAAAACTGATTTCTGCTTTACCACTAGCATATAAATGTAGTCTTAATTCTATTGTGACTTTTACTGTAGGATTAGAAGCTAGTGGTATTTTGAGTTTAGCAATAGGAATTTCAATATCTGTAACACTTCTTTTTTCTTCAAAGAAGTTTTTACATGATGCAATAAAATTATCTTTGCTTAAATTCTTAAAGTTACCATAAAGTGTTTCAGATTCTTCTTTGATAAAACCTATTTTTTCTGAAGTGGTTGAATCAATTCTAAAATACGCATAATCCACCTTACCATCTTTCATTTCACATTTAAAAGTTGGTTTCACTTTGCTTAATGTAAAATTCGCATATGATTTACCACCATAAACATCTTCTTTATAAATTTCCGAATAGATTCCACTAGAAGTTAATCGCCATTTCACTTTAAAATCTTGATAATCAAAAGTCTTTTGTATTTTTTGAATGGACATTAGTTTTATGTTTGTTGGTTCTACATATGAAGTTTCTTCATTAAATCCACTTTGATAATCTTCGATAATTTCAGCTTG
>CAVCUC010000024.1:0-31082 GCA_963605225.1 bacterium
TAACTATTTACTTTCTTTTAAGAAATCACATAGGATGGTATAAGTCCGATCAAATGATGCTAAATCAAGTTTTTCATCTGGTGTATGAGCTCCTTCAGAAATAGCTCCCATCGTAATAATATCTAATTTAGGATTTAATCCTTTAAATACACCTGTTTCTAGTCCTCCATGAATCGCAACTTCTTTTAATTCTAGGCCTCTATCTTTTAATATCTTACGGTATAAGTCACGCATTGGTGAAACAGCTTCAAATGACCATGCTTTAATATTTGTATTTGCTTCAACAGTCATACCAAATAGCTTTGCGAGTGTTTCCATCTTATATAATAAATCAAAAGTAGATGCATCAATACTAGAACGAATTAAGTGATCAAATAAAACAGAATGATCATCAGTAGTAATTACACCAAGGTTAGTTGAACTTTGTGTTAATCCTTCAATTGCCATGGATTTATGTTGGAATCCATTAGGAGTTAAATAAGCATAATTTAAACAACATTCAGAATCTTCTTTGTTAAATTTCTTGCTAGAAGTTTCAATAGAAACAAGTTTTGCATTAAAACCAGCATCACTAAATTCTAGTTCTTTCCATATTCCTGTAATACTCTTTTCAGCATCTTTTTCTAATTTATCTTTTTCTGCAGTACTAGTGAAAACAACATCAGCTTCTCGAGGTATAGCGTTATCTTTAAGACCACCATTAAATGAAACAAGAGTTACATCGTGACCTGCGATTTCTAATTCTTTTAAAATTCTTGTAGCGATAATATTTGCATTACCTTTTTCAGTATGAATAAGTGTTCCAGAGTGACCGCCTAGTAGACCTCTAACTTCTAAACGATATGTTGCATCTGTATTTTCTACAAAATGAACTTCTTTTGTAACAAATACATTTGCACCACCAGCAGAACTAGTTGTTGTAACAAATTCACCACCACCATCTAGATTAATCATCTTATTTGCTTTAACATCTTCAGCTTTTAGATTTACAGCGCCTAATAGTCCAATTTCTTCCATAGATGTAAAGTAACATTGAAGGAAAGGGTGAGCTAAAGAATCATCTTCTAGTATTGCTAGCATGTAAGCAACACCTTTACCATCATCTGCGCCAAGGGTTGTTCCTTTTGCATGTAACCAACCATTTTCATCAACATATAAATTTAATGGATCTTTATCAAAATTATGGTCAGAAGTTTTATTTTTTTCGTTAACCATATCTATATGTGCTTGTAAGATAATTGGTTCTGAATCTTCATAACCACTAGAAGCTTTCTTTTCAATAATGACATTGTAAACTTCATCTTGTTTATAAGTTAAGTTATGTTCCTTTGCAAAATTTACAATGAAATCAGAAATTCCTTTTTCATTTCTTGATCCATGAGGAATCTTTGAGATTTCATTGAAGTAATAACAATATCTTTTCGATAAATCAAATTGCATATAATGCCTCCTAATATGTATACTGAAAATATTATCACATTTATTGAAAAGAAAAATGAAAATATTTCAGTAAAATTATGAAAAAATTCTTGAAATGCAAACGAATTTAGTGTATTCTATCGATTATGTTATAGAGATTTTTAGTGTTATTTTTCTCTATTAACGTTTTGGGGGTGACTGAACATATGGCATTACTTGAAGTACAAGATTTATGTACACAGTTTAAAACAGACCAAGGTATTGTAAAAGCCGTTCGTAATGTTTCATTTCATGTAGAACAAGGAGAAGCATTAGGTATTGTAGGAGAATCTGGTTCTGGTAAGAGTCAGACAATGTATACAATTATTGGTCTTTTAGCTGATAATGCACAAGTAACAAGCGGAAAAGTATCTTTCGATGGCAAAGATATTTCGCGTGGAAATTATGCAACAAAAAAAGAATATGAAAAAATGATGCAAGAATTACGTGGGAATACAATGGCAATGATATTCCAGGATCCTATGACATTCTTGAATCCGATTTTAAAAATAGGCACACAATTAATTGAACCTATTATGAATCACCATCATGTTTCTAGAGAAGAAGCAAAGAAACAAGCAATTGAATTAATGAAGAAGGTAGGTATTCCTTCTCCTGAAAAGAGAATTGAACAATATCCATTTGAATTTTCAGGTGGTATGAGACAAAGAATCGTTATTGCGATTGCCTTAGCAAATAGTCCTAAGTTAATTATTGCGGATGAACCTACAACTGCTCTTGACGTTACAATTCAAGCACAAGTTCTTGAATTGATTGACGAATTAAAGAAACAAAGTAATTCTGCAATCATAATGATTTCTCATGACTTAGGTGTTGTGGCTAAGTTATGTGATCGTATTGCAATTATGTATGGTGGTAAGATTGTAGAAATAGGTACAGATAAAGATATCTTCTATGATCCTAAACATCCATATACACAAGGATTATTAAATTGTATTGCTAACCCAGAAGATGACGATGATGAACCATTACAACCTATTGCAGGTTCACCACCTGATTTATTAAATCCTCCAAAAGGATGTCCTTTTGTAGATCGTTGTCCTAAAGCAATGAAAATTTGTAAGAATGAACTTCCAGAAGTTACAAGTTTCAGTGATACACATGAATGTGCTTGCTGGTTACTAAAAAAAGAGGCGGTGGCAAAATGAGTGAAAGTCCAATTTTAAGTGTACGTAACCTTAAAACATATTTTGATGTTACTAAAGGTGTATTTGCCAAAAAACAAATCGTTAAAGCGGTAGATGATGTTTCTTTTGATGTCATGCCTAATGAAACATTTGGTTTAGTAGGTGAATCTGGTTGTGGTAAGACAACACTAGGTAGAACAATTGTTAAACTATATGAACCATTCGCTGGTTCAATTGAATTTGAAGGAAAAGATATTGCGAATATTAAAGGAAAAGAATTAAAAGATTTCCGTAAAGATATGCAAATGATTTTCCAAGATCCATATGCGTCATTAAACCCAAGAATGACTGTAGGTGAAATTATTAAAGAACCTATGATTATTCATAATATTTATAATACAGATCAAGAAAGAGAAGAACGTGTTGTAGAATTATTGAAAATTGTAGGTTTAAAACCTGACCATATTAGAAGATATCCAGCAGAATTCTCTGGTGGTCAAAGACAACGTATTGGTATTGCTAGAGCTTTAGCTGTTAATCCTAAATTTATTGTTTGTGATGAACCTATCTCAGCGCTAGATGTATCTATTCAAGCTCAAGTAATTAACTTACTTGAAAATATTCAAAAAGAAATGGGATTATCTTATTTATTTATTGCGCATGACTTAAGCATGGTTAAGCATATCTCAGATAAGATTGGTGTTATGTATTTAGGCCACATGGTAGAAGTAGGTAATAGTAATGATATTTATCATAGACCACTTCATCCATATACTGTTGCTTTACTATCAGCGATTCCTATTCCTGATCCTGATACAGCTAAAAGTAAACAACGTATTATCCTAGAAGGTGAAATTCCTAGTCCAATTAATCCTCCTGCAGGATGCCCATTTGCGACACGTTGTCCTAAAGCTACAGAAAGATGTCATAAGGAAACACCTCGTCCAGTTCATGTTGGTGATCGTATTGTCTCTTGCATGATTTACGATAAAGGATAGATAATAGAGAAAAGAGAGGGTATAAATATGGCTCGTGGTATTGCAGTAGTATTATCAGGTGCTAGTTCTGTTGGAAAAAAAGGAATTCGTGCAGCACTATTAAATGATCCTGATTTAAAACTAAATTATTCTATTTCTGAAACAACTAGACCTCGTCGTGAAAATGAGGTAGATGGTAAAGATTATTACTTTGTGACTTATAAAGAATTTGCTGATTCAGTAAAAAATAAAGAATTACTTGAATATGCACAATTTAATGGTTACTACTATGGAACACCTAAAGATCAAGTAGAATTCTTATTAAAAATTGGTAAGAATGTATTGATCGAAGTAGAAGCACAAGGTGCTGGTTCTATATTGTTAAATCTTCCAGAAGCAGTTAGTTTCTTTGTTATGCCAGAAAATGAAGAAGAACTCATTAATCAAATTTCTTCACTTTACAAAGATGATGAAGCAAGTATGAAACTTCGTATTAATAAAGCTAAGTTAGAAATGGAACTTGCTCCAACATTTAAACATATTGTTTATAACAATGATGCTGATAAAGCTGTAGAAACGATTAAAGAAATTCTTTTACAAGAAATCGAAAACAGAAAATAAGTATTGACTAAAGGGTGAAATTAAATTTTCACTCTTTTTTTGAGGATTTGAGCTATTTTTCGCGAATATTATTAGTAGAAGGGAGATTTCTGAAAATAAACTATGGTAATATATAGATAAATTATTTGTTTTTAGAAAGAATCATGATATGTTCCATAAAATTGCCTTATTAAAATACGATGATTTAAAACAACAAACAATTGCTTATCTTGAAGATGGAAAAGTAATGTTCCTAGAAGAAAAACCAATGGATTTAATTAACAGTTGGTGTATTCATAATGGTTCAACAGCTTTTGGAAGAATGAAAGCATTTAATATTCTTACAGGTTCTATTCAAAAACCAGCAATACTGATTAACGAAAGAAGTAGAATTGTATTTTTTCCTACATTAAGCAAAAAGGATAAAGATTGCGTATGGTTAAACAATCAAAAAATATTACAAACTAAAATGATAGATGCATTACATACGGAAATTACGCTAATTACAGGTTTTAAACTTATTGTTGATTCAAACAAGCGAACAATAGAAAATCAAATGCGTAGATGTAAAGAATTTTTATCTTGTATTGAATAAAAGAAAACCATCTAGGAATCTCTAGATGGCTATTTTTTCTTTACTTCATTAAATGATTTTAAATAAGGAATTCCTTTGTATAAATCAATTAATTTTTGTTGGTTTGCATCAAGTTGATCAACGTCTGTAGGAATGATATGAATATAAACTTCTTTACCATTTTCAATATCACTATATACACGACTTAACATCTTACTATTTAATACGGAATGAATTTCTTTGTTGATTTTCTTTGATGAACCAACATATGCTGTAATGTATTTTTCTAAGTTTTTAGGATCTTTTTCATCATAAGTAGTAATGACGTAACAACCTGATTCATCTTCATTACTAGGATCATAATTTTTTTCAAAGTCTTTGTAATATTCCCATTCACCAACATTCATCTTTAAAGAAGACATTGTTTTATGGTATTGACCGTAGTAGAGAACAACGATTAATCCTAATGCAATACAACTTGGTAAAGGGAAGAAGTAAGCAATAATTGCAAGTCCTACAAGTAATACTACTGCATAGATTTTCTTTGTTTGTGAGTGATATCCTGTTCCTCTAAAGAATAGGATTAAACCAATAATGGCGATAGCTATGGCTATCAAAAATGTAATATCTAAATTTTTCATATAAGAATTTTAACACAAGTTTATCATGATGTGACACAATCCTATCGCATAATGTTAAAATAGATGTTATGAAAATCATAACTAACTTTTTTGAAAAACTGAATGAAGATATCGGACTTAGAAGTTTACTAAAAATAGTATCTATACTTTTGATTGTTTTATTAATCAAAGAGACAGATGTAGTTTGGAAGGGTATTCTTTCTAAAGCTTGGTATATCTTACAACCATTTGTTTTTGGCTTTATCATTGCGTATGTTTTACATCCTTTGATTTTATTTTTAGAAAAAAAGAAAATCACAAGAAAAATTTCTATACCTGTTATTTATATTGCTATGGCAATTGCTTTTATGTGGCTTGTTTTTACCATTATCCCAATGATTTATTCTAGGATGTCTAGCTTAATTACTTCAATGACTAGTGGTATTACAAACTTGTATGCTCTATATAGTGAAGCTTCAGAAAGCACGACACCTTTATGGACTCAAGAAGCAATAAAAGAATTAATTTCTATTTTGAATAATACTAAGACTTTAATTTCTTCAAATTTAAATATTCCTAAAGTATTCTCGGATACGATTAGTGCAGTTACTAGATCGATTCTTACATTTATTGTGTCTTTGTATATGTGTTATGATTGGGAAAAGATTGCAGGGAATATTTACCAAGTTGCCTTTAAAATTAGAAGAATTTATCCAGCATATTTGCATAAAATTAGTCAAGAAATTGGTGATTATATCAGTTCATTAATTATTTTGATGGTGATTAAATTTATTGAATATTCAATTTTATATATGCTAATTGGACATCATGATTGGATGATTATTGCAATACTTTATGCAATAGGATTAATCGTACCATATCTTGGTGGAACGGTAGCCAATATTGTAGGTATACTAACATCGATGACTTTACCAATTAATAAAGTAATTATATTAATTGTGATGATTGTTATTTTATCGAATGTTGATGCTTATGTAATTAGTCCTATGATTCATTCTAGAAATGTGAAGATTCCACCATTATGGGCTTTATTTGCTATTCTAGCAGGTGGTACTATTGGTGGACCATTAGGAATCATGCTAGGTATTCCCGTTTATTTAGCATTAAGAGTGATTATTCATTCTGAAGATTTACAAGAAAAAGTGGAGGTAAATGTTTGATGAAAAAAACTTTATGTCTTTTCTTATCGGCACTACTATGTTGTAGCTTACTAACAGGATGTGCACCAATTAAAACAAAGATTGCTTATACCATTTATCCAATTCAATATTTATTAAGTAGACTTGTTGATGACTCAATTAGCTATGAGTCTATTCAAGATGATACGATTGTACAAAGAGCGACAATTAAATCAAATTATCAAGAAATATTAAATGATAGTGCAGTATTAATGCATGTTGGGCAAATGGAACCATATTTTTCTGCATATTCTACTGATATTAGTGAACTAGAAGTAACAAAACTAGATTTATCTAGTTTAAATGCTGTATATAAATTTCAAAGATATACGCCAATTGTTACAGATGGGCAAGTAACATATATTGAAGGACCATATTATAATGATAGTTCTTTTGATAATATTGATACGGATACCATTGACATGTATTTATGGACTGATCCAATTGTTATGCTTAGCATGGCTAAAGATATATGCAAATGGTTAGATAGTACTTATCCTGAAAAGGCACAAGTATTTGATGCAAATTTAAAAGAGTTAGAAACAGATTTATTTAATCTTGATGCTCAATATCAATCATTATCTACTTCTATTTTTAATAACAATAAAATGATTCGCTTTGTTTCCATGACGGCTAGTTTTGGAAATTGGCAAAAAACATATGGATTTGAAGTATATCCTGTAATTTTATCTAAATATGGTGTATTACCTAATGAAACGCAACTTGCGGCAATTAAACAAAGAATTATAGATGATAATGTAAAATATATTGTCTATGAACCAAATATGACAGAAGACATGATTCAATTATTTGATGAACTTCAAGAAGAATTAGGCTTAACTCGTGTTGAATTAAGCAATCTATCTTCACTTACAGAAGAAGAAAATAACAGTGGCAAAGATTATCTTTCAATTATGTATGAAAATCTTCAAGTATTAGAATTAATGGTAGAAGATAGAAACTAAAGATGCATGATTGCGTCTTTTTTTACAAAAATGAGGTAAATATGAAGAAATTATTATTAGTTGATGGCAATTCAATGTTATTTAGAGCATATTATGCAACAGCATATGGTAAACCAATGACATCTAGTTCAGGGATACCAACAAATGCGATATATGGCTTTGCTTTAATGCTACAAAAAGCAATTGATAAAGTGGATCCGGATTATATTCTTGTTCCATTTGATGCCGGTAAACATACCTTTAGACATGATTTGTATCCTGATTATAAAGGTGGTAGAAAACCTGCACCTGATGATTTAGTGGCCCAATTTAGTTTGGTACGTGATTATTTAGACAGCTTTCATATTAAATGGGTCGAAAAAACTGATATTGAAGCGGATGACTTAATTGGTACTATGGCAAAAACTTCTAAAGATTGCTCAACATATATCTTTAGTAGTGATCATGACTTATTACAGTTAGTTGATGACAATATTGAAGTGTTATTAATGAAAAAAGGACTAACAGAACTAGATGAAGTCACTCCTAGTTTTTTAAAAGAAACTATGGGTATTGTTCCTTCACAAATCATTGATTTAAAAGGTCTAATGGGTGATCATAGTGATAATATTCCAGGAGTTAGTGGTATTGGAGAAAAGACAGCATTAAAGTTATTAGCAGAATATGGAACAGTTGAAAATGTTTTAGAACATGCTGAAGAAATTAAGGGTGCTACAGGAAAAAAGATTGTTGCGGGAAAAGAATCCGCAATGTTAAGTAAAACTCTTGCGACAATTAAAACAGATGTTGAATTAGATTTTTCATTAGATGACTGTAAATTTGAACCTGATTATTCTACTTTAATAAAATTCTTTGAAACTTTAGATATGAAGTCACTCATTAAGCAATATCAAAATAGGGTGATTACTTCTAGTAGTACTAGTAAAGAAAATGAGGGTGAAAATAATCTAGATATTGCTAAGTTTTGTGAAACAGCTATTCCATCTAACATATCTGATGCTAAAGATGTAAAACAAATAGAATTTAAACATGTTACGAGTTTACCAAAAGAATATTTAAGTAAAGAATGTGCAATATTCCTAGAAGAAGATAATGCTTCATTTATGTATGCAAATATTTACGGTTTTGCATTAGCGTTTAATGATGCTATTTTCTATATCACTTTAGAAGATGCATTAAAAGATGAAGATTTACTATCATTCTTTAAAAATAAAGAGATTAAGAAAATAGGTTATGATATCAAGCGAAATAAACATTTATTAGAGCGCGCTAAAATTGAAATTCAGTTTCATGATGATGCGATGATTATTGCAAGTCTAGTTGATTCTTCTCTTACAAGTGCAGATAAAATATTTGAACATTTTGGTATTACATTTTCATCTACATTTGAAGATGTATTTGGAAAAACAAATAAACCTAAACTTCCAGAATTAGATGATGAAATACAATATAGTTGTGAACGTGCTAAAGCTATCTATGAATTGTATCAAGAAGGTATAGTTAAAATTCAAGAATACCAAATGGAATCTTTGTATTATGACATGGAATTACCTTTAACTGATATTTTATGTGAAATGGAAGATACAGGTATCATCTGTAATCAAGATGTTCTAGCAGAGATTAGTAGAGACATGAAAGAACAAATGGATGTTCTACAAAAAGATATTACTGCTTTAGCTGGTAAAGAATTTAATTTAAATTCTCCAAAACAATTAGCTACCATTCTTTATGATGATTTAGGATTACCTAGTGGGAAAAAGAGAAGTACTTCTGCAGAAGTATTAGAAAAGTTAAATGGAATCCATCCAATTATTGAAAAAATCCTTTCTTATCGTAAGCTACAAAAAATCTATAGTACTTATGCAGAAGGATTACAAAAATATATTCAAAAAGATGGTCGCATTCATACAATCTACAACCAATGTGCAACACAAACTGGTCGTTTAAGTAGTTCTGAACCAAACTTACAAAATATATCTGTTCGTGATGAACAAGGAAAAATCATTCGTAAGGCATTTTTACCAAGTGAAAACCATGTGTTAATTTCAAGTGACTATCATCAAGTTGAATTAAGAATGTTAGCTCATATGGCAGATGAGGATTCACTCATTGATGCATTTAATTCAAATATAGATATCCATACAAAAACAGCGATGGATGTGTTCCATATATCTGAAGAAGAAGTAGATAGTGATAAGCGAAGAAGAGCGAAGACAGTTAATTTTGGTATTGTCTATGGTATAAGTGATTTTGGTTTAGCTGAGCAATTAGGTATTACTAGAAAAGAAGCAAGTGAATTTATCGCAGCATATTACGCATCTTATCCAAAGATTAAGACATATATGGAATCTTTAGTAGAAAGTTGTAAAGAAAAAGGTTATGTCACTACTTTGTGCAATAGACGTAGAGATATTCCGGAAATCCATGATAAGAATCATATGATTCGTGAATTTGGTAAACGTGCCGCTATGAATGCACCAATACAAGGGTCTGCTGCAGATTTAATTAAACTAGCAATGATTCGTATTGATCAGAAAATGAAAGAAACGAATGTGAAATCAAAAATGATTCTACAAGTGCATGATGAATTAATATTTGATGTACCTAAAGATGAAATAGAAGTAATGAAACAAATTATTGAAGAAGGTATGACACATGCAATGGAATTAAAAGTTCCGTTAACTGCTGAATGTTCTATTGGTTCAAATTGGTATGAGGCTAAATAATGCCTGAATTACCTGAAGTAGAAACTGTTGTTCGTACATTAGAACATCAAATCAAAGATTTAGAAATCATTGATATATCGGTATATTACGAAAAGATAATCGTAGGCGATATAAATAACTTTAAAAATAAACTGATGCATGAACATTTTAGAAAATTTAGTCGTAGAGGTAAGTATTTATTATTCTATTTGGATCATGTTGTCTTAGTATCGCATCTTCGTATGGAAGGTAAATACTACTATGTGAATCAAGAAGAAAATAGAGATAAACATACGCATGTTGTATTTACTTTAAATAATGGAAAAGAGTTACAATATCACGATACTCGTAAATTTGGTCGCATGGAATTATATCCAATTGATTATGATTTTTCACATTTTCATGATTTAGGTCCAGAACCATTTTCTACATTATTTACAAAAGAATATGTTTATACAAAGTGTCATGAAAAAGATATTCCAATAAAAGCATTTTTATTAGATCAAAGTTTTGTGGCTGGTATTGGCAATATCTACGCAGATGAAATATTATTTGCTTGTGGCATTAGACCACAAAGAAGTACAAAAAGAATATCAAAACTTGATGCAGAGCACATAGTTTTAGAAACAAAACGTATATTACAAGAAGCGATAGAAGCAGGAGGAACCACAATTCGTTCCTATACATCTAGCTTAGGTATTACAGGGAAATTTCAATTATCTTGTAATGTACATAGTCAAAAAAATTGTCGTATCTGTAATGAAATTGTTACAGTAAAATGGATTAGAGGAAGAAGTAGTTATTATTGTCCAAAGTGTCAAAAAAGGTGAGATATATGAAATTTGCAATTACAGGAACGATTGGTTCAGGAAAATCTACAGTATCAATATTATTTAAAAGAATGAATGTACCTATTTTTGATTGTGATGGGTATGCTAAGTTATGTTTAATGGATCATCATCCTTGTTGTAAACAAGTTAAAGAAACTTTTGGAAATGATGTATTAGATAGCAATGGCTATTTAGACCGCTCAAAAATCGCATCAGTTATTTTTAGTGATGAAGAAAAAAGAAAACAACTCAATGCAATTATGCATCCAGCAATTAAAGAAGGGATGCTAAATTTCTTTCATAAACATGAAGATCTTCCTATTATTGGGGCTGAAATTCCTCTATTATTTGAATGTGGATGGGAAGATTTATTTGATGAAGTAATTGTTGTAACTTGTGATGATGAAGTTGCAATAGAACGTTTAAAAGAATATCGTGAATTTAGTCAAAGCGATGCTGAAGCACGTTTGAAAACACAGGTAAATAAAGATGAACAAATTCAAAAAGCAGATTTTGTTTTATATAATAATGGTTCATTAAAAGATTTAAACAAAGATGTATTAGGATGGCTAAGGGAGAAGAGAAATGGAGTTAAAAATTAAAGATCTATATCGTGTACAAAGTACAGATTATTTAAGTTCTTCAATGCTTAGAGCTTTATATTTGTTTTATCAACCTTTAGTTACAGTTAATGGTCTTGCTTTATATATGACTTTATATAACGAGACTATCTTACAAAAAACATTTGATAGTCATCAAAGATTATCTACGCTTTTAAATTTAGGAATTGAAGACATTGAAAGAGCTAGAGTTCACTTAGAAGAATATGGTTTATTAGATAGTTACGTTCAAGAAGTAGATCCTAAGAATAAATATGTTTATGAATTACATGCTCCATTAGATGAAAATGCATTTATTGCAAGCAAGGAAATGATGTCTGAGTATTTACAAGTTGTGGGTAAAAAACAATTTGAAGCAAACATTTCTCGTATAAAAGGAAATGAATCTTCATTTATCTCAACAAATGACTATCATAAAGTTACAAGAGTTGTCTATCATTCTGCTAAGCAAAATGAGTTAGATGCTATAGTGGAATATAGTAAAATCAAACCAAGATATGAATTCTCGGATGATGAAATACAAATTAATTTTGATTATGATCATTTTTTTGCGACAACAAGTACATTAGTGTTCCCGGCAGAATTAAGAACAGAAGAAAATTTACGCTTAATTGGTAAGTTAGCTACTGTTTATGGCTTATCTGCAGATAAAATGAGAGTACTTGTACAAAGATCGATTAACTTAAGAAATATGACATTAGATCAAGATAATCTTAGATTCTTAGTACAAAAGTCTAAACCAGATATTGTGTCTGCTAAAGACCCATATAGCTTACCACCAGTATCATTTTTACAAGCAAAACAAAATGGTGCTGAAGTATCTCTTACAGACCGTAAGATATTAGAAGATTTATCAATGAAGATGCATTTCTCTAATGAAGTTATAAATGTTTTGATTGAATATGTATTAAAGAAGAGTCAAAACAAGCTAATTAAAACTTATGTTGATATGGTAGCAGGGGAATGGGCTAGAGATAATGTCACAACAAAAGAAGATGCAATAAAAGAAACAAAGAAACGTTCTTTTACGAAATCTTATGGATCTAGACAAGCTGCAATGCCGGAATATATGAATCAAATCAAAGAGAAAAAAGAAACAGAAGTAGCTAGTGGTGCTGATTTAGAAGAAGTGAAAAAGATGTTATCACAAATGAAAGGGGAAGAACATGGAAAAGATTAATTTTAAATTAGATTCATTTGATGATTCTTCAAGAAATAAACTCATTGAATCTTTATCGAAAAATCCTGAAATTATTTCTTTGCTAAATGAAAAAAATATTCCTCAAGAAGAAATTACACTTCATCCTTTTCGCTTAAATCGTTATTTAGAAACAAAGAATTTATGCAAAAATTGCTTAGGATTAACATATTGTAAACAAAAACAAAAGGGATTTTATGAATCACTTGCTTATAATGGAATTCTAGAAGATGAGCTTGTTCGATGTGATTATGCACAAAAGAAAGATCAAGCTGAAGCTCATTTAAAAAACTATCTTGTTAGTGATTTAGGTTCTGACTATAACACAGTTAGTTTTTCTAATATGAAGCTAGAACAAGAATCTAAAGCTTATATTAGTGTATTAAGTTCAGTAATGAAAGCATATCAAAACCATGAAGGTGTATACCTTTATGGAAATATGGGAACAGGAAAAACATATTTAGCAGCTTGTGCTTTAAATGAAGCAAGTAAAAATAAGAATAAAGTAGCTTTTGTACATTGTTCTAGATTATCTGAAAGAATTAGTAACTATCGTATTGATTCGCAAACGGAAATTGAACGTTTATCTTATGCTAGTTTTGTCGTATTTGATGATATTGGCGCAGAAAATGTTACGGAAAAATACCGTAGCGCGTTACTAGGGATATTAGATGCGCGAATGCAAAATCATTTAATGACATGGTTTACTTCAAATGAAGACCATAATACATTATTAGAACATTATGTATTTAGTAGTAAAGGCGAAGACCGTTATGAAGCAATGCGAATATTAGAAAGAATACAAGCTTTATCTAAACCAATACAACTAATTGCGGATGATCGTAGAGCGTTAAATAAAGGATAATTTTCATACATAATGAAAAAGAGTATGTAAAAAATAAAATATTTTCAAAAAAAGTATTGTATTTTTCAAAAATAGGATTATTATATAAAACATAAAAGCAATGAAGAGAAGAGTAAGTTTAGTGAAACTTCAGTAGAGAGCTCTGGTAAGCTGAAAAAGAGCAAGCGTATCTAAATTGAACATGATCTTGGAGCTGCGTAGTCGATAATGTAGGCTATGCCGGGATGTCCCGTTACAGACATAGAGTATACCTAGTAAGAACTAGCGTACTTGAAGAGGAAATAATCGTGAGATTATTTTAAATTAAGGTGGTACAGCGTATATATACTACGCCCTTATTATTAGGGGCGTAGTTTTTTGTTTCTAGAGCAATAAAAAGCACCCCGTCCTACTTCAAGAAAAAAAGAAAAACGGAGGAAAATTTAAAATGAAAAACACTATTAGAAAAATCGCATTAACAACATTAGCATTAGGTTTAGTTGGCTGTGGCTCAAGCTCAGCTTCAGGTAGCACAAGTACTGCTTCTACTGATGGAGGCTCTACAGAAGACAAGGTAATCAAAGTTGGTGCTACAGCAGTTCCACATGCTGAAATCTTAAATAACGTTGTAAAAGATGTATTAGCAAAAGATGGTTGGACATTAGAAGTTACTGAATTTACTGATTATGTAACACCAAACACAGCTTTAGCTGAAGGATCACTTGATGCAAACTATTTCCAAACATTAGGTTACATGAACGATCAAAATGATACACATTCAGATTTTGATTTAGCTGCTGCAGTTGGTGTTCATATTGAACCAATGGGAATCTATTCTGCAACATTATCTGATATTTCTGAATTAGAAGATGGTGCAAAACTAGTTGTTCCAAATGATGCCGATAACTTAGATAGAGGCTTAAGAGTATTAGTTCAAGCTGGTTTATTAAATGATCCAGGCACAGAAGAATATGTTACAGAAACAACATTCAATGGAAATGCTGAACTAAATCCTCATGGATATGAAATCGTTACAGTTGAAGCTGCATCTGTCCCACTACAAATCGATGACAAAACAGTATCTGCTGTAGTAGCAAATGGTAACTATGCATTAGAAGCTAAACTTCCTTCAAGTCATCCAGCAATCTATGTTGAATCATTCGATACAGAAACAAGTGTTAGAAGAACAAACTATATCGTTGTTAACAGCAAAGATTTAGAAAGTGAAAAAACAGAAGCATTAGTAAAAGCAATTACATCTGATGAAGTTAAACAATATATTGAAGATACTTACAAAGGATCTGTAATCACATCATTTATTGATGATGTAGGGAACGCTGTAGACTAATAAACAAGTAATATTTGATATTCAGAGGACTAAATCCTCTGAATATTTATGTAGAAGTAAACAAGGAGCACATACATATGATCAAACTTGTAAATGTAAGAAAAAGTTTTGGTGAATTAGAAGTATTAAAAGATATTAATATTGAAATTCATGAGAAAGAAATCTATGGAATTATTGGACAATCTGGTGCAGGTAAATCTACTTTATTACGTTGCATTAATGGATTAGAAACATATGATAATGGAACAATAACAGTAGGGGATACTTTAGTAAATGTAAAAGATAAAAAAGCACTAAGAAATTTAAGAAAAAACATGGGAATGATTTTCCAAAATTTTAACTTACTTTCACGATTGGATGTATATGACAATGTTGCTCTTCCATTACGTTTTTGGGGTGAAAATCCTAATACAAAAGAGAACAAAGAAAAGATTGAACATTTGATTGAATTAGTTGGTTTAAAAGATAAAATTCATGAGAAACCTGCTAATTTATCAGGTGGTCAAAAGCAACGTGTTGCGATTGCTAGAGCACTTGTAAATGATCCAAAGATTTTATTGTGTGATGAAGCTACAAGTGCATTAGATCCTCGTATTACTAGAGGAATCTTAGATTTATTAAAACAAATTAATGAAGAACTAGGAATTACTATTGTTGTTGTGACACATCAAATGGAAGTTGTTAAACAAATATGTGAACGTGTTGCTTTCTTAAAGCATGGTGTTGTTCTAGCCGAAGGTAAACCTGAAGAATTATTTGTTAAACCAAATGAAGATATTAAGAAATTCTTAGGTGAAGAAGGTCAAATGTTACCTACAACAGGAGTAAACGTTCAACTATTCTTTACAAATGATTCATCAGATGAACCTGTGATTACAGAAATGGCTAGAGAATTAGGAATTGATTTCTCAATCTGTTGGGCTAAATTAGAAGACTTTAGAGATAATGTTTTTGGTTCATTAATTTTAAATATTAAAGAAGAAGATAAACCAAAAGTATTTGCTTTCTTAGAATCTAAAAATGTAACATGGGAGGTACTATAAGATGTTTGATATTATTTTAAAAGGTACTTGGCAAACGTTATACATGGTGTTCTTTTCTACACTTATTGCAGTGATTCTTGGCTTTATCCCAGCAGTTATATTAACTTTAACAGCAGATGATGGATTAAAACCAAATAAAGCAATTTACAGTGTCTTAGATACTATCGTTAATGTATTTCGTTCATTCCCATTTATTATTTTAATGGTCATCGTTATTCCTATTACTCGTGCTATAGCAGGAACATCTATTGGTACTACAGCCGCTATTGTTCCATTAACAATCTATGCTATTCCTTTTATTGCAAGAGTATTTGAAAATGCATTAAGAGAAACAGATCCTGGTGTTATTGAAGCAGCTAAATCTTTTGGTGCTACAGATATGCAAATTATCTTTAGAGTATATTTTAAAGAGTCTGTTCCTAGATTATTAAATGGTGTAGTATTACTAATCATTAACATGGTTGGTGCTAGTGCAATGGCAGGAACTCTTGGTGGTGGAGGACTTGGCGATATCGCTATTCGTAAGGGATATCAATCTTATGATATGTCATATCTATTTGTTACTTCAGTTCTACTTATTGTTTTTGTTCAAACTATACAAGCAATTGGAAATATTCTTTATAAAAAGAAATCATAAAGCCAGTGAAAACTGGTTTTTTTATATAACGGTATTTCTAAAACTAACTAGTTATTTTTCTTTATTTAGAATCAAATCTGATAAATCCAAATGTGTTTCTTGTGGTAAATGTAAAAAAGTATGTTCAATGGAAGTAGATGTAGATGTACTTGATTCATCAAGAAAAATGATACAGAGTGTATTCTTTGTTTCGAGTGCATCAAAAATTGTCCAATACATGCTTTATAACAGTGAAAATAATCCGCTAGAGTATGCATATTTTTGATGAAATTGAATTGAAATGTGAAATTATTAATAAATTTATTTAAAGAGAAAATAAAATTTCAAATAGATAACGCTTTCATGTACAAAAATGCATTTATGTTGTTTATGGTTTAGCAAGAAAGTGCTATGATTAATGCTGCTACGGGAGGTAGTTTATGATTCGTAAGATTGGTATTTTAACATCTGGTGGCGATGCTCCAGGAATGAATGCTGCAATTCGTTCAGTAACAAGAGTTGGTCTGAATAATGGAATTGAAGTTGTTGGTATTCATGATGGATATAAAGGATTACTAGATGGCAATTTTGAAGAAATGAGTCGTAATTCTGTTTCTGATATTCTTGATCGTGGTGGAACTAAATTAGGTTCTGCTCGCTTACCTGAATTCCGTGAAAACGATATTCAAAACAAATGTATTGAGAACTTAAAAAATGCAGGAATTGATGCATTAGTTGTAGTAGGTGGAGATGGATCATATAGAGGAGCTCTAGAATTAACACGTAAAGGAATTAATTGTATTGGACTACCGGGGACGATAGACAATGATATTCCTGGGACTGATTTTACGATTGGTTTTGATACAGCACTACATACATGTGTAGAAAATGTAGATAAACTAAGAGATACGAGTAGTTCTCATCATCGTTGTTCAATCGTTGAAGTAATGGGAAACCATTGTGGTGATTTGGCATTATATACAGCACTTAGTTGCGGTGCTGAAATGGTTATTTCACCAGAAACTGGTTATGATGAACTTGAAGTCTTAGAAAAACTAAGATATTTAGGTCAAGCTGTTAAAAAGAATCATGCAATTGTGATTGTTACGGAGAAGATTGTCGATGTTGATGGACTTGCTAAGAAAGTAAGTTTAAATACTGGATTTAGCGGTAGAGCTACTGTATTAGGTCATATTCAAAGAGGTGGTTGTCCTACACCAACGGATCGTATATTAGCAAGTAGAATGGGTGAAAAAGCTGTCGACTTGTTAATGGAAGGGGTTGGCGGACATTGTGTTGGCATTATTGATAATGAAATTACTTCATTACCAATTGATGAAGCACTAGAAAGACCTCGTAAGAGTCGCCGTAAGCTTTATAAGTTATTTGATCGTTTAGTATAAAAAAGGGGAACTCATGAAACATTTATTTAAAAAGACAAAAGTTGTTTGCACAATTGGACCTGCTTCAGACAATGTTGAAACATTAACTAAACTTGCTCATGCAGGTATGAACATTGCTCGTTTAAATTTTTCACATGGAACTCATGAAGAACATTTAGCAAGAATTAATATGGTTCGCCAAGTTTCTGAACAAACAGGAATCAATTTAGGTGTAGCTTTAGATACAAAAGGACCTGAAATTCGTTTAGGCAATTTCATTAATGAAACAGAAAATTACGAAATTGGTGACATTGTATATATTCAAAAAGAAGAATGTGAAGGAACAAAGGAAAGATTCTATATTCAAGTTCCTGAATTATTCGATGACTTAAAAGAAGGAAATGAAATTCTTATCAATGATGGTAAGATGAGATTAACAGTTTTAGAAAATTCTGGTACAGAACTAAAATGTAGAGTAGAAGTTGCTGGTCCTATTGGTTCACATAAAGGATGCAACGTGCCAGGTGTTAAACTTTCTATGCCATTCCTTTCTGCTAAGGATGAAGCTGATATTCGTTTTGGTTGTCAAAATGATGTAGACTTTATTTTCGCATCATTTACACGTCGTGCTTCAGATGTTTTGGCTATTAGAAAGATTTGTATTGAAGAGGGTAAACCTCAAATCAATATCATTGCTAAGATTGAAAACCAAGAAGGTTATGACAATGTAGCTGATATTTTATCTGTAGCTGATGGTGTAATGGTTGCTCGTGGTGACTTAGGTGTAGAAATTCCTACAATGCTTGTTCCTGTATACCAAAAGCATATTATTCGTGAAGCAAATATTATTGGTAAACCAGTTATTACAGCTACACATATGCTTGACTCTATGACTCATAATCCTAGATGTACAAGAGCTGAAGCAAGTGACGTATGCAACGCTGTATTAGATGGATCAGATGGTGTAATGCTTTCTGCTGAAAGTGCTGCAGGTGATTATCCAGTTGAAGCTTGCGAAACAATGAGTGAAATTGCTGAAGAAGCTGAAAAGATTCTTCCATATAGAGAAAGACTTGATTGGTTAAGAACTACAAGTAACAAAACAGTTCAAGATGCTGTATCTATTGCTATTTCTGATGCTACATTAACATTAGATAATATTGGTGCAATTGTTGCCTTCACTCAAGGTGGTACTACAGCTCGTCGTATTTCTAAATTTAGACCAAATGTTCCAATTATTGCAGTAACATTTACTAAAGATACACAACATAAACTAGAATCTTATTGGGGTGTAATTCCTGTATTATCAGATGTACAAAATACATTAACAAATGATGATGACTTAGCATCATTATTCGCAAAAGATTTTGGTGTTAAACCTGGACAATTAATCATTATTTCCGCTGGTTATCCTACTGGAGAAGGTAGCGCAAATATGATGAAGATTGTTAAAGTTAAATAACATTGATTCATGAGACTTAGCTTAAATGCTAGGTCTTTTTTTTGTTCGTCATGATGATTATTTAAGTGAGGCACTACTTTGAAGAACACTAGGTAAAGAATTTTCTAAAATTAATGCAAAATAATCTGCTGCTTTTTTAGGGTCGTGTTGTTCTTTATTTGTAAATTCATCAATAAGTAGACCGGCAATAGCTTCTGTATAGAAATGAATTAAAAATTCCTTAAATTCTTCATTGACATGAATTTTTAGTTTACGTTCAGTACTTTTGATGATTTTTTCTGTAACACCAACAAAGTCAGCGTAAAAAAAGCGTTTCATCTCACTTCTTCCCATACTATCATAGATGCAACTTAATAGATGTTTATTTTCTTGCACATAGTTCATTACAAATATCACAGCTTCTCGATAATCTACTAGTAGATCAAACTGTTTCACTATTTCAATTGCTTCTTCATTTAACATCCATTTTAATAAAGCATATATGTCATCGAAATGATAATAAAATGTTTTGCGATTCACACCACAATCCGAAATGATTTCACTGACGGTAATTTTAGAAAGTGTTTTCTTTTTCATCATGTTTTTTAATGATGCAGCAAGTGTTCTTTTTGTATTTAAGCTAGTAACTTCATGTTTCATATCTAATCCTCAACTTAATTTATTATACACTTGTCCATCAAAATATTTTTTGATTGATGGATGATATTTGACCATCAAATATAGCAAATTTGTCCGATTTTTACATAAATGTGTAATGGTTAACCATGTATTTCATCATGTATTCCGATTATATTGATGGCTGAATTGGAAAGGAAAAGAATTATGGTAGAAAGAAATTATCAGATTTGTTTACTAGCACCACTAGGTGAACGTAATGGAACAATGTATTTTCATGAAACAGGTGGCAAGGTTGATGGATATTTGAATGTGCTAAACGAAAAAAATAGTTTCTGTGGTGTACTTTCAAAAGATGGTGCTCTTACACTTACTGGAGGAATACGGACTTTAATTAGTACATTACAATATACAGCTACGGGAATGATTAGTGGTAGAAATATTCTCTTAAACCTAAAAATGGATTCTGATTCTAGAGCGCAATATCAGGTTTCTGGAGAGGAGCTTATCAAAGATGAAAAAGTTTTATAGACATATTGTAAATCATCAAAAATTCGTTATTACGATTTTTATGATTCTGTTTGCAATATGTGCAATTTCTAAACAATTGGTGGCGGTAAATTATGATATGAATGATTATCTGCCGCCAAATAGTGCCTCTACGGTTGCGCTGGATTTAATGGGTGAAGAATATGATGGTGGTATTCCAAATGCACGTGTAATGATTGATGATGTGACAATTGCTGAGGCATTAGAATATAAAGAAAAGTTACTTGCAGTTGATGGTGTAAGTGATGTCACATGGTTAGACGATGTAGTAAATGTGACTGTACCATTAGAATCACTAGATCGTGATACAGTTGAAACGTATTACAAAGATAATACAGCACTATTTTCATTAACGATTGATGAAGATAAACGTATAACTGCTGTTAATGAAATTCGTAACATCATTGGTGATGATAATGCAATGACCGGTAGTGCTGTTACTACTGCTGTCGCTACAACTAGTACAGTAAACGAAATTACTACTATTGCAATTATTGCGGTTATATTTGTATTGCTAGTTTTAATCCTTACGACAACTTCATTTGCTGAGCCATTTCTTGTGTTAGCAGGATTAGGAGTTTCTATCATTATAAATGCTGGAAGTAATTTGATCTTTAGCGAAATATCATTTGTTACAAATGCGGCTGGAAATATTTTGCAACTTGCAGTATCGCTAGATTACTCTGTATTTTTGCTACACAGATTTGCTGAATGTAGAGAGATTTATGATAACCCACGTGATGCAATGGTAGAAGCTTTAACGATGTCTACGTCTTCCATTTTATCTAGTGGTTTGACTACAGTCATTGGGTTTTTAGCACTATGTTTGATGCAATTTCAAATCGGTCCTGATTTAGGTTTAGCACTTGCAAAAGGTATAGCAATCAGTCTAATTACAGTATTTACTTTTATGCCAGCACTAATTTTATGTACATACAAGCTTATCGATAAAACTAGACACTGTTCTTTTATGCCAAGTTTTATGAACTTTGGTAAATTTGTTAGAAGTGTGATGAAACCATTAGTAATTGTATTTGCTATTTTAATTGTTCCTAGTTATCTAGCATCAAATGCAAATAGTTTCTATTATGGTGCTTCTCATATCTTTGGTAGTAGTACACAACTTGGTGCTGATACTGAAAAAATAGAAGATACATTTGGTAAACAAGATACGTATGTTCTAATTATTCCAAAAGATAGTACTGCTACTCAAAAAGAACTATCAGATGAATTACAGGAAATTCCTGAAGTGAAAAGTATTTTATCTTATGTAGATACAGTAGGGGAAACAATTCCTGCAGAGTATCTAGATTCTGGTACACTTTCTAAACTAAATAGTGAGCATTATACTCGTATGGTTTTAACAATGGATACTGCATATGAAGGAGAAGAGACGTTTTCACTTGTAGAAAATGTTCGTAATATAGCTGAAAAGTATTATCCGGGAGAGTGGTATTTAGCAGGAGAAGGTGTTTCTACTTATGATTTAATGAGTACGGTTACTGCTGATATGGTTAAGGTTAATTTAGTTGCGATTGGGGCTGTATTTTTAGTGCTTCTTGCGACAATGAAATCAATTATTTTGCCAATTATTTTGGTACTATCTATTGAAACGGCAGTTTGGATTAATTTATCTATTCCATATTTTACGGATCAATCTATTTTCTATATAGCATATCTAATTATTAGTTCGATTCAATTAGGCGCTACGGTGGATTATGCGATTTTATTTACTGATCGATATAAAGAAATGCGTGAAACTTGTAACAAAAAAGATGCGATTATACAAACTATATCTGCTGTAGCAGTATCTATATTAACTTCGGCTAGTGTCTTAACTGTAGTTGGATTTTTACTAGGTATATTTTCAACGCATGGCTTACTATCGCAACTTGGTTATTTACTTGGTAAAGGAACATTATGTTCTCTAGCAATTGTGTTATTTGTTTTACCAGGTTTGTTATATCTATTTGACCATTTTATTATTCGAAAGAAACAATCTAAGGAGGTTATCTCAGAATGAAACATACAAAAAAAATAACAATAGCATCATTATCTTCACTACTACTTTTAAGTTCTTTTAATGCAGAAATATTTGCGGATGAAGCATCTTCTTCAAAGGAAGAAGTTATATATGTTATGACTGATGCGTCTGGTAAAGTTTTAGACACAGAAGTAGTAAATATTTTTGCGGGAGGAAACATTACAGATTATGGTGATTATTCTGCAGTAAAAATATTAAATACAACAGATACAATTACGCAAAGTAAAGATAAAATTACTTTTTCTTCTAGCAGAGATAAAGTTTATTATCAAGGAACATTAAAGGATAAGAACATCCCATGGAATATTTCAATTCGTTATTTTCTTAATGGAAAAGAATATTCTGCAGAAGATATAGCAGGAAAATCAGGTTCACTAGAGATTCGTTTTTCTATAAGTGAAAACAGTAATGTTAAAAGTAGTTTCTATGATGATTATGCGCTTCAAGCTTCTTTTACATTAGATACTGAAAAATGTAAGAACATTTCCTCAAGTGGAGCAACGATTGCAAATGTAGGTAGTGATAAACAACTTACTTATACGATTTTACCTGGTAAAGGAATTGATACGCTAATTAAAGCAAATGTTACTGATTTTGAAATGGATGCTGTATCTATTAATGGTGTCTCATTAAATCTAAATATAGAAGTAGATGATGAAGTGATTACAGAAAAGGTCAATGATGTCGTTAGTGCTGTAGATAAAGTTAACGATGGGGCAAATGAAGTAAATGATGGTGCAAGAAAGCTAGCAGATGCTATGGGTTCATTATCTTCTGGATTATCTAGCATAAATGCAAATAACTCAAAATTAACAGATGGTGCCTATACTGCTTATGAAGGATTATGTTCTGCAGCTACAACAGCATTAAATAGTGAACTTTCAGCAAATGGTTTGGATAAAGTGAATCTAACACCTTCAACTTATTCTGATGTACTTTTAGGATTATTAAAAAAACTAGACGCGGACGCTGTTTATAACAAAGCTTATAATGAAGCACTAAACGAAGTGACAAAACAAGTAGAAGCTAATGCGGATGCTTTGTATCGAGGATATATAGATTCACAAGCTGATTCAATTTATCTTGCTTACATTACTAGTCAAGCTGAAACCCTGTATACCCAAGTTGCAACACAAAAAGTCTATGAACAACTCATTCAAAGTGGCTATACAGAAGATCAAGCAAAGGCATACTTAGCAACTGAAGAAGGGCAAGCAATGATAGACCAAGTTGTTTCTAGTATGACTGATGAGCAAAAAGATGAGATTATTCAAACGGCTCTTGCTAGTCTTACAGATGAACAAAAAGAACAAATTCTAGAAGGAGCAGTAGCTACTTTAACTGATGATCAAAAAGCACAAATAAAAAATACATATATTCAACAAATGATGGCTTCTGAAGAAGTAACATCACAAATTAGTGCTGCTGTAGCTACAGTTAGTGCAGCTGCAAAACAAGTATCAGACTTAAAAGGACAATTAGATAACTTTGGTGTATTTTATAATGGCCTAGTATCCTATACAGAAGCAGTTAGTAGTGCAGCTTCAGGTGCATCAGAAATAAAAGTAAACACAGATAAACTGTATGATGGTACTACAGAGTTAGCAAAAGGCACAAAAGAATTTGCGAACAAGACTTCTGGAATTGATACAGAAATTAGTGATGAAGTAAATGATATGGTTTCTTCAATTTCTAAAAGTGATGCTCAAGTTGTATCATTTGTATCGGATAAAAATACAAATGTAACTTCAGTACAGTTTGTCATTAAAACTTCTGCAATTGAAAAAGTTACTTCTAATTCTAGTGAAACTGAAGAAACAGTTAACCTTACGTTTATACAGAAATTACTTCGTTTATTTAACTTATATTAGTTGTGACATTTCAAAGTATATATGAATGAAATGAGAATAGCGTTGTAGCAATACAGCGTTATTTTTTGTTATATTGAATAAAAAAATATGCAGCCTCATTGAGACTGCATATGATTTATATAATCTTAATTGTTTGTAGCGTTACGTTTAATTTTTGCTTGTATTTCAGCCATTGCTGCTTTTTGATTTAGAATAACTGGAATGACAATAGGGTTACGCTTTGTACGTTGATATAAGAATGGTTCAAGTGATCCACGAATGCAATTCTTTAAATCACCAAATGTAGTACGTTCTTGCATCTTTTTCTTTAATGCATCGTAAACTACTAGTTCTGCTTCTTTTAATAATGTTTGAGATTCTTTGATATATACAAATCCTCTTGAAACAATATTTGGTCTACATAAAATTTTGTTATAACGAGAATCAATTGTAACAATTACAGCAACTAATCCATTGTTTGCTAAGATTTGACGGTCTTTAATGACAGAAGTAGATAAACCACTAGCATCATTACCATCAACGTAGATTGCATCAGTTTGAATTCTTTCGTTAGCGATAAAACATTCACCATCTCTCATAACGACAATATCACCATTAGAACAAATCAAGCAATGATCTTCAGGGATACCACATAATTGTGCTGTATTAGAATGTTGTACTAACATCTTGTGTTCCCCATGCACAGGCATGAAGTATTTAGGTTCGATTAAGTTGAACATTAACTTTTGTTCTTCTTGAGGAGCGTGACCTGTAGTATGGAATGAAGTAAATGGAGAATTTACAACAACATTCGCTCCCATACGAGTTAATTGGTTTACAACAGCATTAACACTTGTACCATTACCAGGAATAGGGTTACTAGAGAATAATACAGTATCTCCAGGAATAATCTTTAAATACTTATGTGTTCCATTAGCAATTCTACTTAATGCAGCCATTGGTTCACCTTGAGAACCAGTACATACAATACAAATTTGGTTAGCAGGTAGGGTATTTAATTCATTACCACTGATAAAGCTAGAATCAGGAACTTTAATTACACCCATTTTTCTACCAATTTCGCATCCATTTTCCATAGATCTTCCAAAGATAGCAACTTTTCTATTACAAGCTACTGCAGCTTCGAGAATTTGGTTTAAACGTAATACGTTAGAAGCAAATGTAGAAACAAGTAATCTACCAGGAGTTTTACGCATTTGTTCTAGAATTGTAGCCGCAACTTTCTTTTCGGAAATTGAGAATCCTGGAACACCAGAGTTTGTTGAGTCAGCCATAAGAAGGGTAACACCAATTTCTCCGATAAATGCCATTTTTTGATAATCTGAACGTTCACCAATAGGAGTAAAGTCAAATTTATAGTCACCTGTTTCAACAATTCTTCCATTTGGAGTATTCACTAAAACACCTAATGAGTCAGGGAAAGAGTGGATTGTATTGTAGAATCCGATATCAAAATACTTTGTATGGATTTTACTATCAGCATTAATTTCTAAAATCTTGCAAGCTCTAGATAAACGATGTTCTTCTAATTTCTTTTCAATTAAAGCTTTCGCAAAACGAGGAGCGTAAATTTGTTTTAAATGTACAGATTGCAAGAAGAAAGGGATACCACCAATATGATCTTCGTGACCATGTGTGATGACCATAGCTTTGATTTTAGATTGGTTTTTGATTAAGTAAGAATAATCTGGAATAACATAATCAACACCTAATAAAGCTTCTTCAGGGAATAAGACGCCACAATCAATGATAACAATTTCATCGTTGTGCTCAATACAATACATATTTTTGCCGACTTCGCCTAAACCACCAATGGCATAGACTAGGGTATCTGTTTCATGTTTTATTTTATTTTGGTTGAAGTCTGGATCAGGCACTCTTGATCGTCTCATTAAGTGACTGCTTTTTGTTGATGTTTCGTTTGTTTTCATAAAATATGGCAAGATACACTATATATTACTCAATAGTGTTCGTTTGCCTCCTCCTTTCTTTTATATGTTTAATCTTATTTATAAGATTTTATGCGCTAGTATTCATATTACAAAATAAAAATGAATCACTCATTACTCGTTCTAGTGATAAGAAGGGATTTCAATTTATTTTTGTTTTATTTTTCTCTTATTCAAGCGCATTATAACACAATTTTATTTTTTGCAATCATTAAATTTCAATTGCATTTTCTACTTCAGGGAATGGATTTTTCTCATCGATATAATCGTAGAATAATTTACCTGAGAAATGGTCTATTTCATGCTGTAATACAATTGCTAAATAGCCTCTAGCGCGAATGGTTATATTTGCATTAGTTAATAAGTCATAAGCTTGTACAGTAACTCTAGCACTTCTTACAACATATCCTTCATGTTGACCTTTAACAGATAAACAACCTTCACCACCACTTAAGTATGCTTTTTGTACACTTGTCGAAACAATTTTAGGATTTGCTAGCATATATTGATACACTACTTCATTATCATTTTTATCTAAAGCATGTACGATAATCGCTGTTAATTGTTTTTTTACGCCAACTTGAATAGCACTAATACCTACAGCAGGTGTTAAATCCAATTCTTTTGCTTTATCTTCATCGATAGAATCTTCAACATATTGAAACATATCTCTCAATAATTGCTCATCTTCTTTAGATAATGGTAAAGAAACAGGAACGGACTTTTCACGAATCAAAGGATTAGTATCTTTGATAATAGTTTCATTATTGATCTTCATATATATTTCTAACCTCGTTGTACATTTTATTGTAATTTATCTTTTATTGTAAAGATATTTTTTTATGATAGCGGATACATTCGTATATTTTTTTATTTTGGGAAAAAGGGGAAAGATAAAGATGTAGTTTGTGCTAGAATATCAAGGTATATGAATAGTAAAAATAAGAAAAAATTTTGGGATTATATCATGATGCCTCATGGTACTGATGTAGCAATAAACATATCTATTTTTGTTCTTGCATTATTTGGTTTATTAATGATATCGAGTGCTTCAATGGGTATTGCGATAGATAGTGACCATGTAAATAATGCATTATATTTACCATTAACCGTAGCTAAGCAAGGCGTGTTTTTAATTGGTGGTTATATATTAATGCGATTTTTAGCTTCTAAATTTGATTTTACTTTTTTTAGTAACTCTTTATTTTCTCTATGGATTATTATTATAGGATGCGCTTTATTTGCTTGTATATTCTTTGTGGCAGGTGGTGGTTCTAAGGCTTGGATTCGTATTCCATTTCCTGGTGTGGAAATGTCTATACAACCGTCAGAGTTTGCTAAAATTATGGCTGTTTTGATTATTGCTGGGTATCTAGGAGATATCAAAAAAATATATCCTAATTCAAGTGATATTTGGAAAAGACCTCTTATTTTAATTATGATTTATGTAGGAATAGTTATTATCTTACAAAAAGACTTTGGGTCTGCAGTAGTTATCGCTTTAATTTCTGGTGTTTGCGTTTTGATTCCAAGTCATCCTCAATTGAAAAAGTGTCAAAGGATTGTTCGTAATTTATATATTATCTTATTTGTTTTTTTGATTTATATTTTGTCTCCTTATGGAACAATTTTGATTAACCATTTACCATTACAAACTTATCAAAAAAATCGTATTTTATCTGCGGTAAACCCATTTATTGATCAATATGGTACAGGTTATCAATTAGTTAATGGACTTGTTTCTTTTGCGACTGGTGGATGGTTTGGCTTAGGTTATGGTAACTCAATAAGAAAATATACACGTTTTCCAGCAGCGAATACGGACTTTATTTTAGCAATCGTTGTAGAAGAACTTGGTATTGTAGGTTTCTTACTTATCTATATACCGTATATGGTTATCATTATTAGACTATTTCTTTATGCTTTAAAAATGAAGAGTGAAAGAGGAAAGATTATTTTAATTGGTGTAGCAATGTATATTGTTATTCACTCTTTATTTAATATAGGGGGAGTAACAGGATTAATTCCATTAACTGGTGTTCCATTATTGATGATTTCATCTGGTGGTAGTTCTACTTTATCGACTATGTGTGCAATTGGTATCGCACAAGGTGTCATTATGCGTTTTAATAGAGGAGAAATTGAATGAGAATTATAGCTGGCGAGTATTCGAGTCGTGTGATAAAAACATTAAAAGGAAATTCTACTAGACCTACATTAGATAAAGTGCGTGAAGCAGTATTTTCTTCTCTTGGCGGATATTTCGATGGTGGTACAATGCTTGATTTATATTCAGGAAGTGGTGCTGTAGGAATTGAAGCAATAAGTCGAGGAATGGACAAAGCATATCTTGTAGATAAAAATCGAGAAGCAATTCAAATTATCAAAGAAAATGTACAGAACTTACATATTGAAGATAAGACAAAAGTGTTATGTATGCCTGATACAAAAGCTTTGCAATATTTTATTGAACATCAAATCAAGTTTGATTTAGTTTATTTAGATCCTCCTTATGCATTACAACAAAACGAAAAAATCATTACTTTATTAGATGAAAATCATTTATTAAATGATGGAGCAAAAATTGTCGTAGAGTGTTTAAAAGAAGATCAAAATTTCGAACAAAAAAATGATATAGAAAAATATAAAGAAGCAGTATATGGTATTACACGCATTGTGTATTATAGAAAGGTGAATCATTAAGATGAAGGCTTGTTATCCGGGAACATTTGATCCTATTACTATTGGTCATTTAGATATTATTGAAAGAGCTGCCAAAAAAGTAGATGAACTTGATATTTTGATTATGAAAAATCCTAGAAAGAAATCTATTTTTTCAGAAGAAGAAAGAAAAGAATTAATTGAAAGAAGTATTTCTTCATTAGATTGCAAAGATAAAATTAAAGTGCTAATTGGAAATGGTTTAACGGTTAATTTTGCTAAAGAGATTGGAGCAGAAATGATTGTAAGAGGGATTAGAGCTGTATCGGATTATGAATACGAGTTGCAACAAGCTACTGCAAACCAAGTGCTAAATGAAGATATCGAAACAATATTCTTTATTGCTCGACCTAAATATTCTTTTTTAAGCTCTTCTGTAGTAAAAGAAATTGCATTAAATCATGGTGATATTCGTTCTTTTGTACCAGAAGAAATCGTTGAGATTGTTGAAAAGAAATTAGTAAAATAAATACAAATTAGGCAATGATCAGTTGCCTTTTTATTATGAAAAAAATTGAAAATAATTAGCACACTAAAGTTGACAGTGCTAAATGATGTGCTATACTATTAGCAGTTGAGAGAAAGGAATGCTAAGAAGGGTAAAGAAATATGCTAACACCAAGAAGAATTGAAATATTTAAAGCAATTGTTGACGAGTATATTCGTACTGCAGAGCCTGTTGGATCGAAGACCCTTCAACAAAAATATAAACTTCCTTATTCAAGTGCAACGATTCGTAACGATATGCAAATCTTAGAAGAAATGGGTTATCTTGAAAAAACACATACTTCTAGTGGAAGAATTCCAAGTACACAAGGATACAAATTCTATTGTGAGAATATGTTAGATTCTTCATCTATTGATAAAAAGATGGAAGTAGCGATTCGTGATGCATTTGATGCTTCAGCTTTAAACATTGATGATGCAGTAAGAGTAAGTTGTAATATTATGTCAGAAATGACTAATCTTACAGCTGGGGCAATAGGGCCTGATTCTAGTCTACAAAAACTTGCACATATCAAGTTATTACCTCTAGATGAAAGAAATGCTGTATGTGTATTTGTGACAGATACAGGTCACACAGAAACGAAGAACTTCCGTTTTGATACAGATATCTCTTCTAGAGATATTGAGAGTTGTACAGATTTAATTAATTCTAAATTGAGAGGAGTTCCTATTTCAGAATTAGCTGAAAAGATGGAAGAATTAAAGCCTTCATTTAATAGCTTGATTAAACAACATGAAGTATTATTTACAGCATTTGTACAAGCGTTTATTAAGTTTGCTAGTGAGAATGTTTACTTCAGTGGTAAAGATAAAATGTTGTATCAACCTGAATTTGAAGACATTAATAAATTAAAAGAATTAATGAATATGTTGAATGATTCTACAGTTTGGCGTAGTGTTCATGAAAATGAAAACGCTGTTGCGATAAGAACCAATAAAGGTGCAGAACTAACTTGGTTTAATGACGTAGCTGTAGTAAAAAGTTCATTTAAGGTAAATGAGAATGAGACAGGACAGCTTATGGTTGTTGGTCCTAGTCGAATGAATTACGACAAGATTGTATCAATGATTGAATATGCTGCTCAGATGATAGAAAAAATGTATAGAAGAAAAGACGGTGATGAATAAAATGAATGAAGAAAAAACACAAAATTATGCGGTGAATGAAGAAGCCGTCGAAGAAAAAGAAGTAGTAAATCAAGAAGTGAGTGATGATTCAAAAGCTAGTGAAGAAGAA
>CAVCUC010000025.1:0-28997 GCA_963605225.1 bacterium
AAAAAAGTAAAAAAATGGAACTATTACGAAACATTCATTTCATAATAGCCCATTTGATAAGCAATTATTGATTATTTTGTAGGGTCATTGCCAAGGATGAAGGAACGGATATCAGCACATAATGAATGTACGTTTTCTTCACCAAGATAAATCATATGACCTGATGGATAACCTTTTACATAGATTCTATCTTTTGGTAATCCTGCATGATCTAATGTATGCCATACATAACCGAATTCTGTACATACATCAAACCAACCATTCGCAAAGAATGTACGCATTCCAGGAGTTTGACACATAGCATTACGTAACTTTTCTGCAGTTGTACCATTTGGCTCTGATTTATTCCAAGTTTTCCAATAAGAACAAATAGGGGCATAAGAACGTTCCAACTTAACATTTAATTTTGGTAGTAAATCACCGTTTAATGCAGCATAGAAATATGCATCCCAACGGTCTGCTGTCGCATCATCTCTTAAACCAACACTAGATTCTTCTACAAGTTGAGATTGATATAGAGGTCTAGTTACACGACCATCATAGCGAGATACAGCTAGTCCTTTAGATTTAATGACTTCACCTCTAAATGTATCATCTTCAATCTTTAGGTCACGCTTTTCTAAGTATTCACGAGATACACCTGTGTAATACATACATCTTTCGATGATATGTTCTCTTTCTTCTTTACTTAGTGCTTCACCTTTATATAGAGCTAAAACATATTCTGTATCTGCAAACTTTTTGGCTTCCATAACAAAGTCTTCAACAGTTTGATCTGATGGATGGTTATGATACCAATTGACACCAGCGTATGTTGGGAAACCTAATACACTAGGTTCTACTGGCATACCTTCACCAAAGTATTTACCAACTGTGACAGTATTACCAATCATGACAATACCATCAAATGAAACACCATAGCCTCTTTCTTTACCACTTGTTGCCGCAATACCTGCAGCGTTAGCAGAACGAGTACAACCATAACTTTCACCAACTAAATATTTAGGAGAAAGCCAACGGTTGTAGCGGTGTAACCAAGTCTCGATGAAATTTAATAAAGCTTCAGCATCTTCTTCAATACCATAGAATTGGTCTTTCTTTGTATCATCTAATAAAACACCATAACCTGTACCAACAGGATCAATTAATACAATATCAGCTACATCTAGTAAACAATCTGGATTATCAATAACTGTATAAGGACCTAGGGCAGTTGGTCGATCTGGATCACCATAAGATAGTCTTCTCGTTCCTAAGAAACCAGTATGAACATACATACTAGAGCTTCCTGGTCCTCCATTATATCCAAAGATAACTGGACGATTAGCCATGTCTTCTACATCATCTCTAAAATAAGAATAAGAGAAGATAGAAGCGATTGGCTTACCATCATTTTCATAGAAGACATTATCTTCACTGACTGTGTGATAGCTAATTTCTGTTCCATGAAGTGTTATTTTTCCTTTTGACTCAAAGCGAGCAGGTTTAAAATCTGCGGGTGTAAAATTTTCTGTTTTATACATATAAAACCTCCCAATAGGAAGATTATAGATACGCTATGAAAAATATGTCAATTAAAATGATAATTGATACATAAAATGAAATAATTTACATTAAATTCATTTGTGAAATTTTTGTGAAAATCCTTTATAATTAAAATCCTAACGGAAAGAGAGAGAAAAAATGAAGAAATTACTTTCGATGCTAATGGCTGCAACAATGGTTTTTGCGGCTGGATGCTCAAACAATGCAACACCTACTTCTTCTGCAAGTGCTAATTCAAGTACTTCTGGAACTTTCACTGGTTCTTCAGTAGGTATGCAAGGAACAGTTACTGTTTCCATGACTGTAGAAGATGGAAAAATTACAAACGTTGAATTAACAGAAATTCACGAAACACCTGCTGTCGCTTCTGTAGCGATGGAACGTATTCCTGCACAAATGGTAGAACACCAAACAACTACTGTCGATACAGTAACAGGTGCTACATTATGCTCAAATGCAATTATGCGCGCTGCTAAAGCTGCTGCTGAAGAAGCAGGACTTGATGCAGATACATTAGAAGCTAATGCATATCACGCAACTGCTGGGGAAGATGAAGAATTAAGCACAGACGTATTAGTTGTTGGTGCTGGTGGAGCTGGTTTCTCTGCTGCAATTACAGCTGCTCAAAATGGTGCAAACGTTGTATTAATTGAAAAGAGCTCAGTTGCTGGTGGTAACACATTAATGCAAGGTGGTGCTTTCAACGCTAATGATGATGAAGCACAAGCTGCTACAATTCTTTCTGAAGCACAAAAGAATACATTAGATGGTTACTTAGCTTTAACAACAACTGATGAAAACTTACATTTTGATGAATTCCCTGAATGGGCTGAAGTATTAACAACATTACAAGCTGATATCCAAGATTTCTACGCTACTAATGCTGGTAAAACAGCTGGTGTAGATATGCCAGGTTATGACTCAGTAGAACTTCATATGTGGCACATTTATACAGGTGGTTTAAGACAAATGAATGATGGCAAATGGGTTGCTAGTAACATTGATTTAGCTAGAACTCTTGCTGAAAATGCTCTTGAAACATATAAATGGACAGTTGATTCTCTAGGAGTTGAAGGTGCTTATGGTGCAGATGCTGGTCTATATACAGTATTAGGTGCTATGTGGCCAAGAACGCACAAATTCATGACAAGTACTGCTTTAATCGATACATTAAAAGCTGCTGCTGAAAAAGAAGGCGTAACTCTTTATACAGAAACAGCTGCTAAGTCATTAATCGTTGATGATACAGGTAAAGTTATTGGTGCAGAATGCGAAAAAGCAGATGGAACAAAAGTTACAGTTAGCACAAGTAAAGGTGTTATCTTAGCTTCTGGTGGTTATGGTGCAAATCCTTCAATGGTTAAAGAATATGATAACTATTGGGGAGATGATTTAACAGATCACACATTAACAACAAACGTTGGTACAAATACTGGTGACGGTATTATCATGGCTCAAGAAATTGGTGCTAGCACAGTTGGTCTAGATGTAGTTCAATTAATGCCATCTTCTTCTCCAATCAAAGGTACAATGACAGATGGTATTTGGGGCGATGCTTCTCAACAAATCTGGGTTGATGGTGAAGGAAATAGATTCGTTAACGAATATGCTGAACGTGACGTATTAGCTAAAGCTTCTCTAGCTCTAGACAATGGTATCTTCTATATTATCTATGCTGGTAAGACAACAAATGATAATGGCGAATTAACAGGTGCTACAACTGAAGATGCATTATTTGGTACATCTGTTCAATCTATGATTGATAATGGTCATGTATGGTATGGTTCAACACTTGCAGAACTTGTTGAAAATTCTAAGACATCTGCAGGTGGAGCTACTCCTAACTTCACAGAAGAAGCACTTCGTGAAACAATTGAAAAATACAATAGCTATGTAGCTGCACAAAAAGATGATGACTTTGGTAAAGAAGTTCTTGCTGGTGCAATTGACCTAGAAGCTATTGAAAATGATCCAAGTGTTGGTATCGTTATTTCTCCACGTAAAGCTTCTATCCACCATACAATGGGTGGTGTTGAAATTAACACTAACGCTGAAGTATTAGATACTGAAGGAAATGTTATTTCTGGCTTATGGGCTGCTGGTGAAGTTACTGGTGGAATCCATGCTGGTAATAGATTAGGTGGAAACGCTGTAGCAGATATCTTCACATTCGGACATATCGCAGGTGCTTCTGCTTCTAAATAAGCTAATACAAAATTAAAATGAAACAGTCGGTGTAATACTGGCTGTTTTCTTTTTGTGACAATTTGTAAAAAATATCTATAATTTTAATGGTGATGAAAATGAAGAAATATAAGATATTAGTAATTAATCCTGGTTCAACATCGACAAAAATATCGTTACACGAAAATGAAGAATGTATATTATCGACATCTGTTTTTCATGATTCTAAAGATTTGTTGAAATTTGAATCGATCAATGATCAATTAGATTATCGTATGAATGTATTGTGGAAATTTTTAGAAGAAAATCATATTGATTTAACAGGAATTGATGCGATTGTTGGTCGAGGTGGAGGATGTTACTCTGTAAAGAGTGGTATCTATAAAATAGATGATCGATTAATCGAAGATACGAAAAATTGTAAGGGCGAGTTGTATCATTCTTCTATGCTTGGTGTACAAATGGCTAGAAGAGTACAAGAAAAGTATGGTGGGATAGCCATTATGACTAATCCTCCTGTTGTGGATGAATATAACGATTTAGCTCGCTTAACAGGTATAAAAGGAATATATAGAAAATCTGTAACACATGCTTTAAACCTAAAAGCTGTTGCGAAAAAACATTGTGAGTTGCATAACTTAAATTATGAAGAAAGTAATTTAATCGTTTGTCATATAGATGGTGGTATATCAATTACTGCACATCTACATGGCCAAATGATTGATAGTAATAATGCGGGTGGTGGTGAAGGACCTTTTTCTCCAACAAGAATGGGATCTATGGCGATTACTGATGTGACGAATCACTTATTTTCTAAGACGAAAGAAGAAATGAAAAGATATTGCTCTGAAGCGGGTGGCTTAAGTAGTTATTTTGGTACAAGTAATGCGGATACAATTCATCAAATGATTGATGAAGGAAATGCTGAAGCAAAACTAGTATGGGATACAATGATTTATCAAATCTGTAAATGGATTGGTGAAATGAGTGTTGTTTTAGAAGGTAATGTAGACGGTATTGTACTAACTGGTGGTCTATTACGTTTTAAAGAAATAGAAGAAACAATCAAACAAAGATGTGGTTGGATTAGTGATGTTTATAGCTATCCAGGAGAAATGGAACATGAAGCGATGGCTAAAGCGGCACTAGATGTCTTAACAAATCAAGAAGAAGCTTTAACTTATAGTGGTAAACCAGTATTTGAGGGATTTGAGCACATTTCTTGAGATATATGTATTTCTATTTATGATTAAGTCATGAATATGAATTTATTAATTGGAATATTAATCCCATTTATTGGGACAACATTAGGCTCTGCTGCTGTATTTTTTATGAAGGATACGATATCGAATCGTTATCAAAGTATTTTATCAGGGTTTGCGGCAGGAGTAATGGTTGCGGCAAGTATTTATAGTTTACTGAATCCCGCAATTGAAGCGTCGTCTTATTTAGGTAAATTATCTTTTATTCCTGCAGTAGTAGGATTTTGGATAGGAATACTATTTTTGTTAGCACTTGATCACATGATTCCACATTTACATTGGATTACAAATGATGAAGAAGGCCCACACAGTAAACTAAAAAGAACAACAAAATTAATTTTAGCAGTGACTTTGCATAACATTCCTGAAGGTATGGCGATTGGTGTAGTATTTGCTTCATATATAAATGGTAGTGTACAAACAAGTTTTATGTCGGCATTAGCGCTATCGATTGGTATTGCAATACAAAACTTTCCTGAAGGTGCGATTATTTCTATGCCACTACTTGCTGAAGGGACAAATAAAAAGAATGCTTTTTATTTAGGAACATTATCAGGCATTGTTGAACCAATAGCAGCTTTATTAACAATATTATTCGCTGGGTTTGTGACAAGTTTGTTGCCTTATTTTCTTAGTTTTGCCTCTGGTGCGATGATGTATGTTGTTGTGGAAGAATTAATTCCAGAGATGGCAGAAAAGCATCATTCTAATGTAGGAACAGTATTTTTCTCTTTTGGCTTTACTTTAATGATGGTACTAGATATTGCATTAGGATAATCTATTTGTAAGCGTTTGCAAAATATCCTTGATTCATTACAATAGTATTAGAAGTATTATTGGAGGAAATAATGGATAAGATAAAAGTAATCATGGATGTTGATACTGGTACAGACGACGCTGTGGCATTATGCATGGCAATGCTTGCAGATGAGTTTGATTTACTTGGTATTACAGCAGTAAATGGAAATGTCGAAGTAAAATGCACTACAGATAATTCATTAAGAGTAGTGGAATGTTGCGAGAAACAAGGAAAAGTAAATGTATATAAAGGGGCTGATTTACCTTTAGTATGTACATTAAATCCTCATAGCCCACAATCATTAGAACCAATACCTTTTAGAGAAGGTATGGAAAAAGAATATGTTATGCACAATTTCCACTTACCTTTACCAAAACCTAAGATTAAAGAAAGTGATAAATGTGCAACGGTATTTTTAATTGAAACGCTACTAGCAAGCAAGGACCATGAAGTAGTGATTTGTCCTGTAGGACCAATGACAAATATTGCATTAGCTCTAAGAAGTTGTCCAGATATTGCTAAAAAGATTAAGAAGATTGTATTAATGGGTGGAGGACACGATATTGTAAATACTACATCTGCGGCAGAATTTAATATTTTCGCAGATCCTGAAGCGATGGAAATTATCTTGCAAAGTGGCATAGATGTAACTTTTGTACCATTAGACGCAACGCATCACGCACTAATTAATGATGTACAAGCAAAAGAAATATTAGAAATTGGTACTCCTGCTGCTAAGTTAATCCATGATGTTGTGATGGAAAGAATCGAGCATTATGCTAAACGAGATAAGGATATGAAAGAGTTAATGGCAACTCCAGTTCATGATGCCTTAGCGATTATGGCTGTAGCTCATCCTGAAGTATTAAAAGATGTAAGAGAGTGTCATTGTACAATTGATTGTTCTAATGGAGCAGGTAGTGGAAGAACGATATTTGATTTAAGAGATAGAAATATTCCTGTACCACCAAATTGTAAAGTGGCTCTTAGTGCAGATAATGAAATGTTTGTAAATTGGGTAAAAGAAGTATTAATAAAGGATAAAGAAAAAAGAATATGAAAGTTTTAAGTTATGGATCACTAAATTATGACAATGTTTATGAAATGGATCATTTCATTGAACCAAAAGAAACATCTTCTGCTTTGTCATATCATAGAGGATTTGGAGGAAAAGGTTTAAACCAATCAATCGCTTTAGCTAAAGCAGGAACAAGTGTATATCATGCTGGTAAAGTTGGTTTTGATGGAGATGCATTTATTCAATATCTAAATGAATATCATGTAAGTACTAAGTATTTACTAAAGGATGAAAGTATTCCTACGGGACACGCGATTATACAAGTATGTCATGGAGAAAATTGCATCATCATTAATGGTGGGGCAAACCAAGCAATTCAAAAAGAAGAAATAGATGAAACACTAAAAGATTTTGAAGCAGGGGATATTCTATTAATCCAAAATGAGATATCTTCTCTAGCTTATTTAATCGAAGAAGCACATAAAAAAGGATTAAAAATTGCGTTTAATACAGCACCAATGGATGAAAAAATATTTACTTATCCTTTAGATTTAGTAGATATATTCATTGTGAATGAAGTTGAAGCGAGAGGTTTAGCAAAAGTAACTTCAACAAGCTATGAAGATATTATTTATGCATTAAAAGAAAAGTATCCTAGTCAAGCAGTTGTGTTTACATGTGGAAAAGATGGCGCATACTATATTGAAAAAGATATTACCATCCATGAACCAGCACGTATGGTTAAAGCAATCGATACAACAGCTGCTGGAGATACGTTCACAGGATTTTTCTTAGCAAGTTTACTCCAAGGTAAAAATCCTCAAGAATGCTTAAAAATCGCAACAATTGCTAGTAGTAAAACAGTACAGCATGAAGGTGCAGCACAAAGTATTCCAACAATCGAAGAAGTATTAAAAGAATTAGAGTAAAAGAAAATGCGGTTTGCGTATATATGCAAATCGCATTTTTAAAAGATTATAAAGTACGGGCAAGAGAAGTAGCGTTATGACAAGCTTCTTTTAAGGATTTGTCACTATCATAACCTTCTACATCCATGCCATCAGCGCTAATGTAGTTGAAATGACCTATACCAAAGAATTTACATAATTCTTTTAGATATGGTGTAGCTTGTTCACTTGTAGCGTTAAAGTAGAATCCACCTCGACTTGTGAAGAAGAACATATTTGTTGCTTTACATAATCCTTTTAAACCATCACTAGTTGATTCAAATGTAATGCCATCAACAGATACGTTTTCAATATAGATTTTTAATAATGCAGGGAAACTTAAATCCCAGAATGGAGCGGCGATAACAATAATATCCGCATTAGCGAATTCATGCGCATAATGGAATCTAGGATGATTCAATTCATGTTGTTCTAAAAGAATTTGTCTTTCTTCAAACTCTTCGTTAATTAATGGTTTTAAGTCTTCAATCATTAAATTTAAATGAGTAACAAAATAATTTTCTTCATTTAAGTTTTCTAGAAATGTTTCTGCTATTTTTTTAGAACGTGATGCTTCACCACGAACACATGCATCTATAAATAATACTTGTTTCATTTGTTTTGTGCCTCTCTATACATCGCTTCTAGGGCAACTAAGATTTCTCGTTTTTCACCTTCATGTGTTTTAGTTGCTCCATCTGCGTAATCACCAATTGAATCTGCTGTATCTTCGCCATAGACAACAACATTATTTAAGATAGAAGCTGTTTTAATATGACGTAGTCTACCAACTGTAAATAAAGCTGCTGTTTCCATATCAGATCCTAGTACGCCTTTTTTAGACCATTCAGTTTCTATTGCATCATTATTATCAATATAGAAACTTTCATGACTATGTACAATTCCTGAATGATAGTTCCAATTCATTTCTTTTGCATAGTCTTCACAATATGTTAATAGTCTTGCATTAGGTACAGCAGGATAAGTTACATCAACATATGCCTTACTTGTTCCGTCATCTCTTATCGCACCTTCTGCAAATACTAAGTCACCTAGTTGAATACCTTTTTGAAGAGCACCACAAGAACCGATACGAATCATTGTGGTTACACCTATATTATGTAATTCTTCAATCGCAATAGATGCACTAGATCCACCAATACCAGTAGATATTGCAATGACTTTAATTCCTTTGTAATAACCACTTAATGATCTAAATTCTCGATTATAAGCTAATTCTTCTACATCTTCTAAATACTCTTTAATGTGGTCTAGACGGGCTGGATCACCAGGTAAAATTGCATATTTTGCATTTACGGATTCATCTAATTGTATATGTGCTTGTTTCATCGTTACTCCTTTTCTAATGCTTCATTTAATTTTGTTAGAATTTCTTCTTTTGTTTTTTCGTCGGCAAATGAAGCTTTAATAGAACTAATATTCATTTGAATGATATCTTTTCTTGTAAAGCCCATTTGGTTAATACAGTGATCGTATTCATCATCGAGTGTTGTTCCAGCTAATGTCATATTATCTGTATTAATTGTTACAGGAATACCCATGTCAAATAATTGTTTAGCAGGGTGCTTTTCATAAGTTGGTTCTGTTAAACATTGAATATTACTTGTAGGACAGATTTCTAATGCAATTTGTTTGTCTCTAGCAATTTCACAAAGTGCTTTATCTTCATAAATATGATGACCATGTCCAATTCTCGTTACACCAAAATGAATTGCATCTCTAACCGTATCAGGACCTTGGCTATCTCCTGCGTGACACGTCATGTTTAAGTTATATTCTTTTGCTTTAGTAAAGAATGGGGCGAAATCACTTAATGGAACAATACCTTCAGCACCAGCTAAATCAATACCTACTAAGCCATCATTACGATAACGATTACATACTTCAATCGTTTCATAGTTTTCTTTTTCATTTACTGATGTAGGACCTAAACTCATCATACAAGCAAGAATATTGACATGCATTGTTGGATACTTTTCTAAAGCTTTCTTTCTTCCATTAAGTACTGCTTCAGTAGCTTCAAATTGACTCATTCCTTTTTGGGTATGGAATTGAGGAGCAAATCGAATTTCAGCATAACCTAATCCTTGATGATATAAGTCTTCGATAAGTTCGTATGTAATACGACTAAGACTGTCATAGTCTTGCATTACTTTTTGTGGATCATCAAACATTCTTAGATATTGGTTTACACTACCACAATTAGCAGAATAACGAATATAAGCTATATATTCTTCTAAAGTATCTTTTGGCATTTTAACATTCTGTTTTTGAGCTAGTTCCCAGATTGTAGAAAAGCGAAAAGCACCATCTAAATGTAAATGTAAATCGATTTTTGGAAAATTATAATTACTCATTTTTATACCTCACAAACAAAGGATAATTGCAATGAAACGATAAGTCAATTCATTCATGCATGAAAAATCAGTGTTGACATTAAGCGCTTTCAGGAATACTATACTTGTATAAGAAACCGCTTACACTAATAAGCTGGTTTTAGGAGGAAAGGTAATATAATGAAAAAAATTTTAGTAGCATTGCTTAGTGTCGCTATGCTCGCAGGATGCGGTAGCGGTACTAGCTCAAACGATGGAGGAAGTGCGACTGCATCAACAGACGGAGGTTCAGATACAAAGAAAGTATATAATGTTGCCTACGTAGTAAACGGAAACTTAGGAGATAAATCATTCTTCGATTCTGCACAAGAAGGCTTAAAAACATTAGAGTCAGATGGTCGTATCACTCTAAACACTCTTGAATTAGGTGGTACAGATGCAGATAAACCTAAATGGTTATCTACACTTTATGAAGTAAGTGAATCAGGTGAGTATGACTTAATTATTTGTGGTACATACCAAATGCCTGACTACTTAAAAGAAGTAGCTACACAATATCCTGATCAAAAATACTTAATTTTTGATGACAACACATATGTAGGTGAAAATGACAACGTTGTAAATATTACATACAAACAAAATGAATTAGGTTATGTAGTAGGTACATATGCAGCATTAATGACAACTGATACAAGTATTGATGGAATGAATGAAGATAAAGTTATCGGATTTGTTGGTGGTATTGATAGTCCAGTTATCAACGACTTCTTATATGGATATATCGTTGGTGCAACAAATGTAGATTCAGATATCAAAGTGGATACACGTTATGTTGGTGGTTATGTAGATACAACATTAGCTAAAGAATATGGCTTATCAATGATTCAAGATAACAAGTGCGATATCATCTGGGGCGTTGCTGGTAATGCTGGTAATGGTGCAGCTGAAGCTTGCTTAGAACAAAACGAATGGTTCATTGGTGTTGACTCTGACCAAGAAGCTACTTTCTCAAGTGACTTAGCAGCTATCACATTAACATCTGGTTTAAAGAATATTGGTAACTCACTAGTTTGGTTCTTCGACGAATGGGATGCTGGTAATGAATACTGGGGCACAGAAATTAAACTTGGTTTAGCTGAAGGTGGTGTTGGTATCGTTCAAGATAAGAACTTTGCTAAATATGCATCTGAAGAAACACAAACTAAAGTTCAAGAAGCTATTGACGCTGTATTAGATGGTTCAGTAGAAGTTCCAAGTGCATTAACTGATGAAGGAAATAACGCTGTTGTTACAAAGCGTGATGAAGTTCGTCCTTAATAACTGATTAATAATACGATTAAACATGAAGTGAGGGGGATGCACTGTATCTCCCTTGTTTCATTCTATGAATGGAGGCATCTTAGATGGAAAGAGAATATGCTGTGCAAATGAAGAATATTACGAAAGTATATTCGAATGGTGCAGTTGCAAACAAAGAAGTAAACTTTGAAGTTTATAAAGGCGAAATCCATGCCTTAATGGGTGAAAATGGTGCTGGTAAATCCACACTAATGAAGATGCTGTTTGGTTTAGAACAACCTACAAGTGGTGAAATTTATGTAAATGGTGTAAAGGAAAACTTAACTTCTCCTACTGTTGCAATTTCTAAAGGAATTGGAATGGTACACCAACACTTTATGTTAGTTCCAAGCTTAACAGTTGCTGAAAATATGGTACTAGGAATGGTACCTAAAAAAGGAATGTTTATTGACTTTAAGAAAGCAGTAGAAATTACTGAAGAATATTCTAAGAAGTTCAATCTTGAAGTTGATCCTAAAGCTCGTGTAGTAGATATTCCTGTAGGTATGAAACAGAAAGTAGAAATCTTAAAAGCTTTAGTACGTGGCGCTAAAATTTTAATTTTAGATGAACCTACAGCGGTATTAACTGCACAAGAAACAACGGAATTATTTAAAGAATTAAAGAATTTAAAGAATCAAGGATATACCATTATCTTTATTTCTCATAAATTAAATGAAATTGTAGAAATCACAGATCGTATGACAATCTTACGTGGTGGTCGTTCGATGGGTGTATATAACACAAAAGATGAAAATCCAGAAACAATTTCTAGATTAATGGTAGGAAGAGACGTCGTTCTTGAAGTGCAAAAAGAAAAGGCAAATCCTACTGAGGAAGTGTTAAAAGTAAGAGATTTAGAATATGTAAACGAATGGGGCAAGAAAATGCTTGATAAAGTTTCTTTCTCGGTTCGTGCAGGTGAAATCGTTGGTGTAGCTGGTGTAGAAGGTAATGGTCAAAAAGAACTTGTAGATATGTTATTTGGTTTTAATACACCAAATAAAGGAACAATACAAGTTGATGGTGAAAACATTATTGGGTTAAACCAAAAACAACTACGTAAAAAGAAGATATCTCTAGTTCCTGAAGATCGTATGATTTATGGTATTGCTTCAGACGCATCAATTGAAGAAAACATGCTATCTGATCGTATTGGAGATAAGAGATATAACAAAGGCGTATTATTTAACTTAAAGACAATGCATGAAGATACAGATGAATTGATTAAACAATATACTGTTTTATGCAAATCAAGAAGTCAAAAGATTGGTAGCTTATCTGGTGGTAATATCCAAAAAGTTGTTGTCGCTAGGGAATTCTCAAATCATCCAAAACTCATTATCGCTGACCAACCAACAAGAGGTATTGACGTTGGTGCTACAGAATTTATTCGTAAGAAATTAGTAGAACTAAGTCGTTCAGGAATTGGTGTGCTACTAGTGTCAGCGGATTTAAATGAAGTTATGGAATTATCTGATAGTTTAATCATTATGTGTGGTGGTAAGATTGTCGCTTATTTTGAAGATACATCTACATTATCTGATGAAGAAATGGGCACATATATGCTTGGTTTGAAGCAACAATCAGAAGAAGAAATCAAGAGGGTATGTCATGAATAAAGTTAAAGGCGCAGTCATGAACAAAGGCAGAAGTGTACGCTTTAGCATCGTGCGTGGTGCTTTAGCAATCGGTATTGCACTTCTTGTGGCATTTATATTAATTTTTGCTAGTTCAAGCGGAAACAATTTTTCCGAAAAAATAGCAGCTTCCTTTAGCGCTATTGAAACAATGCTAATTCGTCCTTTCTTTAGAGCAAATGGACAATTTAGCGTAAAGAATTTTACAGATATCTTAGCAAGCATGATTCCTATTGTATTTACTGGTTTAGCAACATGCGTTATGTTCTCTGCTAATCAATTTAACATGGGTGGAGAAGGAGGCATCATGCTTGGTGCATTCGTTGCTGGTTTAGTTGCTATTTATGCTCCATTACCTGCTGGCGTATTACCAGTAGTAGCAGTACTAGCTGGCGCAATAGTTACAGCAATAGTGATGTTAATTCCAGCGGTATTTAAAGCAAAATTAGGCGTAAGTGAAATGGTTAACTCTTTGATGTTAAACTATATCATTCAATACATGATTCTATTTTTGCTACATAGTTTCTTAGCTGATACTTCTAAAGGTCAAGTACAAACACACAATTATCAAGCTCAAGCAACTATTCCTGCATTAATCAATAATGGTTCTAAGTTATCTTGGGGCTTTATCATCGCATTGTTATTTACAGTACTTGTATGGTTCTTTATGTATCGTACACGTTGGGGATATGAAATTAGAATGATTGGTATCAATAAAGAATTCTCTAAATATACTGGTATCAATGTTGTAGCAGTTATCATTATTTCCCAGGTAATAGGTGGTTTCTTAGCAGGTCTAGGAGGCGGTATTGAACAATTAGGTAGATATACAGCATATGATTGGACTGCACTACCAGGATATGGTTGGACGGGTATGACTGTTGCGATTCTTTCAGGGAATAACCCAGCATTTGTACCATTAGCAGCGTTCTTTATGTCATATCTAGATAAAGGATGTTCTTTGATGAGTACATATTCCGCAGTTCCTGCACAATTAATCAATGTCATTCAAGCAGTTATCTTCTTATTCTTTGCGGCAGATCAATTCTTAGCAAAGTATCGTCAAAAGCTTGTTGTAAAGAGTGCTGAAGAAGAACTTCGTGCACAAGTTTCAAGTGGTAAAGAAGGGAGTGTGAAGTAGTATGTTACAGTTAATATTCTCAACAGATTTCTTCTTTGCAATTTTAAGAATTACAGCACCTATCTTACTTGTTACTTTAGCGGCTGTTATTTGTGAAAAAGCAGGTGTTTCTAATATTGGTTTAGAAGGAACAATGATGATTTCAGCTTTATTTGGATCATTATTTGCTTACTATGCTAATAATTGGTTCATGGGACTTCTTGCGGCTGTAATTACGGGTATTATTGTTTCATTATTAATGGGTTTCTTTGCCTTTAACTTAAAGACAAATATTATCCTCACCGGAACAGCGATAAATATGATTGGTAATGGTGGAACAATTTTCTTAGTAAAAGTCATTACTGGTATTACAGAAGGAAGTCAAATGACTTCAACAAATGGTTTAATTACAAGTAATTTACAAATTCCTGTATGGAATATTCCTCTTATTAAAGATATTCCTGTTTTAGGTAGTATTTTATCAGGACATTGTATTTTAACTTATGCAGCCTTTATCCTTGTTTATTTAACATGGGTACTACTATATAAGACACCTCTTGGATTAAATATCCGCTCTGTTGGTGAAAATCCAAATGCGGCTAGTTCAGTTGGTGTTAGTGTAATTAAGATTAAATATATTGCCTTTGTAATTGGTGGTGTACTTGCAGGATTATCTGGTGCATATATGTCTATGTACTACGCAATGGGTTGGTCTCAAAACATGGTTGCTGGTAGAGGATTTATCGCTTTAGCAGCTCAAGCAATGGGATCTGGAGAACCTGTAGGTTCAATGCTAGCAGCGTTAATCTTTGGTTTTGCTCAAGCATTATCCGTTAAAGTATCTTCACTTGGTGTAAATTCATTCTTAGTTTCACCAATTCCATATGCAATTACAATTATCGGTTTAGTTGTATTCGCTATTTTAAGAAATAATAAAGAAAAGAAAGCTCATTCTTCAGCAGCAGTTGAAAAATTAGAAGCAAAGAAATAATAATGTTTTAAAAGAAACCTAGTTTTTTGCTAGGCTTCTTGTTTAAAGGAGAAAATATGAGTGTAGAAAAGAAAAAAATACCTGTCATATTAGATGGTGATCCAGGACATGATGATGCGATTGCATGGGTATTAGCTGCAGCATCAGATGAATTTGAAATTAAAGCGATTACTACTGTAGCAGGCAATCAAACATTAGCAAAAGTAACTTATAATGCATTAAGAATATGTGCATTACTAGGATTAAATGTACCGGTAGCTAGAGGAAGAAATGTTCCGATTATGTCTGATTTAGTTGTGGCACCTAATTTCCATGGTGAATCTGGATTAGATGGACCAAAACTACCTGAACCAGTATTTGAAGAATCTAAATTATCCGCAATTGAACTAATGGCAAAAGTATTACAAGAAAGTGATACACCAGTAACCATTATCGCTACAGGACCTCAAACAAATGTAGCAGCGTTATTAATTGCTCATCCTGAATTGAAAGAAAAGATAGGGCATATTTCTATCATGGGTGGTGGCTTTAGAAATGGAAACTGGACTTCTACTGCAGAATTTAATATTTATGAAGACCCAGAAGCTGCTGCTATTGAATTTAGTGCAGGTATTCCATTAACGGTATGTGGACTAGATGTTACAGAAAAAGCAATTGTTACGCCTAATGACCGTGAAAAAGTAAGAGCAGTAGGAAATCAAGTGGCAGGGGTAGTAGCAGATTGGCTAGACTTCTTCTTCAAACATCATAAAGAACTTGGTTGGGAAGGATCACCACTACATGATCCATGCGCTGTTCTTGTATTAACACATCCTGAAATATTTGAAATTAAAGATATTTATGCTGAAGTAGAAACGAGAGGTAAATATTGTAGAGGAGAAACGGTTGGTGACTTTACAAATTTACTTGGCAAAGAACCTAATGTTCATGCTGTAGTAGGCGTAGATCGAGACAAGTTTGTTGATTTAATTGTTGAAGCTTGTCGTAAATTTGATGGTAGGGAGGTACATATCGATGAGTGAAAAGAAAATTCCACTTTGGATTGATACAGATACAGGCGTAGATGATGCAGTTATGTTAATGTGTGCTGTAAAACTAGAACAATTAGATATTAAAGGCGTATCTGCTGTTAGTGGCAACGTATGTGAAGAAAAAACATTTAGAAATGCTAGAGCTGTTTTATCACTATGTGGTAGAGAAGATATTAAAGTTTATCCAGGAGCTACTCATCCTCTAATTGTTAAACCATACTATGCAGAATATGTTCATGGCGTAAATGGACTTGGAGGAGCAATTATTCCTGATTCTAAGGCTCCTATTGAAACGGAACATGGTTATGATGCTTTATATAAAGCTGCTAAAGAATCTAATGGTGAGCTAGTGGTTGCGGCTGTAGGTCCATTTACAAATATTGCGATTGCAATTACAAAGTATCCTGATATTACAAAATATATTAAGGAACTAGTTGTAATGGGAGGGGCAGTTGTTGGTGGTAACGCTACACCAAGTGCAGAATTTAATATTTACGCTGATCCTCATGCGGCTGAAACAGTATTTAAATCGGGAATTCCAGTAAAAATGTTTGGTTTAGATGTAACACTAAAATCTAGTTTAACTTTAGAACAAATTGAAGAAATATATGCTGGTACTACTCCACAAGCAAAACTATTTAAAGATAGCACTTCAATATCTATTGGATTATATGAAAAACGTTTAGGTGAAAAGAAACTATGCTTACATGATGTATGTCCAATATTATATTTATGCTATCCAGAATTATTTACATTACATAAAGCAGGGGTATATGTAGAAACAGAATCAGATATAACATTTGGTAAGACTGTATGTGATTTATATTCTGATTTCAAGTTTGAAGATAGACATTGTGAAGTCGCAATGGATGTGAATAGAGATGAATTTGCGGCTAAAATCAAAGAATTACTTCTAAATTAAGGAAAAGTAGTGATAATCTCGTAAAAAAAGATTGACGACATAAGGGCAAAAAGATACAATAAACCATGGCGTTATTGCCAAATGTAGCCCCGGAAACTACATATGGAGGAATATATAACATGCGTCAAACAACAATGACTAAGCCTAGTGAAGTCGTTCGTCAATGGTATATCGTTGATGCTACAGATTGCACATTAGGTAGACTAGCTTCAGAAGTCGCAACAGTATTAAGAGGAAAACACAAACCAACTTATACGCCAAACGTAGACTGCGGTGATTACGTAGTAGTAGTTAATGCGGATAAGATTAAGATCACAGGTGATCAAGATGCTAAGAAGTTCTACTTCAGCCATTCTATGTATCCAGGTGGACTTCGTACACGTAGCACAAAAGTTATGCGTGAACAATACACAGTTGAATGGGTAGAAAAAGCAATTAAAGGTATGTTACCTCATACAAAATTAGGTGATGTACAACGCAAACATGTATTTGTATATGAAGGTGCTGAACATCCACATACAGCTCAAAAGCCAGTTGAGCTTAAAATTAAGGGTTAAGGAAGGAGTAAAGACAAATGCCAGCTAAGAAAAAATCAACAGTTACTTATATTGGAACTGGACGTCGTAAGAAGTCAACAGCACGTGTCTTTATGACTCCAGGTACAGGAATCATTACAGTTAATGGTAAATCATTAGAAGAATATCTACCACAAGCAACTCTTCGTATGATCGTTAATAGCCCACTTGTTTTAACTGAAACAGTTGGACAATTCGACATCAAGATTAATGTTGTTGGTGGCGGTTATGCAGGCCAAGCAGGCGCTATGCGTCATGGTATCTCTCGTGCTTTACTAGAAGCAAGTGCTGATTACAGACCTGTTCTAAAGAAAGCCGGATTCTTAACACGTGATGCACGTGAAAAAGAAAGAAAGAAGTACGGTTTAAAAGGTGCTCGTCGTGCACCACAATACAGCAAGCGTTAATTTGTTTGCTCGATTTGTACAAACGCAAGAAAAGCTCGGATCTATATGGTTCGAGTTTTTTTTGTGGTTGTACAGTCATAACAAGGAGAATGATTCATATTTTGTTAAATAGTACAAGATGCTTAAAAACTTACTAAATATCCTTCAAAAGAAATTTAAGTTGAAAAATTGCAAAAAAATTGCAAAAATGCAAAATAAAATCATACTATTTCAATTTTATTGATATAATATCAATAGATAAAAGGGTGTTATACAGGGAGGACTTAGTTATGTTGATTCAATTTACAGTTGAAAATCATCGATCAATAAAGAATAGCTCTGTAATTAGTTTTGCGGCTTCTAAAGACAAATCACTAGAAAAATATCTGCATCATCTAGATGAAAAAAAAGCATTGCTACCAACGTTAGCAATTTATGGTGCGAATGCGGCTGGAAAAAGCAATGTATTACATGCAATGATGACAATGAAAGAAATGGTAGTGGGAGAAGCTGCGAAAGTTTCTAAAGGCCAGTTATTACCATGGGAACCATTTGGTAGAACAAAGGAGCCAACTTCTTTTGAAATGGTATTTATTTTCCAAGGTGTTCGATATGCATATGGTTTCTCTTTTGATGCAACAAAAATCTATAACGAATATTTGTACCATTGGCCTAATGGTCGTGAAGCATTAATTTTTTCTAGAGAAAATGGAGTATATGAATTTAGAGAAAATGTAAATGAGCAAATGATTTTGAGCAATAGAACACCTGATAATAAGCTTTATTTAGTATCCTCTAATGATTGGAATCTACCACAGACAGAAAATGCTTATCGATGGTTCCTAGAAAAGATGACTATCTTGATTGATGAAGAACCGACTAGTTCTGATACTATTATTCAGATTGCAAGTGGTGATGATAAGAAAGCTCGAATTTTAAAAGAACTACTATTAGCAGATCTTGGAATTACTGATGTAACAATTAAAAACGATACAAGTAATGTTCCAATTATTACTACAACACATCGAATCGTTAATGAAGACGGTACAATGGAATACTTCGAACTTTTAATGAATCAAGAATCTATTGGCACACAACATTTTTTTACTCGCATAGGAGGATGGCTACAGGCACTTGAAAAAGGTTCTCTTTTAGTTGTAGATGAAATTGAAAATAGTTTACATCCTCTTTTGACTAGAAGACTCATAGAAATGGTACAGGATAGAACTATTAATACAAATGGTGCACAGTTAATTTTTACAACACACGATGCAATGCTACTTGATTTGAATTTTCTTCGCAGAGATCAGATTTGGTTTGCTGAAAAAAATGAAAAAACTTGTGCAACGGAACTTTATTCGCTAGCATCGTTCTCCCCAAGAAAAGGTGAAAATGTACGTAAGGGTTATCTTCAGGGAAGATTTGGCGCTATCCCATTTATTGGAGGTACTTTTAATGAGTAAGATGAGAAAAGAGTATGATCCAAATAAAGCAAAACGACGCAAACGTAAACCAATTATTTATATTATTTGTGAGGGTAAAGAAACTGAGACTTTGTATTTTAAGCATTTTCGTTCTAGAAATTGTTTGGTAGATATTATTCCAATTTCATCAAAACATAAGGCAGCGGAACATTTAGTGAAACATGCAAAATCTTTGATTTCACAAGCAGAATATTATCCTAAAGATGGAGATCAACTTTGGTGCGTATTTGATTGTGATGATAATAAAGATTCTGAATTGCAAGTAGCACTTTCTTATGCAAAAAAACAGGGATATAAAATTGCATTTTCTAATCCGGCATTTGAATATTGGTATTTGCTACATTTCGAAAAAAGAAATAGATATTTGAAAGATTCAGATACTGCAATTGATATTTTAAAAAACAAGGGATATCTAGAAAAATATGAAAAAAGTGCGGATGTTTTTACTAAATTGCAAGAGAAACAACCGAAGGCTATTCAATATGCAAAGGAACGCGTGGAACAATTAACGAAAAATAATATGGCTGTAATTTGTCGAGATAGTAATCCCGTGACAACGGTCTATGAGTTGGTTGAATTTTTAAATAGTAAAAGAGCATAAAATATTGTATATATGAGAATCATTTACCTTATTTGCTAGAGTTCATAATATCAGGCATAAGGAATATACGATACTTAAAAGATTTAGTTCGTAACGACCTAGAAGTCGATTATCATTTGACTTCTGGGTCTTTTATTTATGCGCGTAAATAAAAAAGATCGCTTATGCGATCTAATAAACTTTACTTATTTACTATTTCTTTAATTTTATCGAATGTTACTTCACTGATGTCATGTTCAACTTTACATGCATCTTTTTGAGCTGTTTCTGCGTCAACACCAATTGATGTAAAGAATTTTGTTAAAGTTTGATGGCGGTCGTATATTCTGTCGGCTATTTCTTTTCCTGGTGGAAGTAATGTGATTAGACCGGAATGATCCATAGAAATATAACCATTTTCCCTTAATTTTTTCATTGCGATAGATACGCTTGCTTTGCTAAATTGTAATTCTTCAGCAATATCAATCGAATGAACACTTCCGTTCTTTTCTTGCAACATTAGTATTGATTCAAGATAATCTTCACTAGATTCATATATATTCATATTTAAAAACCTCTAATTGCTTTTATTTTATCGAATTTGAGTAATTTTTACAATAAAATCACACTCTCTGTTGTACAATAAATTTAGAGAATAAATATGAAGAAAATACTGATATATGATTCAAATCCTAAGGAACGTACAGAAGTTTTAAATCTATGCAATACTTTAGAAATTGAATGCTTTTGTATTGGAGATGACTCCTTAGAGTTAAGCTTTGAAGAAGCTTTAAATATTCAAGAAAATGATTGTAGTGAAGCAAACAAATATTCGAAACATTTTTTATTGATGCAAGGATTTTCTAAAGAAGAGTTTTTAGCTTTAGATGAAAAATTAATGGAATTAAATTTATCAGATTCACTAATCAAAATATCATTAACTGAACATAATGGTAGTTGGATACTTAGAAATTTATTTGCAGAAGTAGAAAAAGAAGATAGGTTATACAAAAAGATTGAGATTTTAAGAAATCTTCTTGACGAATGTAACCGGTTAGATTATAGTTTAAGTTCAAACGAACAGAGGTTATCTATTCAAGATAATTTCTTACATGCGTTCATTCTACTGAATAGTAGAAAAATAAACGAAGAAGATGTCGACAATTCAATTCATTTATTAGAAGAACAGATTAAAAATTATAAAAATAAGTAAAAGGTGATTTATGAACAAAATTTGTGTGATTGGTGGCGCAAATATTGATATTTGTGGCACAAGTAAAGCACCGCTAAGAGAGTATGATTCAAATCCAGGATTCATTGAAATGCGTTATGGTGGCGTTGGTAGAAATATTTGTCAAACACTATTACGTATGGGACAAAATGTGGAATTTGTAACATGCTTTGCAAGTGATGCGTTTGGTCAACAGTTGAAACTTGATTGCGAAAATCTTGGTTTAGATTGTGCAAAATCAAAAGTAGTATCTGGTATTCCAAGTTCAATTTATCTAGCTGTAATGGACAATGATGGTGATATGCATGTAGCGATAAATGATATGCGTATTTTAGATGAACTACAAGAAGAAGATATTGACAAAGCGTTACAGGATTTAGATGAAAACGATTTGTTGGTATTAGATGCTAACTTAAATGAAGAAATGTTGTATTACATTGCAACACATGCAAAATGTTTAAAAGCTGCTGATCCTGTTAGTGCAAGTAAATCACAAAGATTATTAAAGAGTTTACCTTACCTTGATATTTTTAAACCAAATAAATTTGAAGCGAAAGAATTCACAGGTATTGAAATTGTTGATGAAGAATCTGCTTCAAAAAGTTTAGATTGGTTTTTAGATAAAGGTGTAAAAGAAATACTTATATCTATGGCTGATAAAGGTGTATTACTTGGTACAAAAGAAGGTAAATATTGGTTTACGCATCGTACAATTCATCTAGATAATGCGACAGGTGGTGGAGATTCATTCTTAGGAGCTTACTTGTCTCAAAGATTACAGAAAAAAAATCCTTATGACAGCACAAAGTTTGCTATAAGCGCTGCTGTTACAACGATAGAATCTAGTAATGAAGAAAGACGAAAATTGGATTTTAACGCAATAGAAATTGCGATTAAAAATATGGAAATAAAGGAGAAAAAAATATGAACATCAGAGTTAAAGAAGAAGCATTACAAGCATTAAAAGAAAACCGTCCAGTTGTTGCCTTAGAGTCAACAATTATCTCTCACGGTATGCCTTACCCACGTAACGTACAAACAGCTTTAGAAGTTGAAAGAATTATCAGAGAACATGGAGCTGTTCCTTGTACAATCGGTATTATCGATGGTGTTGGTGTAGTTGGTATGTCACCAGAAGAAATCGAAGAATTCGGTAAACGTAAAGGTATTGCTAAAGTTAGCCGTCGTGACCTTCCAGTAATTATGGCTGAAAAAGCTTGGGGTGCTACAACTGTTGCTACTACAATGATTTTAGCAGCTGCAGCTGGAATTGAAGTATTCGTTACAGGTGGTATTGGTGGTGTTCACCGTGGAGCTCAACAAACATTTGATATCTCTGCTGACCTTGAAGAATTAGCTAAAACAAATGTTACAGTAGTATCAGCAGGAGCTAAAGCAATTCTAGATTTACCATTAACTATGGAAGTTCTAGAAACAAAAGGTGTTCCAGTATTAGGTTACCAAACAGAAGAATTACCAGCATTCTATACACGTAAGAGTGGTTTAAAAGTAGATTATGCTCTAAAAGATACAGTTGATGCTGCTAAAGTAATCAAAGCTAAGAGAGACTTAAAACTTGATGGTGGTATCTTAATTACAAATCCTATTCCTGAAGAATATTCTATGGATCCAGAAGTTATCAACAAAGCTATTGATGAAGCAGTTAAAGAAATGGATGCTCAAGGTATCAAAGGAAAGAACTGCACACCTTATTTATTAGCTAAGATTGCTGAAATTACAGGTGGTTCTTCATTAGATTCAAATATTCAATTAGTATATAATAACGCTGCTATCGGCGCAGAAATTGCTAAAGAACTTTGTAATCTATAATGCCTAACAAGGAAACAATACAACAAGTAATTACAAAAGAAGATATTAAAAATAGTTTAATAAGACTAGGCGTTACTTCAAATATGATTCTTGAAGTACACGCCAAGTTGTCTTCTTTTGAATATGTTTTGGGTGGAGCTAGAACAGTAGTTGATGCATTATTAGAATTAGTTGGTGATGGTGGAACAATCGTTATGCCATTACACTTTGTAGATAATGTAGAGCCAAGTAATATGACTAGTCCAAGTATCTCAGCAGATTTATGGGATAAGGTAAGAGAAGAAATGCCTACTAATCATCCTGTATTATCAGATTTAAGTGAAGGAAATGAAATAGTTGATGAGTTTAGAAAAAGAGAAGATGTTGTTTTTTCTACTCATCCTAACTTTGCTTATGCTGCATGGGGAAAATATGCAAAACTCTTATGCAATAGGCAATCAACTCATTTTCCATTAGCTGATGAATCTCCAACCGCTAGGCTTTATGAATTAAAAGGTAATGTACTTTTAATGGGCTGTGGTTTTGATGAATGCACATGTATGCATTTAGCAGAATATCATAGTGAAGCTAGACCAATTGTAATAAAAGGGGCTAGTACACTAGATAAAAATGGCGAAAGAGAATGGAAGAAATACTTGGATTTAGAGTTAGATAGTAATGTGTTTGTTAAAGTTGGCGAAATCATGCGAAAAAAAGGCATGATTCAAGAATCTGATCTGAACACATGCCATATACAACTATTTTCTGCAACATCAGCAATAGATGAAACATCAAAATATTTTGATAAAACTGTAGTTTACGATTTGTATCGTTAGATTGTCCAATGATGCTGGTAGTAAGCTTCTTGAATTAAAGAAGCTGCTGCTAGCATTTCTTTTTCTTCAGCTTCTGTAAATCTAGAAGGGATTGGTGCATCTAAATCAATCATAATTTTACATTCATCATCAATAATGATTGGTACACATAATTCACTTCTACTAGCGCTATCACAAGCAATATGATCTTGGAATGCTAAAACATCATCTACACGTTGTACAGCTTTTTCACGGTATGTTTTCCCACATACACCTTTGTTGAATGGAATATGTGTGCAAGCTGTTTTACCTTGGAATGGTCCAAGAACTAAATCTTTTTCTTTTGTAAAATAGAAGCCTGACCAATTTAAATTTGGATAATTCATCATGATACATGCACTAACATTAGATAATGCTGCAATCATGTCCTCTTCTTCTAGCAATAACTTAATTTGTTCTACAATAATACTATTTTCCATAAAATCTCCTTGACTACTATCTTAGCAGAAAGAAGAAATTAGATGTATGCAATTTTATAATAGTGATATAATTATCTTCGTGAACAGGGGTGCACTTCGTGCTGAGAAATACCCTTACCACCTGATCTAGGTAGAGCTAGCGTAGGGAGTTCTTAATTCCTTACGCCTTCACAAATTGGAGGTGTATTTTTTTATGAATGAGAAACAAAAGATCAGCGATTTAGTTTACATGGCAATGTATTTAGCATTGTTCATGGTATTTGATTGGTTATCTAATCAAATAGGATTCTTTAAGATGCCACAAGGTGGCACATTAGGTCTAGGAGTAATTCCACTTATTATTGCGTCATATCACTTAGGATGGAAAAAAGGTGTAGTTGTTGCAGTATTATCGGTATTACTTCAATTTATGACAGGACAAGTTTATGTTGTGCAAAATTCAGATGGATTTTCTGCATTTCAAGTATTCATTCAATTTATGATGGAATACCCACTTGCATTTGGTGTATATGGACTATGTTCTTTATTCCCAAATTACAAGTATGTTTATTCAGGAATTATTGTTACTAACTTGATTCGTTTAGTATTACATGTTGTTGCAGGAACTATATTCTGGGCTACACCATGGTTAGGTAGCCTTTCATACAATGCATGGTATATGATTCCAACGATGCTTGTATCGGCAATACTTGTACCGATTATCATGAATCGCTTAAAACCAGTCATGAAATAAGAGAATTAGTTTTAAATGGATGTTATCGTAATGGTAGCATCCTTTTTTTACGTAAGTGCAGTTTTATGATAGAGTGCATATATGCGATAAATAATTAGTGAAAAGGTGGGGAAAGAAATGAACGAAAAGCAGAATAAAAAATATATCATCGTGTCTCTAGTAATTTTTGTTTTCGTTTTCATTAGTTTTGTGTGTTTTATTGAAAAAAGAATAACATTTTTAATTAATTCAGATGATTCTAGTGAACTTATACTAGGACAACTACTAGCAAATGAAAATCGTTTATTATCTAAATCTTGGTATTATTCTACAGAGTTAAGAGTCGTTAATACGCAAATCTTTTATACCTTTTTCTTTAAGGTTTTTCATAGCTATCATTGGGTAAGAATCTTTTCTTATATTTGCTTATATATAGTGATGATTGCAACTTATTATTTTGCGTGTAAGACATTGCAAATTAAAAGATATTTTTGGATTACAGCAGCTTTGTTGATGATTCCTTTTTCGAATGACTATTTTTCGTATGTATTAAAAGGTGCATTTTATATTCCACATATTGCAATCACTTTTTTTACCTTAGGTTTATGTGAAGTGTATGTTTCTGAAGAAAAAGGAAAGAAACAGAAAATATATTTATTCGTTGCGTTTTTAAGTGCGATTCTAGCAGGTATGGGAGGGGCAAGACAGGTAGTTGTTTTATATATTCCACTAATTCTTACAGCTATTAGTCTAGTGATTAGAGTGACATCGGTAATAAATGAAAAAATAGTTATTCAATTAGAACAAGATGATAAGAAATATATGTTTTTTGCGATTGCATCTTTTATTGGATCATTTATAGGGTATATTGTTAATTTAAAATTCTTATCTAAAATATATGTATTCAAGAAATACAATGATATTTCATTTATTGGATTAGATTTTTCAAGATTATCCGCAATTTTTAATGGATTTTTATCTTCTTATGGATATATAAGTGGAAGAATATTCAGCTTCGCATTGTTTCGAAATTTGATATGTTTGTGTTGGGTGATTCTAACAATTTGCGCATGCATTCATACATTAAAAAATCGAAAGAATGTAAAGGCTGCGCATTACAGAATGACATTATTTACGATAGTTGCCTTTGTTTTGTTCATTCTTTTATATATGTTTACAAATCATCATTATGCCGATGGGTACAATTTGCCAATTACCATTTTATCAATACCGATGATTGCCATTTTATTTCAGAATACAGGCCTAAAAAATACAATCAATTATGCGATAATAACAGCATTTGTTTTATTTGTTGCTTGTTCAGGATATTTATTATGCAAAAAACAATACAAGGTTGATAATACGGTGGAATTCCGTAATATTGTGTCAACACTAGAAAATGGCGGATATACAGAAGGATATGCAACTTTTTGGCATGCAAATATATTAACTGAATTATCAAATGGAGAGATTGAAGTATGGGATTGGCAAGACTCTGGAGGTAATCAATGTATAACTGTGGACAGTATTGATGAAACTTATAAATGGTTACAACTAAAATCTCATGATTATACGCATCCTGAAGGAAAAGTGTTCTTAGTATTTACACAAACTGAATGGGAAAATAATCCATGGGTAGGAAAACTAAGCACAAAACACGTGATTTATGAGTCAAATAACTATATTGTGATTGGATATAATAACTATGACAAGCTAAAAGAAGATACAATGCAGTAAACGATAAGACAGTATTACTACAAAGGCGTAATTGCGATTTTCTTGTGCAAGAGTAAAATAATAACGGTAGGAGGAAGTCATGATGGAAAAACTGGAAGTAGGAAGTGAAGTATATATCCAAAGTTACAAACATGATGGTTCCTTGCATAGAACATGGTGTAAAGGTGTTGTTGTAAAAGCAACTGATACAGAATATGTCGTGGTAACAAATAAAACTTGGGTAATAGAAGCAGATGGTAGAAAATGGTTAACAAGAGAACCTGCTGTTTGTTTCTTTTGGACAAATAGATGGTATAACGTTATTTCAATGATTCGTAAAACGGGTGTTTATTATTATTGTAATTTAGCTTCTCCAAGTTTATATGATGGCGAGGCAATAAAAAATATTGACTATGATTTAGATATCAAGTTATATCCAGATTGGTCTTATTCCATTTTAGATGAAAATGAATATGCAGATCATGCGAAAAAAATGAATTATCCAAAAGATATTATGAATATTGTGGAAAATGAAATGCAAAAATTACTTCATGAAATGGAAGAAGAACATGATCCGTTTAATAGTAAATTAGTAACAAATTACTACAATCAATACCGTAATTATTATAAAAATGATGTAGATTACGAATAAAGGGGAAAGAAAATGACAGAATTAGAACAAAAAATATATTTAGAAGCTGAAGAAGATTATGAATATATGGTTTCTTTGAGAAGGTATTTTCATTCTCACCCAGAACTACCTCGCAAGGAATTTGAAACAGCATCAAAAATTGAAGAAGAGTTACATCAAATTGGATTAGAAACAAAGCGTGTTGGTGAAACAGGTGTGTATGCTGAAATTAAAGGAAATAAGCCTGGAAACAAAACGATTGTTTTAAGAGCAGATATTGATGCTTTACCAATAGTTGAAGAACATATTTGTGAGTATACAAGTCAAAATGAAGGTGTAATGCATGCGTGTGGTCATGATGCTCACGCTGCAGGATTAGTTGAAGCGGCTAGATTACTAGAAAAAAATAAAGATCAATTTGGTGGGACAGTACGCTTAACTTTTCAACAAGCAGAAGAAACAGGATATGGTGCAAAAGTATTTGTGAATGAAGGCTACTTAGATGGAGCAGATAGAACCTTTGGAATTCATATGGCTTCTAATGTTGAAGTAGGTAATGTTGTGACAATGGAAGGTCCAAATAATGCAAGTGTAGATTGGTTTAGAATCAATGTTCATGGCTTAGCATCACATGTATCAACACCAGAACGAGGCGTCGATGCTTTATATATTGCTAGTCAAATTGTTGTAAGTTTACAAGCAATTGCGACAAGATGCTCTAGTCCAATTGATAGTGTTTTGGTAGGTATTGGCAAAATGAGCGCAGGCACCGCATATAACATTGTTGCTCAAGAAGCTATGCTTGAAGGAACAATTCGTGTAATGACACCAGATGTTAGAAAGCAAACAAAAGAAAGAATTATTAAAATTGCAACAATGACAGCTGAAAGTTTTGGAGGATCCGTAACATTTGAATGGAATGACAATACTGCGGCTTTAATTAATGATCCTGAATCTACAAAAGAAGTAGAAACAGTTGCAACTAGAATATTCGGTAAAGAACATGTCATTACTAGTAGAGATGTTTCTTTAGCAGGCGATGATTTTGCAGAATATATTTTGAAAGTCCCAGGAAGTTATGCATATGTTGGTTCAGGAAACAAAGATATACCAGAAACAGTTGTAGCACATCATAATTCACATTTTGATATTGATGAAAAATCAATGTTAATGTCGAGTACTTTATACGCTACATATGCAATAGATTTCTTAAATGAAACAATTGAATAAAAATACGAAGAAGAGTAAGAAAAAAATTTACTCTTTTTTTATGCTTGAAAGAAATTTAGAGAAATGATCCTACCAGGTGTAATGAAAACGTTTTCATGAAGGAAAAAGATAAAAATTTACAAAAATATGTCAAAATTTTAAAAAAGTAGTTGACTAGGGAGAGGTAAATGGGGTATTATCACTAAGCAATCAAGC
>CAVCUC010000026.1:0-28252 GCA_963605225.1 bacterium
TTAAATAATTTCTAAAATTTCCTAAAAATGTTACAACTCACTATAAATAATTTAATATTTTGTTACAAAACGAGTTAAAAAATGTTGGATTTTGTTACAACATTGATTTATTAGGAACTGGAAATTGAGTTTTTAATTTATGTAAATATTTTATATACGCTTTTCAATAAGGTATAAAAAAAGCTCTATATTAATTTTAGATATAGAGCTTTATTAATAATTCTTTTTGCTATTTTGTTAATTTAATATTAACTGATAGTTCTTGAGTGTCAGCATTCCAAGTGAATGTTGCTTCACCATTTTTTTCAGGATTGACTGTTCCTTCTTTAAGATTTTCCGGGAAATCAAATGAATTTTGCCAACCTGGAGTTTGTTGCTTAAGAGTAACTTTGTGATTGTCTAAATATGTTTGATTAATTGTTTCACCAGTAATAGCATCAGATAAAATTTCTGCATATTCTGCACGGATGTTAGCTGCATCAACTGCTTCTCTAGATTTTTCTAATTGAGCTGTGAAGATAGGAATTGAAATAGCAACAAGTACAGCAATGATTGCTACAACAATTAATAGTTCGGCTAATGTAAAGCCTTTTTTGTTCATTTTTTTCATTTAAATACTTAATCTCCTTTTTGTTTAATTTAATATTAGGCCAAAAAAAGTATAAATTCAACAAAAATACACATGTAATTTTGTGCAAAATGACGATATAAATCGTGAAATTTGGTATAATTTAGAAATAAAATAGGGGATAGTTTGCTTTTTGGTATGAATGAAACAAAAAACTCAAAAAAGAAAAGTGGATTTACATTAGCAGAGATGCTAGTAACAGTGATGATTATTGTCATACTGTTTGCTTTAGCTGTACCTGCTGTTTTTACTATCCAAAGAAATCTAAGACAAAAAGAATTAGATCAAAAAGCACAAACTATTTATACTGCTGTACAAAATAGATTGTCAGAGTTATATGCTACTGGTAATAGTAGTTTGTATGATCCTGGCACACATGATGAGATTTTTCCTATTGGTGATTTCCCGGGTGATTATGATGACACAATTGATACGAATAAATTAACGAAAGATAGTGTTTACTATATCACTTCTGATAGTGACGTTGCTAAAGAACTATTTAGTGATGGTGTTTTTGATGAATCACTTTACAATGAGCATTGGGTAATTGAACTTATTCCATATGCTATCGATGAAACAAATCTGAGCAAGTCTTTAACTGCTGCTACTGTATATGCGGTTTATTATAGTGAAGATGTAATTAGTGTTAATGAAACATATGCGACTAATGGAACAATTAATGACGCATATTTAAATTCATATCGTTTTAAGAATAAACGTATCGCTACTGTTGCTAAAGGTGGTACAGATGCTAGAGTTGGATACTATGGTGGATCTAGTTTAGGATCTTCTAGCGGTACTTCTAGTTTAAGTATTACGGATATTCAAATCTATTCTAATGAAGAAGTAGAAACAGCTGTTGTTAAGGCAAGAAAACCAGGTAGTGTTACTGCTAAAGCAGAATTTACATTCAAACTATCTGATGCATATGGTCATACATATACCATTACATATGATGATGAATCGAAGAGATTTGTTGCGGATGGAACAGATATCACAAACAACAATACAATCAAAGTATCACGTGTTGGTGTAAACTTTACTTTTACATTTACCCTTGATGATTTATCAAGTGTTAACACTAGATTTAATAAACTATATGGTGAAAATAGTAACCATGGTGATAAATGCCTTGTGAGTGGTAGTGATATTAAGTTAGAAGCTACAATTACAAGTGATGATCAAACAGCTTCAAGTGATACAAAGTATGCCTTAGGTAATAGTTTATTTGCTTATAATGATGAAAGTGGTAAAGACGTTACTAAAAAAGATTATGCTGAAATAACATGCGCTAGACATTTACAAAATCTAGATTCTTCTTCTGTAGTAACTTCAGATATTACAAGTGCTACTTTATTGAATGATATTTCTTTCAAAGAAGATAGTGATTTCTATTCAGAGTATTCTGCTGGATATTTTAATGGAACACTTAAAACAAATAAGATTAATACAAATGGTAGTATTAGTAGCTTTACAACAACTAACTTTAAAGGTATCCAAAATGATGCGTTAACTACACTTGATGGCGCTAGTTATTCAATCTTCAATCTAACTACTAGTACAGGTGGTTTATTTGATACTGTAAAAAATAATCTAGTGATAAGTGACTTAAACCTAGTTGGTGAAAAGATTCAAAGTAATGGTAGTGCTGGTAGCTTTGTTGGTACGGTAGAAAGTACAGCGAATGTTTCTATTACAAATTCATCTTCATATATCAGTAGTGCTAATAACGATATTCCTTCTGTTATTACAAGTGATATGAATCTAGAATCATTTAGATTCTTACAAGGTAGTACAGTTGGTGGACTAGTTGGTACAAATAAAGGTGTATTAACAGTTGAAAATAGTTTTGCTAGTAGCGTACTAGGTAAAGAAGCTAGTATTACAGGAGGACTAGTAGGAAATAATACAGGTACATTAAGTATTACAAAAGCATATAGTGATAGTTATCTATATGGTAGTAATGTTGCAGGACTTGTGGGCTTAAATAGTAAAACGTTAAATATATCTAGTGCATATGCGGCAGGATTTATTGGTTTAGATGCTAAAGAAGATGCGATTAGTGCAGGACTAGTATTAGGGCAAGCCACAAGTATGCAAGATGTATATACAATTATTGCTTGCTATAACGTAGATGATGATCAAGGAATGAAAAAGAATTCTGATGATCCTTTTGTTGGTAAATATTACAGTACATGTATCAATGGAATTAACTCATTTAGTAAAGTGTATTACTTAAGAGATAGTTCTGTTGCTAGTGACAATATTGAAAATACAATTGCTATAACTGATGCTAAGAGTATGTCATTTAGCTCTACTTCTAGCTTTGAGATAAATACTTCTTTAGCGACAAATCCATATCGTTTAATGGGACAATCTTTAACTTCTTATACTTATCCTAGATTTAAAGATTTAGATCATTATGGAGATTGGGATGTAAGCTTTGTGTCTGGTGCATTAGTTTATTACGAACAATACCGTAAAGATAATACAACATACTATGGATTTGATGGTGCGGGTGTAGATATTTCATTAACTGGTAATGATACGATTATTGGTGATGGATATGGTGTCGTAGTAAAAGAATCACAATCTAGTATTCCTACAAGTTTTGATATAAAGATTGGTAGTGGTACAACACGTACAATTAATACTTCTACTGATGCCTATTTTACAGTAGTAAAAAACAATGAAACCTATCGTATTTATCCTTTAACAAAAGAGGAAGTAAACGTAGATCACGCGATAGAAGGATATTATGAAAGAGTATCGATTTCTTCTAGTAGTGATACAAAGTATTTTGACTTTAATCCTCATTTTGCAAGAAGTGTTGTGGATGTAGATAGTGAAAATAGTCCTACATCAGCTATCTTAAGTGAAATAAGTATTCGTTCACCTCGTCACTTAAATAACTTATCTAAGTACTATGATGATGGTTATAAACAAATCGTTGGTAATAAGACATACCGTCAAGAGCGTGACATGATTTATTCTTCGTATAATTGGAAGGATTATACTGGAGTAAGTGGCGTAAGTTCGCAAGAGCCAATTGGTAGAACAAGCGATAATGCCTTTAGTGCAACATATGATGGTGGTTGCTACAAAATTGGGGATTTAAGTTTTATTACTGAAAGTAGTTACTATGTTGGTATGTTTGGCTATTCTACAGGAACAATTAAGAATGTTGTATTAGCTACACAATATACAAAAGATGGTAATTCATATCGTGTACAAAGAACAGATGCAGCTAGAACAAATGAGACTGTTTACTATGGAATTCTTGTAGGTAAAAATAGTGGAAAGATTAGTAACTCTGCTGTTGCTGGATATTATTTGTCGGGTAAAGATGGAACAATACATGGCTATGCTAATAGTACGATTTATCTTGGAGGACTAGTTGGTTATAACGAAGGTACAATTACTGATTCTGCAGCAGATAGTCCAAAGATGAGTTTAGCAATGCATCGAGCAACATGCTTTGCTGGAGGACTAGTTGGTTATAATACAGGAAGTGTATCAAATAGTTATGCATTAAATCATATTTCTAGTGATGTTACTGAAGGAACAACAATTATCGCTGGTTTTGCAGCGTATAATTCTGGTTCTTTAAGTCAAACATATTGTGCTACAGCTTTAACTTCTCAAGGTAATGGATCTTATGCCTATGCCTATGCACCAAGAGATGGTGGAGGAAGCGTAAGTGAATCTTACTATCTATACAATGGTAGTTATGAATTCGTAGATGGTTTATATGCTTATGAAGGAAATGATGCGGCTACTGTTGGTAATGCACGTAAATATTCACAATTAAAAGATATGCGTGGTAATAGAGTTGCGACAAAATCTGAATATAACAAATTAACAAAAGAGTTAGATTCTAGTGAAACAGTATATCCATATCGAGCAGTCATTAAGGATTCTTCAGGAAACTATGTACATTATGGTGAGTGGCAAGTTAAACCTAGTTTAGGTGTTTTCGGTGTGTTCTATTGGGAACATGAAGAAAATGGTCAAAACAATGGTTATAAGATTACTTATATTGGTACAAGCTATGGTGAAGTGAAGTATCGTTCTACATTATGTAGTTCACATGACGATGGTGGTGAAATTACAGAATATGGTTATGGATACTTTGTTGGTGAAGACTATGTAAATGATGTGACTTATAGCTTGAAAGATATTGCAATGTCTGATAACAACAATATCAATACTAGTGCTAAGGCAGCACTTGAATCACAGATTCCTGGTATCAAGTTCTATCCTCATACAACAAAATCAAGTGCTGAAGGTGACTATATTTATTTGAGTGGCCAAAGTAATAATGGAACAATTACATTAACTAAAGGTAGTGAGTCATATACATTTAATATTTCACCATTCTTTGCTAATGCGATTTCCTTTAATACAAGTGAAACAAGTGCTGATTCTGAAGCAAGTCAGTATATTAATACAACCCCTGGATTAAGTGAAAATCCATATGAAGTGCGTAGTGCAAAACAATTACAATTTATTAACTGGAACTATGCTTCTCAATCTAATTCTGATCTAGTCACAAGTTCAAACTATACAAAGTACAACTATTTACTCTATGCAACAATTACAGGTAGTGGAACACAAACATTGGATGGTGCTGGAAATAAAGTTGCCGCAAATTATGTATTTAAGCAATCACATGACTTAAATGCATCAAATATTAGTGACTTCTCACCAATTGCCGGTCAAGGATTAGGTACATCGTCAACACATTATAGTTATACTGCGACACTATACGCTTGGTTTGGTGGAACATATGATGGTCAAAGCTATAAGATTCAAGAATTAAATATTAATTCTAAGAGTTATTCTGTTGGCTTATTTGGTGTAACTGTAGGTGCAGAAATTAAGAATACAATTTTATACAGTACACATAATGCCACAATCACAAGAGAAACAAGTAGTACAGATGAAGCTGGTGCTTACTCTCTTGGTGGTTTAATTGGTGTTGCATACGATTATGATTCTGCTACAAATCGTTCGATTACAAATTGTGCCATTGCTGGATACAAAATTATTGATAACAGTAAGAACCAATTAACATTAGGTGAAGCAAATGTTGGTGGCTTAATTGGTGTATCGAATGTCAATATTGAGAAGTGTTCTGCTGTAACAGATATTGAAATTAATTGTACGCATGTTAATGCAAGTGGTAGTGCTATACCTGCTACGTGGGGTAACTTTATTCGTGTTGGTGGTATTTCAGGTGCTGTACAAAACTCCATTACAAATAGTTACAGTGGTGGATCAATCGTAGTTGCTAAAGATACATTAGATGAAACGTATGATTATAATTTAAATAAGATTTCTACTACATTTGTTGCTCAAGCAAATGTAAATAAGAGTACGAATATTTATTTATCAGGTATTTCAGGTAGTGGATTTACGATGAACTATAAGAACTTTACAAATTCATCGAGTGTTCGTGATGGTAGACCAAATATCTCTAATTGTTATACATATATGTCTTTCCCTAAAATGGAAGGTACAATTCGTTCTATCACAATGTTTGCAAGTGTTGCGGATAGATATGCTCAAGGAACCTATGCAACAATTGATAATTGTTACTACTTAGATACAAGTGCAGAAATAGATACATCGAACTTACCAAGTTACTATTTTGGTAATAGTGCAAGTGAAAAGAATGCCATGAATGATACGCTAAAAGAAAAGATGATTCTTGGTTATTCAAACTGGATGTACAAAATATTTAATAATAGTAATTCTGATGATAACAACAAAATATCAATCACTACAGCTAGTGCAACAAAAGACTATAGTGCTTTAAGCAATGCAAAGATGATTACATCTTTAGGTAATGCGTTTAGCTTTGTTTCAACGACAGATGAATCAGGTCAAATCATTGATGGTAAATATAGTTTTCCTGCCGGCAGTAGTGCTCTTGCTGGTAAGAACTACCCATTCCCAACAGTAATTACTCAAGATAGTGGAACAGTACATGTACATTATGGTGAGTGGCCATTTGCTGGAGCATATTGGGAAAACGGTATTGATACACTAGATATCTTTGAAAATATGGACTTAACAGATACAAGTAGTGAAGGCCCATATGCATATAAAGAATTTATCTTACTAGCAAATAAAGATGAACATGTTGATGAGAATCTAGAGATGACAATTGATGGCTCTTATGCAGAAATTGTCTTAAATGATGATGGTTCATCGTATCGTAAAAATGATGATGGTAACTATGTCATCAAAATTAAAGCATTAAAAGTAGGAACTTCTACAGTACAAGCTACTTGGGGTGAATCTAGTGAATATTCTGCAGAATTTACACTAACTGTTACAGCGAACTTAAATGTAAATGCTAATCCAAATCAATTTGTATTAGCAAATGGCAAAACAAGTGAGTCAACGTTAAGTGCTACGGCTAAAGATGACACGTCTAAAGATTATTCTAAGAAAGTAACTTGGATGACTACTCCTTCTACAAAAGTATCTGATACTGGAGATGTTGAAGTAAGCTTATTGAATAATATTTGTACGATTACAAGTTATGGCTTAAATGCACAAATTACAGTCAAAGCTACATATGACTATCATGGTCAAACATACGAAGGTTCAACAGTCATTGATGTATTAAGAGATAGTGTTATTGGTTTATCTGATTCTACTTCTTATAACGAAGCAGATGTTGTGGATAGTACAGAAACAAGCCAAACAATAAATGGTACAGATATTGAATATAGTAGCGACAATACAAAACCAACAAATAACGCAACATTCTTCTTATATGAAATTAATAGTAATGATTTCATTAAGACAAATATTGATACTACAACAGTAACTGTTACAGATAGTGTAGGTAATCCAATAGAAGGATTAATCATTGATCCAATTGATCCAACAGATGTAACAGAAAACACAAATGGTTTTAGAACAATTCCACTCAATATTTATTACTATTCAAGTAATTTAAATGAGTCTATTACAGGTGCTAAAGTAACTGTAACAATTGTAAATGAGAATAATACTTATGTATTAACAGTTACTAATGTAACGATTTCACCTAGACCATATGTTTTAACACTTTATGCAAATGGTGGAAGCTACAGTGAAGAAAAAACAGAATATACATTAGATATCACACAAGATATTGAACTAGATACTCTAGAAAATAAACCTACTAAAGTTGGTTATAACTTAAGTGGTTGGTATCTTGATGAAGCTTGTAGTGAAGGTAATGAAGTATCTGTTATAGAGTTAGACAATGTCACTTCAAATATGGATCTTTATGCAAAATGGACACCAGTCAGCACAAAGATGAAATTTGATCAAAACGATGGCACAGAAGATGAAACAACTAGAGTTACAGAAAAAGATATTTCTTATGATTCTGATACTTTAGAAGTAGCTTCAAGAGATGGTTATACATTTGCTGGATGGATGAATAGTAGTAATGAACTAGTCACTGATTCTACAGGTAAAGTACTTGATCAAGAAGCGTTTAATACGATGATTTTAGATGAAACACAAGAAGTTACTCTTTACGCTAAGTGGTCAAACTTAACGATTACCTTTAAGACACAAGTTGATGGTAGTGAAGATAAGATTTTCGCAACGATTGGTGTAATTGATGGAGACACAAGCGTAAATGTTTCATTAAGTGATATTGATGAAAACTTTGAACTAGAAGGTTGGTATCTAGTAAGTGCTGAATCCACAACAAAAGTATTAGATTCTAATGGAAACATTATTGAAGGATTAAATATAGAAGGCTATATCGAAGATGGTCATTTCATTACTTCTGATGAGAGTAGCCTAACGTTACAAGCTAAGTGGATTCAAACAAAATCTGCTTATGTACTAAAAGATTCACTTGATGCAAACAAGTCTTATCTATTTGTGACTAGTGATGAAGAAGGCTCAGCTGTCGCAATGGATAGTAGTTTAGCAGGTACTATTGTTACGATTCATAGTGATAAAATTAATCAAAAATATATTGAAACAGATACTACAGATATACTATGGGTTTCTAATAATTCATCGAATTTGATGATGAATAATCAATATTTGTATGGATACTATTCAAGAAGAAATTACAAATTAGAATTAAGCTCTAGTAGCAGTGTATGGAATTATTCAAATTATAAATTATATACAAGAAGTAGTAATGATGTATATGTTTCTTACAGTTCTAGTTATTGGTCTAAAGGCTTCAAGGGTTCTAGTAATGGTTCTAACATCTACCTATATTCATTAGGTGATATTAAAGTAGAAACATTCAGTTACGTAAATCCTGAAGTAACACAAGAAGAAACTATTGTACAAGACGAAGTTGAACAAGTAGAAGAAACATATTCATTTGATGAAGTATTAGAAGAAACTAACGAAGAAGTTAGTGAGTAAAAAGAAGGGAGGAGACATCATGAATGAAATGAAAAAGAAAATACAAAGTAATAGTGGTGTTTCTATCCTTTTTGCACTATTACTATTCTTAGTTGTAAGTATGGTATCTGTAACCATCTTATCTGCAGCATATAGTTCTGTAAAAAGAACGCATGCTGTAAAAGTGGATACACAAAACATACTAGCCTTAGATTCTGCATCATTACTCATGAAAAACAATATGGATAAGGTGACTTATACGGTACCAAAACAAAGGGATGGAACATTGATTTACACAAATGCTAAGTTGAGTGTAAGTGATAATCCATTTGAAACAGAACTAATTAGTATTTCCACGGAAATATTAAATAACAATATTACAAGTAGTGAGAAAGATGCTTTTAGTGTAGAAGCGACAAACTTAGATACAGTAATGGCGAAGTATTCTATACAAGTCACTGAAATGAATAAAACTTATATTGTTATATTTGCTTTAGAAACAGAAGATGAAAGTAAGACATATGTTAAGTTTAATGTGGAGAAAAAAGAGAGAACTTCAGAAAATGAAGTGACTTGGAGTTTCTTTGAGGTAAGCGGAAAGAAGAATTAGATATGAAGTTAGGTAATCAAAAAGGTGAAACAATTGTCGAAGCGTTAGTATCTGTTCTTATCGCAGCATTATGCTTTGTGGCATTACAAGTGAGTATTGTTAGTTCAGCAAATATTAACAAAAAGGCAATGGATGAAAATGTTCCTTTTAGTGAAACAGAAATAAGTGAAGAAACGATAGTTGTTACATTAAAAAGAACAGGAAAAAGTGATTTAACGGTTAAAAATATCAAGGGATATAAAACAAGTGGTGGATATTACTATTATGATCAAGACTAAAGGAATAAGAAAACTAAATAACAACCATGGAATGACACTAACAGAAGTATTATGTGCCACTCTTTTAGTTGGCTTAGTTAGCTTATGCCTAGCGACAGGAGTAACTTTAGCAAGTAAACAATTTACTAGCTCTATAAGACTTTCTGAAGCACAAGAACTTTATGCAACACTTGAATCATTATTATCGAATGAATTACGTTATACAAATGAAGTGAGATTAACTGATACAAATGAAGTAGATACATTCTTTAGTGTGACTTATGCTTTAAAAGAAGCGAAAACAAAATTATATGCATTAGATCAAGCAGGAAATGTGACTAATGATTATGGCGAGCTAGCATTAGGCGATGAAGAAAGTAAGTCATATAATCGCTTGTTAGGTAATGCGAGTTACACGAATAAATTAGGTGCGAAAGCAACGATTACCTATAATCACGAAAAACAATTATTTACTGTTAATTTAGATATTGGAGTAGTTGGAGGAGATAGTGTAGTACAGAAATCTTTTGATGTTCGTGCAATGAACAATGTAATTGTAGGAGATGCGTCATGAGATTAAATCAAAAGGGAAGAATATCAGTACTAGAACTAATCATTATCTTAGTCATCTGTGTAGAAGGTATCTATTTACTAGGTAATGGACTTGGATGGTATGCAAGTCATATTTCTACTGGTAATGATGCTCTATATGTAAATACGGCAGAGAGTGTTGCGAAAGTGAATAGCTTAGATGGTACACAATGTCCTGTACAAGATTGTGGTGATACAAGTCATACATGTACGCATTATACAGGTATGGGTTATGTTGGATACTTTGATAGTGAAAGTAATACAATTGTTGGTTATAAGCCTAATGGATATAACTCTGAACAAAATCCTAAAGTGGATGGTAAAAGCTATACAGGTGAAATCAATACAATGGTATTACGGATTACAACTAGTAGCGGTAGTATTAGCTTAGATTGGGTTGGTGGTAAGCAATGAATATATATGAAAGTAACTTTATATTCGTTTATTGTGTCATCGTTACCTTTATTCTAGGAACAGTATTTGGTAGCTTTCTGAATTGTGTAAGTGATCGCTACATGAATCACGAAAAATGGTGGACAGGAAGAAGTAAGTGTGACGCATGTGGGCATACATTATCTTTGTTAGATTTATTTCCGATATTTAGCTATCTATTCTTAAAAGGAAGATGTAGATATTGTGGAACAAAGTTATCTAGTACTTATGTCTTTAGTGAATTAATCTTAGGATTAGGTTTTGTATTAACACTAGTAGTACATGCCACAATTGATTTTGATTTACTCAATCAATTAGGATTAATATGCGTTTTATATGGCTTATCGTTATGTGATTTGAAAACATATGAGATACCTGATGGCTTTATTCTATTTGGTATAGTTTGGTGGTTAATCTTTAGTTTAATCTTAGGTAATAACATTGTGTATGGTCTAATCAGTGGATTAATCATCAGTGGAGCAGTATATGCAATTAGTCTAGTCATGGATAAAGTATTAAAAAAAGAATCCATGGGTGGAGGAGATATTAAATTATTATTTCTAGTAGGATTAAATATAGGCTTACTTGCAAGTGTATTTAACCTAATACTTTCCTGTATATTTGGGTTATTATTGATATTAGTACTGAAGAAAGAAAAGATACCTTTTGGACCAGCTATTTCTTTGGCAACATTTATATCAATGTTATATGGAGTTGAGTTTTTAGGTTGGTACATGAGGTTATTAGTATAGGGAGACGTTATGAAGAAAGATGTAGTGGGAATCGAGATTGGTAGTAGTACAACAAAGTTAGTTATGGATGATAGCTATATTGTTGTAAGTACTCCAGAAAATGCTGTTAGTGGTGATGTGTTAGTTGCTTTTGATGGTATGAGTGAATTTATACACGATACATTAAAAGAAAATAATATGAGAGCGAAAAAAGTGGCTTTAGTATTACCGGATTCTGATGTTTATATGAATCGTATAACAATGCCATATATGACAACAAAACAATTACAAGTAAATCTCCCTTATGAATTTAAAAAGGTAATTGGTAAGGATAAAGATAGTTATTTATATGACTATGCTTTAGCGAATTATATCCAAGATGCTTCAGGAAAAATAGTTGATATGGATTTACTTGCAGGAGCAGTTGAAACTTCTTTGATTGAAAAATATAAAGAAATGTTTAAAAACGCAGGATTAAAACTTGTACAAGCTACTCCTAGACAATTAGCAATCATGAATGTTTTAAGAAAATCAAATCAAGTAAATGGAGATATCGCATTAGTTGATTTAGGTTACTTGTATACAAAGATTGATATTTATCAAGATGGTATATATGAAACAAGTAAGACATTAGAAAAAGGTGTAAAAGATATGGCAGATATCGCTAGTGAAGTCTTATATTGTGATACACATATTGCTTTGGAATATTTAAAAGTGAATAAAGATAATGTCTTAACTCATGAAAGAATGATTAACTTATATGAAAATATCGCTGTAGAAATCATGCGTGCTGTAAATTACTATACATATGAAAATCGTGAAAATACTCTAGATAATCTATATTTATATGGAGGAGGATCACATATAGAACCATTTGTTTCAACAATACAATCAAATGTGTCATTAAATGTTCAATCTATATGTGCTCTAGGTAGTGATGAAGACGATGTATTAATTGATGCTTTAGCAGCATATGGAACAAGTGAGGAATAAATATGAGTGATAAGAAAAGTGTATTAACAAAGGAAATAACTTTGAAGAAAGAGAATTATCCTACAAAGCGTACAATGAACTTTGTAGTCGATAAAGAAGCTCAAAATAATAAGGTTTCACTCATTTGTTTTGGTATATTCCTTGTCTTTCTCGTTTTATTTACAAAGTTTGGTGTAATTGATTCCATAACAAAAACAAATATTTTAGAAAGCAATTACAACTCTTCTAATAGTGCTTTGAATACATTGCGAGAAGAATTAAGTGACTATGATGAAGTAGAAGAACAATATGATACTTTAGTTGGTAGTTTCTTAACAGATGAAGAAAAGAGTTCTTTAAATCGTTTAGACTTAGTCAGAATGATTGATGAAGATGTACTACCATATGTTGATGTGACAAATTTCAGCATTACAGGAAATACAATTACTGTTTATACAGGTGTAACAGATTTAAATACAATCTCTAGGGTAGTAACAATCTTACAAGAAGATAGTAGAACACAATATGTAACAGTGAATCGAGCACTAGCAAAAACAGAAGAGTCTACAAAGGTTACAGCGGATATTGAAATTACATGTGTTAATTTAGAAGGAGGAGAGAACTAATGTTAAATCGTAAATTTACATTAAGAGAAACAATCCTTATTCTAATCGCAGCTATACTTGCATTAGGTATCTTCTATTATCAAGTAATTGTTAAAACTTATAATGAAGCGAAAGTGATTTATAATGTTAGTTCTTTAGAAGATGAACTGACAGTTCTTACAGCGAAAGCTAGTCGTAAGAAAACAATGGAAGATTATATTTCTAAACATGATGATGAAGTTGTTGGTGAAGTAGCTGTTTATAACAACTTGGCTAATGAAATCGAAGCATTATCTAGTATATTTGATGAAAAAGTGGAGAATGTTTCTATCACTTGGAATGAACCTACTGTATCGAATAAAACAGTAAGAAGAAATGCCAATATTACTGGTAGTGTTAGTAGCTATGATCAAGCAAAACAAATTCTAAAAGAAATTGCGAATTTAAAATATCGTTGCATTGTTACACAAGTATCGATGTCTACAGATAGTGATAGTAGCTTAAATCGATCAGATACAGTTAATTTATCTATGACAGTAACATTCTATGAAACAACAGAAGGTTCAACAAATACTTCTGGTTTAGTGACAGAAAGTAATTAAAAAATTAATCGTTTTGTATAGGAAGGAGTAGTCATATGGCAAATATCAATTTACCAGTAGGTGTTTCTAATTTTGAAAAAATTAGAAAAGATAACTATTTTTATGTTGATAAAACAGGTCTAATAACTGATATATTAAGCCAAAAAACAGAAGTGTTATTGATTACTCGTCCTAGACGTTTTGGTAAAACATTAAATATGAGTATGTTAGAAAGTTTCTTTGATATTACAAAAGATAGTAAAGAGATTTTCAAAGGATTACAAATCACAAGAGAAAAGAAGTTATGCGATGAATGGATGAATCAATATCCTGTAGTCTCTATTTCTTTTAAGCAAGTAGATGGATTAAATTTTAATGACGCATATAACATGCTTGTATGGATGATTTCACAATTATATACAAAGCATTCTTATTTACTAGAAAGTAAAAAAATAAGTGATTCAGATAAAAATATGATTAATCGAATGATTAATGATAAACCTTCTCTAGTAGATATAAAAGGAAGCTTAGTACTTTTAACAAAATTATTGCAACAATATTATGATAAACCTGTAATTCTTCTGATTGATGAATATGATGTTCCTGTTGCGAAAGCTAATAGTAAGGGTTATTACAAAGAGATGCTCGATGTGATGAAAGCAATTATGCAAGCACTAAAAGATAATGATTCATTAAAATTTGCAGTGATAACAGGTTGCTTAAAAATCGCAAAAGAAAGTATTTTTACAGGAACAAATAATTTTGTCTCAAACTCTATTACAAGTAATAGATTAAATGAATACTTTGGGTTTACCCAAAGTGAAGTAGATAATCTTCTTGAAATAATGGATTCTAGTGATAGAAGAGATGATATCAAAGAATGGTATGATGGATATCATTTTGGAAAATTGGATGTGTATTGCCCATGGGATGTAATGAATTATTTGTTGGAACTACAAAGGGATAAAGACGCAAAACCTATAAGTTATTGGAAAAATACAAGTGATAATGCGATTATTCGATCATTTATAGATTATGCAGGAAGTAATATTACGAAAAAATTAGAAATCTTAATGAATGGTGGGTATATCGTTGAACAAATCGATGAAAATTTAACATATGATTATTTACATTCTTCGGAAGATAACTTGTGGAGTACATTGTATTTGACGGGATATCTTACAAAAGTAAAAGATGAAGATCTTTATGAAAAAGTGAATGACAATAAGCTTGCTCTTAAAATTCCAAATGCAGAAATTAAAGATATATATGAATCTATTGTGATGAAGTGGTTTAATGACAGTGCACAAAAATGGAATAGAAAAGCTTTGTTTGATGCAGTATGGAATGGAGATAGTGAAACTATTACAAATGAGTTAAGCACTTTATTAAGAAGAACAATTAGTTATCACGATTATCGAGAAGACTTCTATCATGCTTTTCTTGCAGGTATATTTACTGGCGCAGGATACATGGTTGAATCTAATAAAGAACATGGCGAAGGTAGAAGTGATGTTGTTGTAAATGATGTGATACATGGGCGCGTCGCAATATTTGAAGCGAAATATGCACAAAATTTAGATGATTTAGAAAAGATGTGCGATAAAGCGATAGAACAAATTGATACAAAAATGTACGCAAAAGAATATGAAGATGACTATGATGAAATACTTTGTTATGGCATAGCATTCTTTAAGAAACGCTGTATGGTTAAGAAGAAATAGATGGTGTTAAAGATGAAAAATAGAGCAGATTTACTAAATAAATATACAAAACTACTATTATCCTTACTAATGATGTTAACTTGTGTTAATTTCACTACTACATTAGCAGAAGATGAACAAGAATCTACTGCTACACCCGAAAGTGAAATAACAAATACTTCAGTTGATTATAGTGAGAGTATCTATTACTCACTTGATTATAATGAAGAAAAAACATCTGCGACATTAACAATTGGTGTTAACACAGAAGATGCAGTTACATTAGATTTTGAAAATAATGATGAACTAACAAGTAATATTGATGCAGGATATTATGTACTAAATGAAGAAGCATCAAATGATAAATCTTATGTATTTGCTGTAAAGGAAAATGGTACATATAACTTTAATGTGCAAGTATTTGATGATACAGAGACAGTTGTAGGTTCAAAAGAATTCACAATAGATGTAAATGAACTAGTCGCATCTACTAGTGGAGACACTATAAAAGAAACTAGCAATGATCAAATTATGTTAGTAGATGATGAGCAAACAGAAACAACAATAGAAGTTGGTAAAAGCCTTGTTCTTACTGGTCATAAAAATGCATGGTCAGGTTGTAACTTTGAACATACATGGACAATTGCTAGTGGTGATGATGTAGTTTCTGTATCAGGAACAGGCTATACAGCTTTTATTAAAGGCTTAGCAGTTGGAACAGCTAAAATTATTCACGAATATTGTTCAGTAACTTATGCCCATAATGGAACAGATACGTATCTTGAACATTGGGAAGTAAAAGAAGTATTTAATATCACGGTTACAGAAGCTAGCCAAACTGAAACAACAAAAAAGGTATTTGTTTACATTGCTAAAGCTAACTATGATAGTAGTACATTAAGTGCTTTGGGTGTTAAGACAGATAAAGTAGATAATAATGGCTATATTCCAGTAGGTGAAATAGAATTACCTGATTCATATTTTGAAGGTAAGACTGGCTCTATCTATTCAGATTCTACACCACTAATTCAAACTGAAGAAGATTGGACAAAGGTAGTTGCGGCTGTTAAAAATATGAATACTTTGACATTAACAGGTAACTACACAGCAAACATTGGTAATCACGTATCTAGTTATATTTCTTCAGCAATAGGTGATTTGAATGAGAAATGGAATTCAGGTCATACATCATTATTCTATTGTTCTTCTAGTTCTACTAAAGGATCACAAGCTTTTGATGGGAAAACAGATTGGAATTTAGTTTTATATTTCAATACAAATACGATTCAATATGTATTAGGTAATGATATAGAGGGTAGTACAAAAGGAACAGAATTATATACACAAACTTATGTTAGCGGTACGAATGCTGTAGAACCTACATTCACTATCTTTGATGATTATAGAATTGCAGGATTCTATAGTGATGAAGAAATGACTACACCTTGGAGTGCTGCAGATACTACAGTCACAGAAAATAAAACAGTATATGTAAAAGCAACAAAGCGTACCAATACCTTAATTCAATATAAAGCTATTGGTGGAGGAACATTAAGTTTAGATGAAGAATCTTTTTATCCAGATGATGAGACCTATACAATAAGTGGATCTACCGCAATGGCAAATAGTAAATATCAATTTGTGGGTTGGTATGATGATGCAAGTTGTACTGATGAGCATCTTGTGACAACAGAAGCTACTCTAAAACCAACTAAACCATCAACAGGTTGGCCAGAATCAATGACATATTATGCTAAGTTTAATTATTTATATAGCCAAGTAACGATTAATTGTTATTGGGTAGGAGATACAGCTGAAACGAAAACATTAATTGCGACACCATACTATACAGAAGGTGAAATTGGAAAAGAATTAACAATTGAAGGAAAAGATTATGATGGTATCTTCTCTTATTCTGTAGTAGAAAACCAACAACAAACAATTACCGTATCTGAAAATGCAAGTGAGAATGTCGTAAGTCTTTACTATTATCGTTCTGTAATTCTTCAAGCAAATGGTACAAAAAATACTGTATTTAAATATGATGGTCAAGAACATGAAGTTACGGGATTTATTTCTTATTTACCAAATGATGGTATCAAAAAAACAGATTTAGGATTAACTTTTGCGGGTTTATCTGCTAGTGGTAAAGGAACAGAAGCTAATAGTAGAACTGCATATGTAGTTGAGTTTAATCAACCTATTTCAGATATCGAAGATAAACTAGTAGATTCTACAGGTTACTATAAAGTAAATAAAGCGCATTCTGGAGAATTCTGGATTTTAAATGCTGTAGATGTAAGTGCTAGTAGTCTTAATAAGACATATAATGGAAAACCATTAACAACTACAGCGTATGCTATACCTTCAGCAGGTACATTAGTTGAGTATTCTTATTCTAGTGATAATGGAACAAATTGGTCAGAGTGGTCAACAGAAAAACCAAGTATTACGAATGTTGGTAAGCTAAATGTTAAGGTTAAGGCAACAAACGAGAATTACGCTGAAGGAACTTGTGAATATACATTAGAAGTAACAAAAAAAGAAGTAACGATTACAGCTGTTGATACAAAAAAAGTATATGGTACAAAAGATCCTGAATTTACGGCAACGATAAGTGGCTTAGTAGAGGGTGAATCACCAGAAATTAATTATTCGTTATCTAGAGAAACAGGCGAAGATGTAAATACATATACAATTACTCCTACTACTAGTACAACGCTAGAAAACTACACGATTACTTGTAAACCAGGCACATTTACAATTACTAAATCAAATGCTATGACTTTAACACCTGAATTAACAGGATCTAAAGCCACAAAAGCATATGATGGCAAAGCTTTAAAAGGTGGAGCGATTGCTTCAGTAGAAAAAGGTACAACGATAACTTACTCTATTGATAACGAAAAGACATGGAGTAGAGAAGTGCCAAGTATTACTAACACTGGAACATTAAATGTTGTGGCTAAAGCAACAAATCCTAACTATGAAGATGTTACTGTTCGTTATACATTAACAGTTACTGAACCTTCTTCTAGTACACCAACACCAACGAGTGGATGGGATGATGGAGGACCATTTACAACAGATACATGTGGTAATGTATTTGATCGATGGGGTAACAAAATCTATGAAGCCAAAGGATGTAATGTTGGTGGATACAATTTAGTTCAAACAGGGACAAAAGACTAAACAAAATGCTCTAAGCACACATTGCTTAGAGCATTTTAATTATCTTCAAGACTAGCAATTAGTTTTACATCACTTACAGCTAATGCAAGTTGTAGCTTATTTTCAAATCCCGTTTTTTGTAACATGTTTGCGACATGAAATTTAACCGTAGACATTTCTATTCCCATTTCTGCCGCAATACGTGTATAAGATAAACCTTTAATTAAGTAACGTAATACTTTTAATTCTGTTTTAGTAAATTCTGTACTTTTGGCTAAACCTACTTGTACGATTGGTGGAGCATCAGGGAAAATGTGATTGCCAGACATAGTTTCTTGAACGATTTCTAATAATCTATCTTTTGTGGAATCTTTATACCATAAACTATCTGCACCTACTTCTCTAGCTTTAGATAAGATAGCATTATCCACTAAAGAAGTAACGACGATGACTTTAATCTTAGGATGAATGGCTTTAATTGCTGCGATAGCGAGCAATCCATTTTCACGATTTTCTGTTTGTACATCCATTAGAATTAAATCAATAGGTGTTGTTTTACAAATATCGATTGCATTTCTAGCACTAGGTATAGAAGAAACAATTTGGTATTGATCATTATCACTAAAATAACTTTCTAATAGACTTCGAATCATTGCTTGATCTTCAACAATCATGATTTTCATAAGCTTATCCCTCCATTTCTAATAATATATCATGTGTGGCTTTTATTGGTTGTTAATACGGCAAAGATATTTTTAATGCAAAATGAGGTGAACTTTGTACAAACATTTTGCCATTTATTTCTTCTATATAACGACGTAGCATAGATAAACCGCCGCCTTCATGAATCTCTTCTTTAGGTATAGTACCGTTATTTGTAATCGTAATATCTAAGCGATTGCCTTTTTCTAAGAAAGAAACATATAGTTCTGTTCCATCTGCGTGTCGAACACAATTGGCAGCACATTCTCGAATGAGTAAACTAATAATTTCTATGAATTTATCGTGGCTAGGTAAATAACCATTAAGGATTACTTTTACACCCATTTCCTTTGCACGACTAATTGCTATATCCATTAAATCATGATGATTAATCATCTCATTAGAACGATAGAGAATAGCGATAGATTGTTCCCAAAGGGCAGCACTTTCTTTTATTTCATCTAGACTTTCATTCTGTAGTAGAGCACGTCTAGAAGCTAATATGCTATGACCAATATCATCATGTACACGTAATTTCATTTCCAAAGTTTCTTCTTCACGAATAATATCTGGCATTTTTTCAAATATTTTGCGTAATCGATTATTCGCTTCGGTTAATTTTTTATTCTCTTCTTTTAATTGATTTTGTCTACGAATTAATTCTGTAACATTTGTTCCAATTACTTGGGTAAATGGTATTCCATCACTTGTGACAATATTTTCTTTTGTAAAACGAATGATTTCATCAGGAGAAAACTGATAAATATGTAACTCATCATTAATGCATTGAATATTTGAATCATGTAATGCAAGACGAAATTCGTCAAGAGTTTGTATTCCATCAGATCTTAATTTACACATGATATAAAGCATTTTGTGATTGATTAATCGTGCAACTCCTTGCACGTCAAAGAAACATATTGCTGTAGGAAGATGGTCAAAGCTTTCTTTAATGATATCCATAAGTTAAGACTCTCTTTCTTTTATTGTATAACGAAAATATTGTAGGTTATCGTCATCTTGTTCATATTCTATGCCTTGAATTTGATCCTGTAATTGCTTCAATGACTTACTACATAAAGCACAAATATTCATTTCTATATCATCAGTTATTTCAATAGATATAAGTAATTCAATAAGCGACTCTATACTTTCTTCAACTACTTTTTCAAACAAATCATATACTGAAGTTGCTTGATCTAATGTGAGTAAAGTTTCTCCCATAAAATTAACATAACAAGCTATTCCATAATAATTTAGATTTTCACTTGATTCATTTAAACATAGTTGTAGTTCTTTTGAAGGAATCAACCCATTTTGTGCGCCAACAAAGATCAGATTATTTCTACGTTTAATATATGTTCCAATAATGATGATTTGCCCTAAAATGGTTCTAGCTTCATGAATATCATTTGTATTTTTGATTTTTGATAAATGATCATTAATCATTTCAATTTGTTTAGAAGTTTCTTTTGCCATCAAATCATATAATTTGTTTTCTTCTGTTAATCGTAATAATTTTTCTCTCTGACTATTTTCGACAGCCAAAATATCCCCAGTATCTTTTAATTCATCACGTGTAAGTTCTAGTTCATTCCATAATGCATTCATTTCTGAGATATCTTCTTTCCAATAAACATAACCATTATTTAATTCATATTTTTTTAATAACGTATTGTTATCAAGCAAGATCGTACTAGTTTGCATTTGCTTTAATAGTTTTGGTTCTATTGGTTCTTTTAAAGCATGAGAAACGTGTGTTATTTCATAATCTGTATTCGTTATTTGAATCGGTAAAGTAGTTGCTTCAAAAAGTTCATTGTACCCAATATTAGATTGTATTAGTCCACATTGAATACAACTTTCAAAAATACTATAAATAAGAAAACAATGGATGACAGTCATATCTTTTATAAATGCAGTAATCCAATTGAAATTATTGATATAAGAAACGGTATAAATAAATGATAGTGATAATGGTAGTAAAGGAAATAAAAGGATAGTTTTATTCTGTATGATACGGCTTTTTCTTAACATATTTATAAATGAAGAAAGAGCACATATGATGATCCATATCAAAATGACATAATAACCTATCTCATATTGATAATTTAAATCAGTCATTATACCAGTATGAAAAGAAAATATATTTTGATGATAATCATTTGTTAGTACAAGTAAAAATAGTAATGTTGTTGGTATATAAAGTAGTTTAGTCCATTTAGGAAGTAAATAATTTTCATTTTTCGCTAAAGACATACTAACAAGTAGTGAAAATAAGGGAATAAATAACATAGGGATATAGTACAAGTACCATAAATATCGTTTGATATCTGTATCATTAATGGAATACTTGATGGTTTTTAATAATATCCAAAATATCATGAGGGTAATGATCGTAAACAAATACTTTCTTACTTGAGTTTGAATGATTCTTCTTTTGATAGAAAGACACCAAGCAATTAATAAAGCAAAATGTATGCCAGTACGAATAATTAACGTATATGTAGGAATAAGATGATAATACGTAAGATATTGGATACCTGTGGCTAATAAGATTAGAGGTAAAACAATTAGCGATGTAATAATATTCTTTTTGGTAGCTTTACTCATGACTTTAGTCCTTTTTTATAAAATATCATGCTAGAGAAAAAATAACAATGAAGCTTAAAAATAATAAATACTAGCTAATTGGTGGGGGAAGAAAAACATAATATTTCTTAAAATAAAAATAGAAATCAAGTATTACTATTTTTGACAATACATTTAACGCTCATTTTGAAAGGAGAAAGTTTATGCAAATTACAATTCAAAAGTTACCAACTACATTACAAGAATTTGAATCATTAGAAATTATGGATTTGACTAAACCAGAATATGTATGTGCTTTATTTCTTTGTGCATTATCACTGTATGAAAAAAATAAAGATGCAGGGATTAAAGCAATGAATATCATACGAGGACCTAGTCCGATGACAGAATATGATAGTCAATTTTTAAGAGATAGATTACGTGGTAAATCCTATCTAGCATTAGCATACTTTGAAGGGGCTACACCTGAAAATAGTTATAAACCAAAAGTACCATATGTGTTAAATGTGTTAGAAGATTCTAGACCACAAGACATTGAACAAGGATATATTCGCTTCTTTTTAAAAACATCTGGTGCTGATTCATCTAGACCAATTCGATTACGGCAAAAAGCTTCAACTGGGGAATGGTTCTTAAATGAATATTCAAGTATCTTAACAGGCATCCGTGTACCTAAATCTGAAGATCCATGGGCATAAATATGAAATGGATAAAATTAGGATTAATGATCGTGATAGCTACTTTTCTAGTTGAGGGATGTACACTATTTCAACCATCTGATGGAGGAGAAAGGATGGATAATCCTGAAGCAAATCGAGCAAGTAAAGAGTTAGTGGAGTTTACCTGGAAACAAACTAGTTCTGATACTGAGGAATGTTACGATTTAGAATTTTATTTAGAAGATGATTATCCGGTTGTAAAAGGGTCTTTCTTCGATGCAAATAAAAATGAAATCGTTATTTCTAATGAAGAACCATGGGACTTAACATGGGTAATTTGGTATGACTTACAAAACACATTAGATGAAATGGAACTCGCTACAGCAAATACAACTACTACAAACAAAATAACCATTGTTTGGCGTAATGATGATGGTACAACAGAAACAAAAGAATTTGATGGAAGTACCGCAAATGATTTAAAAGAAAAAGTATTAACGATGATGAATGAAGTTAGTACAGAGCATACAAATAATTAAGGAGGATATTATGGGATTATTTGATAAGAAATATTGTGACATTTGTGGAGAAAAAATTGGTTTACTTGGTAATCGTAAATTAGAAAATGGTAACTTATGTAAAAAGTGTGCAAATAAATTATCACCTTGGTTTTCTGAAAGACGTAATAGTACAGTTGAAGAAATAAAAGCCCAATTAGATTATCGTGAAGCAAACAAGTCGAAAGTTGCAAGTTTTCATACAACAAAAACACTTGGTGAAGACATGAAACTATTAGTAGATGAAGATACTAAGACATTTATGGTGACTCGAGCTCATGATTTAGTAGAAGCAAATCCTGATGTTTTGAATATATCCGATGTTACAGGATGCAATATCGATATTGATGAAAGCAAAAAAGAAATTAAGCAAAAGGATAAAGAAGGCAAAGAAGTAAGCTATAATCCACCTAGATATGAATACTCTTATGATTTTTACATTACTATCTTTGTGAATCATCCATATTTTGATGAAATGAAATTTAGAGTGAATTCTAGTTCAGTATATATTACACCTGTTCCTCTTAAACCAGGACTAGCAGCTATTTGTAGACCTGAAATTAATGTTGAATACAAAAAATATAAAACAATGGCAGAAGAAATTAAGTCTATTTTAACTGAAGAAAAGAGCGACGATATCAAAGAAACAAGTGAAGTGGCGACTACAGAAGTAACAAGTGATACAGTTGTATGTCCATATTGTGGAGCAAAAACAACACCAAATGAAGGTGGATGTTGTGAGTATTGTGGAGCGAAAATCAAATAGAAAGATACTACCATGAGAAAGGTACTAATTGTGATGGGCATCATATTAGGACTACTTGGTTGTAAGAAAAAGGACAATCAAGTTGTATATCAATATAAAGATACGAATGCTTACTATGGTGATGTACAAATTAAAAAAGTAATGTATACGCCGACAGAAATGAAACTATATTGTAGTGGTATAGATTTTAGCAACAGTACAATTACATGCTACGATGCGGATTTTCATGATTTGGGTGATGAATTTACGTATGAATTTAAAAATAATGTACTCACAATAAAAAGTGATTTTGCAACATCTATTAGTGGGTTAGAAATTAATGAAGCAGAAAATGGATTGATTTATCATTTTCGTTATTTAGATTCAACACAATTTGCTTGGTTAGTTCAAGAACTATGGCTAGATGATGGTTGGAATGAAGTTGGTGATGCAAGCAAGTATTACTCAAAAGCAGAACTAGAAGAAAAAGCAGAAATTGCAAATCAAGAGCGGCAAGATACACTAGATACTTTTACTCTTTTAAAAGGTTCATGGATTTCTGAAGACGAATCTTGTACTTATATATTCTCAATGAATGACGAAGAAAATATAGTTGTAGAAATAAAAGCCTATGAAGAGGAAACGGAAAGTTATTTTGAAGACTCTTTTGTGGCAAAAAAAGCGTATCAACAAGTAGATGATGAAATAGGAGTGATGGATATTTTACTTGTGAATGTTTCTCGTTCTAGTGCTGACTTTAATTTAACTTATAACATGAATGATCATTCTTTATGTATTTTTGACTATATTTTTTATCAAAAATAGACTTGAGAAATAATGGAGGTAATGACATGAATGAAAAACAACTTAAAAAAATATTTTTACTAGTACTTATATTACTTATGCCACTATCTCTATGCTCATGTAAGCAAAAAGTAAATGATGATAAAGTGAAAGAAACAGAAAGTGTAAGTACTTTGCCACCTCTAGCAACAAATGATGATTCTTCTAGTTTGATTCAAACAGAAGAAACAGTAGAGGGAGATGATTCATTAGAAACATTACGAAATCACTACAAAGGATCAAATGTACAATTTGTTACAGCATATCTTGGACAAGTAGGAGGATTATTTGAAAATAGTTTTGAAGAAGATTTTCTTAGTTGGTTAAAAGAAAACAATGAAATTCTATTAAAGGAATATCCATTTATAACAAGTATTGATGAAAATCATATTATTGGAATCATGGGTTACTTATATTGCGTTGTCCCAATTGATGAAAATGCAACACTAGCGGTGAATCGAGTAAAGTGGAATGAAGAAACACAAAGTGAAGAAGTAACAGAAGTTTTATATCGTGAAGAAACAGGTGAACCAATTTTACTATTCACAAATATTGAAGAAGAATATTATCGTTCTGATCGAGAAATAACAGTTACAGATAATCATGGTAATTCAGCCACTGTGTATTTATTAGGAGAGAATGATAACCATATTACATCATTTGTTCTTAGCGAGAATCAATGTATGTGGATGGATTTTTCTCATTATTACTATAGCGATGCAGTGAACCTTGAAGATTGGTTAAGTGAAGGCTGGCTAGGAACAACTGCTTTAGGACTTTCTAGCGAGCAAAGTACAGGTAAAGGATGGCTTGGAGAAATACCAATGGGTGAAGACAATCGACTTGCATATTATTCATTGCGGTTTTATTTGGATGAAGAAAACGGTGGATCAGTGGATATGAATTGGCAATATGCTGGTGGAGACGCGTTCGAAGAAAATTGGAGTGGTTTTTGGACGATTGAAACAGAAAATGATAAACCTTCTTATTTAACACTTAGTTTATCGTTAGTTGGTGGTAAAAATTATGAAACGTATGATGGCCCAGTATACATTAGTGAAACATATCCTTTATTATTAAGTCCTAATGGTTCTGAACTATTAATATCAAAAGGTGAAAATGGAATTTGTTTACCTTTTATGAGCGATGATATTTCGATGTGTATATTACTAGAATCTTTTGGATAGTGAATAGAAAATATAAAATGAAAGCATAAAAACAAGGTGGTTATTGCAATCACTTTGTTTTAATATTATTAATACAGGTAGAGGGATAGATATGACGTTTGAAGAGTTTTTAAGTAATAACTTTGCAGAAATTATAGGCTTAATTTTCATTTGGATTATTTTAAATAAAGAACGTGTTCTAGAAAAAGACGATGTTAAGCATTTTATGATGATCTTCTATTGTGAAGTATTCGAAATGCTTGCGTTTAATATAGAGAAAATTACAGGATATTGGGCTGAACCAACAGCTTTACGTATTCTTCTTTCTGCAATTGCCTATACATTAAGAGCTGTTTTAGTATATTTATTTATTCGTTTGATATGGCCTTATGAACATAATAAAAAGGCAAAAGTACTATTAACTATTCCAATAATTTTATGTGGAATTTGTGGTATATCACCATTTTTTACAGATATAGTTTATAGCTTTAATGCAGGAAACCATTTTGTTAGAGGGCCACTTGGTTGGATCTTCATGGTTACAGTCATTGCCTATATTCTCATATTTGTGTTCTATATTATTAAGCAACATAGAAGTAGTGCAAAAATGAATACCGTAATCTTATTGCTTATTGCTTTCTTTATTATTACGTCTACTGTATTGTCTACGATATATAACATGGAATGGATGGGAAGACTTTCTATTGTTTATGGTACTGTATTCTGCTTATTTGCTCTAGATGCAAATCGATTACAGAAAACAATCTATGCTTTACAAGAAAATCAAGAATTAAAAGAAACATTGAATGAGCTAGAAAAAACAAAGAAAGAAGCTGAAGTAGCCAACGAAGCGAAAACAACATTCTTACTCAATATGAGTCATGATATTCGTACACCATTAAATGGAATTATTGGTATGTTAGATATTGCGGATCATTTTCCTGATGATTTAGAGAAACAAAAAGAATGTCGTGAAAAAGTAAGAAATGCGTCAAAGATACTACTTGAGCTAGTCAATGACGTATTAGATAGAAGTAAGTTAGAGTCTGGAGAAGTTGTTTTAGAACATGTTCCTTTTGATGTAAATAGTATTATGAAAGATACATATACATCGGTTTCTAAACTCGCAGAAGATGCAGGAGTGGAAATCGTTGAAGAAGGAATTTGTGTAGAACACGTAAAATTGCTAGGTAGTCCATTACATTTTAAGAGAATTCTGATTAATATCATTAGTAACGCAATTAAATACAATAAGGAACATGGTAAGGTATATATCACGTTAAAAGAAATCGAAACAAACGATAATGTTTCAATTATAGAATTTATCTGTAGAGATACTGGTATTGGAATGAGCGAAGAATTTATGCAACATCTCTTTGAGCCTTTTACACAAGAAGACCAATCTGCTCGTTCTAGTTACAGTGGTACAGGATTAGGCATGTCTATTGTAAAAAGTATTGTGGATAAAATGAATGGAACAATTACGGTTCAAAGTAAGAAAAATGAAGGGTCTACTTTTGACGTAATTATTCCGTTTGAAATAGATCATTCTGAATCAACATTCGTAGATCAAGATAATGAAGAATTAGAAGAATATTCTATTGAAGGATTGAATATTCTTTTAGTGGAAGATAATGACTTGAATATGGAAATCGCTGAATTCTTATTGAAAAATAAGGGTGTGAATATCATTCGAGCGAAGAATGGTCAAGAAGCGATTGATGTGTTAAAGAATTCTAAGCCATATGAGATTGATGCTATTTTGATGGATGTGATGATGCCAATCATGAACGGGTATGAGGCAACTAAAGCAATACGTCTTTTAGATAGAGAAGATGCAAAGGATATTCCAATTATTGCAATGACAGCTAACGCTTTTATAGAAGATAAAATTAAAGCAACAGAAGCAGGTATGAGTGGATATATTTCTAAGCCATTAGACGAAAAAATAGTCATTCAAACAATTGCTAAGAGTGTTATAAGAAAAAAATAGAATCAGAACTGAGGTGAACCCCAAAAGTTGAACAACTTCAACTGGAGGGGTTTTATTTTATGAATTTGAAATAATGCTTATTCATCGTTTTTTTGAAGAAAGGGTTTAAATCTATTCATTGTTAGCAACTTGTAGAAATAATTGATATTTCCAATTGAATTTCCGAATAACTTCCGAATAATTTCCGAATAATTTCCGAATGAGAACATTTATTTCCGAAAGATAACATTTATTTCCGAATCATTATGCTTATTTCCGCAAAATAAAAGATAACCATATAGAAATGCATCTATCTGATTATCTTTTGATTGATTTAATCCTGTGTAACT
>CAVCUC010000027.1:0-28041 GCA_963605225.1 bacterium
TTATCAATTAGAATTAAGATAATTCCAACTATTAGCTGTACAATTGCGTTGACTACTACATCTTGCCAATTGATACGGCTTTTCTTTTTCATCTTTCAATAATGCAAATATCACTTGATTAGTAAAACAAAAAAATCGTCTGTATTCACACAAACGATTAACTTACTTAATGGGGCGATTGATGGGACTCGAACCCACGAATGCTGGAGCCACAATCCAGAGTGTTAACCAACTTCACCACAACCGCCATAAGCAAAATTAAGTATACATCATAAGTAAATAGTATGCAATAAAAATTTAAAAATAAAAATGTAAATATTTTCAGAAATTTGTTGTTGCATTTTCTGAAAAATCTGCAAATAATATATGCAACAGCGATGAACAGGAAAAGTACCTAGCAAACTGTCAACAGTGAGTAAGGGATAGTGTAAACCTTATGATAAGCGTTAGCGAAAGAACACCTGCTAGCTTCGACCCGAAACAAACGGAGTAGGCGTCGACGGAATCAGACCGTTAACTTACTGATTGTTGATGATAGTCAAGAAAAGTGACCTTTAAGGTAATCTGGGTGGCACCGCGGAGAATACAGTCCTTCGTCCCAAGTGGCGATGGGCTGTTTTATATTTTCGGGGGTTATGAATTATGTGTGGTATTTTAGCAACAACAGATGAAAAGACAGATCAAAAAGCATTTAAAGAAGCTTTAGCTACCCTTTTTGATCGTGGACCAGACGCTGGTGAAATTTTAGAAGTAGACCATGGAACAATGGGTTTTAGAAGATTATCCATTATGGGATTATCTGAAGCAGGTATGCAACCATTCACGTTAGATGGTAGTGCTGTTATTTGTAATGGTGAAATCTATTGTTTTAGACCTTTAAAAGAAAAACTAAAAGAAAAATATACTTTCCATTCTGAATCAGATTGTGAAATTTTATTACCTCTATATAAAGAATATGGTGAAAAGATGTTTGCAATGCTAGATGCTGAATATGCATTAGTTTTATATGATGCAGAACATGACTCATGGCTTGCCGCAAGAGATCCAATCGGTATTAGACCACTATTCTATGGCTATACAGATAATCATAAGATTTGCTTTGGTTCAACAGCGAAATCATTAATGCCTATAGCTCACGATATTAAACCATTCCCTCCTGGATGTTATTACAAAGATGGAGAATTTATTCGCTATAGCACAATATATCATGCTGATTCTTACTCTAGTGACACATTAGAAACAGTATGCAAAAACATTCATGATAAATTAACTTTCGGTGTAGAAAAAAGAATGGATAGTGACGCTCCTGTTGGCTATTTACTAAGTGGTGGTTTAGATTCTTCTTTAGTATGTGCCATTGCCCAAAAGAAATCTTCAAAACCTATTCGTACATTCTCAATTGGTATGGATACTGATGCGATTGACTTAAAATATGCTAAACAAGTAGCGGATTACATTGGTAGTGATCATACAGAAATTATCATTAGTAAAGAAGATGTAATTCATGCCATTAAAGAAGTTATAGAAGTTTTAGAAACTTGGGATATTACAACAATACGTGCTTCTATTGGTATGTACTTATTATGTAAAGCAATCCATGAAACAACAGATGTACACGTTTTATTTACTGGAGAAATATCTGATGAGTTATTTGGTTATAAATATACTGATTTTGCCCCAGATGCTGAAAGTTTCCAATTAGAATCAGAAAAAAGAATTAAAGAATTATATATGTATGACGTATTAAGAGCAGATCGTTGTATTTCTTCAAATAGTATGGAAGGAAGAGTTCCATTTGGAGATTTAGATTTTGTTCAATATGTTATGTCCATTGATCCTAACTTAAAAATGAATCATTACAACATGGGTAAATATTTAGTTCGTCATGCTTTTGAAGAAGATCGTATATTACCAGAAAATATTTTATTTAGAGATAAAGCCGCATTCAGTGATGCTGTAGGACATTCATTAGTGGATGATATTAAAGAATATGCTGAAAGCTATTATACAGATGAAGAATTCGTAGAAAAGTGTAAAAAATATACTTATCACGCACCATATACAAAAGAAAGCTTATTGTATCGAGAAATATTTGAATCATTCTATCCAGATATGGATGAAATGATTGTAGATTATTGGTTACCAAATCAAACATGGCCTGGATGTCAAGTTGATGATCCAAGTGCCCGTTATCTATCAAACTATGGAAAGTCAGGAGAATAAATATGCTAGATATTAAAATTACAAAAACAACTACATTTAAAGAAAAACCACTTGATGAAGCAACACTTGGTTTCGGTAAGATTTTTACAGACCATATGTTTCTTATGGATTACATTGCAGGTGAGGGTTGGATTAACCCCCGTATAGAGCCTTACCACTCTTTTATAATCGATCCTTCCTGCAATGTATTACACTATGCGCAAGAAGTATTCGAAGGAATGAAAGCCTATCGTACTGCTTCTAATGATATACAAACATTTAGACCAGAATGTAACGCAGAACGTATGCAAAAATCATGTGATCGTTTATGTATGCCTTGCGTACCTGTTGAAGATTTCTTGCAAGCATGCAAAACACTTGTAGAAATCGATAAAGATTGGGTACCTCATAGCATAGGAACATCTCTTTATATCAGACCATTTATGTTTGCGACGGCAAATGGTTTAGGTGTTCACGCTTCTACTAAATATACATTCTGCATCATCCTATCCCCTAGTGGTTCCTACTTTAAAAATGGTTTAGCTGCCACAAGAATTTATGTTGAAGATGATTATATTCGTGCTGCTCCTGGTTTAACAGGATTTGCTAAATGTGGTGGAAACTATGCGGCTAGTATTAAATCTGGAGAATTAGCGAATGAGCTAGGTTATGATCAAGTTTTGTGGCTAGATGGTGTACACAAAAAATATGTTGAAGAAGTTGGTGCTATGAATATTTTCTTTAAGATTGATGGCAAACTTTATACAGCAGCTTGTACAGGAACAGTACTAGATGGTGTTACAAGACGTAGTATTATAGAGCTTGCTAAAGAAGATGGATATGAAGTCATTGAAGGCCCTCTAGCAATAGATGATGTTGTTAAAGCAGGAAAAGAAGGCAAACTTGAAGAAGTATTTGGTACTGGAACAGCCGCTGTAGTAGCCCCTGTTAAAGAATTAAAATATAAAGAAGATACAGTATTTATTGGTGATGGTAATATTGGTCCTCTTACCCAAAAACTATATGACACTTTAACTTCTATTCAAAAAGGTGAAAGCGATAAGCATCCTGAATGGATTACAACAATTTGTAAAGGATAAAACAAAAAGTTAGATGAACATATAACTCATCTAACTTTTCTTTTTATTCCATCGCATCTAAATGTACATTTTTAACAGACTTTAATTTTTTAAGTGCTGTTATCATATCTTCAACTGTTCCATTTAATGAAGTAATATCTAAAGATAATAAGACATTCGCTTTTCCATTAATTGGTATTGCTTGTGATATGGTCAAGATAGAAGTACCTAAACCAGTTAATGTATGAATTACTGTTGCAAGTGAACCATTTTCATCTTTTAAGATTAATGAAATAACAGCGTGTCTACTTACTTTATTTTCACTTGCTTCAAAAACATAATCTTTATATTTATAAAAAGTATTACGTGATATCCCTACTATTTGTACTGCTTCTGTTACTGTTTTAACTTCTTTATTTTCTAATAACTTCCTAGCACTAATCACTTTATCTAAATAATCTGGAAGCATTTTACGATGTACAATCAAAAAATCACTCTTCATAATCAATTTCCATACCTTTTTCACATAAATCTACTTTCAAAATATCACAATAAGAAATCTTTTTCATAAAATCATCTGATACTTCTTTTTGACTCATTCCAATACATGTTGACCCTGATCCACTAATGAGTAATATACCACCTGTTTCTTTTTTGAAATCTTTTCTTAGCTCATCAAAAAATGGAAGTAGCTTCTTACGATAAGGTTCATGAATTTGATCAAGTTCACCATATTGTAGTAAAGAAATATCCCCTTCTTCTAATCCTTTAATCATATAAATCGCATTCGCTATATTTCCTGAAGCAGCACTTAGTGAATAGTTTTCAGGAAGTATACCTCTTGCCTTTTCCGTACTCACCTCAAAGTCAGGTATAAATAATGTATATTTCCAAGATGAACTAATATCAATTTTCTTTGTTATAAAAGTATCTTGAACCTTACTTGATACCGTCATACCACCAAATATACAAGGTGCTACATTATCTGGATGACCTTCCATAATACTAGCTAGTTGGAAAATTTCTTCTTTAGATAATGCATCATGATGTAATACACTTGCACTATATAATCCTGCACATATTAATGAAGCACTAGAGCCTAGTCCTCTAGATACAGGAATACTAGTATCAAAGCTAACTTTTATATAATCCTTTACGCCTATTGCATCACATCCATAATGATATGCTTTTAAAAATAAATTATTTTCATGGTTAAAGCGTTCTTCAACATGTTCTAAGATATCTTGATCACTTTGTTCAATAGTAAAAGTATTATATAGTCCTAGAGCCATACCAAAGCTATCAAAACCAACGCCTACATTTGCGCTTGTTGCCGGTGTTTTAATCTTCATTTGCTAACTCCTTCATGCGACTAGCAATTACATGCATACCATCTTTTATTTCAATGCTTCTTGTAAAACGTATCTCTTTCTCTTTTAAATCTTTTAATCCTTTAGGAATATTCATATTCGATAATTTTGATAAATGTTCCATTGCTTCAAATTCATTTAAACTAGAGTCATCTTCAATACAAGATAAAACATCTTTACTAAATTTAAATGGTGATGCTGTACTTAACACAATACATGGTCGTTTGTCTTCTGTTTCTTTTTTATATTCATACATTGCGTGTAGTGCTACTGCAGTATGAGGATCTATTAATACTTGTTCATTTTCAAATAACGTTTTAATTGTTTCTTTTGTTTCTTCTTCACTTGTCCAATAAGCTTTAAATTCATTTTGAATCTTTTCTTTCATCTTACTAGGAACAGAATACTCTTTTTCTTCTTTTAGATGGTTCATCATCTCTTTTACAAATTCATGATTATAACCACTCATGATAAATAGTAATCTTTCTAAATTTGATGAAATTAAAATATCCATCGATGGTGAAATTGTAGGAATAAAGTCTCTTTTAATCGAATATGTTCCTGTATTCATAAAATCAGTTAATACATGATTTGTATTAGAAGCACAAATGAGTTGATGAATTGGTAAACCAATCATTTTGGCATAATATCCTGCAAGAATATCTCCAAAGTTACCAGTAGGAACAACAAAATTCACTTCATCCCCTAGCTTAATCGAATTTGCTTCAACAAGTTTCATATAACTAGAAATGTAATAAACAATTTGTGGTGTTAAGCGTCCAACATTAATAGAATTTGCTGAAGAAATTGATATTCCTTTTAAACTATCTAATACTTCTTTATTACTTGTCGCTTCTTTTACTAGTCTTTGACAATCATCAAAATTTCCTTTTACCGCAATTACCTCAACATTTTTACCTGTTGAAGTAACCATTTGTCTCTTCTGTATTTCAGACACCCCTATTTCAGGATAAAAAACCGTTATAGAAGTATGTTCAACATCACTAAAACCAGAAATAGCAGCTTTTCCTGTATCCCCTGAAGTAGCTGTTAATATCGCAATTTGATCTTTACGATTTTCTTTTTTATATGACGTGATTAACAAATGTGGTAATAGTGTTAAGGCAATATCTTTAAAGGCGCATGTTGGCCCATGCCACAATTCCATTAGATAACCATCTTGTATTTGTTTAATTGGAACGATTTCTTTTGTATCAAACTTATCATCATATGCTTGTTTAACACATGTTTCTATTTCTTCATCTGTATAATCATTTAAAAATATAGATAAGATTTTTTTCGCTATTTCTTGATATGACAATGATACAAATTCATTTAAATTTATTTTTTGATTGAGATTAGTTGGTGTATATAATCCACCATCTTTTGCAAGTCCTTGAATAATTGCAATATGTGAATCAACGAATTCTTGATTTCCTCTAGTACTTTGATATTTAGGCATTTGCTCCTCCTTGTAAAGTAACTGATAGAATGATAATATGTTTGTATTCTAAAAACAAGTGTATCTAACTTGCAAACGAGGAGGTTACATGCAAATTGGTTTATTAGGGCATGGCGTAGTAGGTAGTGGTGTTAAAGAGATTCTTGATCATTCTCTTTTTAATAAAAATATTCAAATCAAAAAAATATTAGTAAAAGACTTAAATTCTATTCAAGATGCTAGGGCTACAATCGATATCAATGACATATTAAATGACTCTGAAATTGATACGATTGTAGAATGTATTGGTGGTTTAGAACCAGCTCACACTTATGTGAAAAGTGCATTAGAAAAACATAAAAATGTTGTGACATCCAATAAAAAAATGCTAGCAACATATGCTTTAGAGTTATTTGAACTTGCAGAAAACAATCAAGTTTCATTAAGTTATGAAGCTAGTGTTGGTGGTGGTATACCTTGGATTCATGAATGCCATCGTATTAGTCAAATTGATCAAATCGACTCATTTAAAGGGATTATGAATGGTACAACAAACTATATTCTTTATAGTATGGAAAATGATTCCCTTTCTTTTGAACAAGCTTTAAAAAATGCTCAAGAAAAAGGATACGCTGAAAAAGATCCTACAGATGATATATGTGGCTATGATACTTGTTATAAGACTTCTCTTAGTGCTTATACATGTTTTAATACATATGTTTCCCCTAAAACAATCCCTACTTTTGGTATTCAAAATATTCGAAAAGAAGATATTTTATATGCTAAGTCATGTAATGCAACTATCAAATTATTAGGAAAAGGATATCAAAAAGAACATTCTACAAATTTATATGTTATCCCTACATTTGTAGAAAATCACTTATTAGAAAGTCATGTTCCTTATAACTATAACTATTTCTGTACAAATTCTACCACTTTAGGAGAAGTGTCCTTTATTGGTCAAGGTGCAGGCTCATTACCTACAGCACATGCTGTAGTAGAAGATTTATTAGACATTCAGAATAAAAGAACAATCACAAACTATTCTAATCTAACAACGAGTGCTCTCTACTCACCATGTGGTAACTTTTATATTCACTCTAACATGTGTCATTTAAATGCATCACTCATAGAAAAAGAGATTGATGAACATACTTGGATTACCAAAAAAGTGTCATTATTTGAATTAAATCCAATAATACAAGATTTAGATGATTTATTTATTGCGGAGGTAGAAGAATGATTACAGTAGCGAAATTTGGTGGTTCATCTGTTGCTAATGCAAACCAATTTAAAAAAGTAAAAAATATCGTTGAACAAAATAAAAATACAAAATATATTATCACAAGTGCTTGTGGTAAAGAAAATCATGAAGATCATAAAATCACTGATCTTCTCTATTTATGTGATGCCCATCGTAAATACGGTGTTTCATATGAAGAAATATTCAATTTAATTAAACAAAAATATGATGCAATCAAAAATGATTTACATTTATCTATTGATTTAGATTCTGAGTTCATTCAAATTAAGCAACAACTACAAAATGATTGTTCCCTTGATTATTTAGTCAGTCGTGGAGAATATTTGACAGCTTTATGCTTAGCTGAATATTTAGATGCTGATTTTATTGATGCAAAAGATGTCATTGCATTTAAATATGATGGAGAAATTGATTTAGAATCAACAAAACAAAAACTATCTACTCACCCTTCTAATAAAAGAATTGTTATACCTGGATTTTATGGAGCATTACCAAATGGAGTAATCAAAATCATGAGTCGTGGTGGTTCTGATATTACAGGAGCTGTTATTGCGAATGTCGTTGATGCTGACATGTATGAAAACTGGACAGATGTTTCCGGATTCCTTGTAGCTGATCCTCGTATCATTCATAATCCTTTACATATTCCTTGTATTAACTACAACGAATTAAGAGAAATGAGTTATATGGGTGCTAATGTCTTACATGATGATGCAGTATTCCCAGTACGCTCTAAAAACATACCAATTAATGTAAAAAACACGAATGATCCTAGTGACCCTGGTACGATTATCTTAAATGATTGTTCTAAGATGGATGCGGTAAATCCGCCTCATTCCATTACTGGTATTACAGGAAAAAAGAATTTTACGGTAATTACCTTAGTCAAAAATCATTCTTCTGCTGAAGTTGGTTTTTTAAGAAAGATTTTATCTATATTTGAAGATTATCATATCTCTATAGAAAGTGTTCCAATTACAGTAGATACATTCTCTGTCATTGTTAGTACTAAAGCGATAGAACAATGTCTATATGAAATTGTTGCTAAACTTCAAGCTGAGCTAAAACCAGATGATATACATATTGAAAATCATTTAGCCCTAGTAGCTGTAGTTGGTAGAGCAATGAAAGATGTTCCAGGTCAATCAGGTAGATTATTATCAGAATTTGGCCGCAATAAAATTAACATCAAAGTAATCAATCAGTCATCAGATGAATTATCTATTGTTGTAGGTGTAGATGATTCTGATTTTGAAAAAGCAATTCACGCAATATACGCAAAATTTATTTCGGAGGAAACTAAATGAATATCGGAATTTTAGGAGCTACTGGTGCAGTTGGTAGACAAATGCTTACATGTATCGAAGAAAGAAATATACCTGTTGATACAATACGTTTATTTGCCAGTGCTCGATCTGTTGGAAAGAAAATACCTTTTAAAGATACATTTATTGAGATAGAAGAAGTAAATGAACATTCTTTTGATCAATTAGATTATGTTTTAGGTGCAGTATCAAATGCTTTATCGAAGGAATACTATCCTTACATTCAAAAATCTGGAGCAGTCTATATTGATAACTCAAGTGCCTTTCGTTTAGAAAAAGATGTCCCTTTAGTTGTACCAGAAATTAATGGTGAAGATGCTTTAAAGCATCATGGTTTAATTGCTAATCCAAATTGTTCCACAATCATTGCATTAATGGCTATTGCCCCTATCGCTAAATTAACAAAGATTCAAGAAATTACAGCTACTACATTTCAAGCTGTTTCTGGAGCTGGTATACATGGTTTAAATGAGTTAAGAGAAGAAATCGATGCAATTCATGACCAAAAAGAATTTACACCATCTGTATTCCCTAGCCAAATCGCATATAACGTTATCGCTGAAATTGGTTCTTATACTGATAATGGCTATACAACGGAAGAAATGAAAATGCAAAATGAAGGCAGAAAGATATTGCATTTAGATGATTTAAAAGTATCATGCACTTGTGTACGTGTTCCTGTATTCCGCAGTCATTCTATTAGTTTATCTATTATCACTGAAGACCATATTTCTATTGAACAAGCAGAAAATGAAATCGCTAAATTTAATGGTAACGTCCTTGTTCAAGACCATGTACCAATGCCATTAGAAACAAGTAATCAAGACTTAGTCCATGTCGGTCGTATTCGCAAGTCTTTATGTCATGATAATGGTTTATTACTATGGTGTTGTGGTGACCAAATTCGTAAAGGCGCTGCTAGTAACGCTGTAGAAATCATGGAATATCTAGAACAACATCACGAGTAACTTAAAAGGGACTATTCACGAATTTTCTATCTTGTAATAGTCCCTTTCAATTTACCTATTTAGCTTTACTATCAATAATTTTTTTCACTTGTTCAAATGACGTATTTGCACAATCTATAATCATCTCAATAGGCTAGTTCTTTTTTTGACACAATACCAAAGCAATCTTTGCTTCGCGAGTCTTACGTTCTTTACCCTCTTCAATTCCTTCTTCATCTCTAGTTTTATCATGTATTTTTGCTTTAAATTCTGTTTTTGAAAAAGATATAGTTTCATTTCTCTTTTTCTCGTCTAAATTATGTAGAGAATAATCCTTCGGAACTTTCTCCAACGCTTTATCTATCACTCCCATTAGATAAGCATATTTTTCTTTGTTTTCATTTTCATAGATATGTTTGAATAAAAAATCTTTGTATTCGCATTTTGTTAATTTATTGTTTGTCATTTTTCCATCTCACCTTTCATTTCCATTTTCTTAAGGATAAAATCACCATTACACCAAGCATTAAAGCAAATACTGCTGCAGAAGCTGGTAATACAATAGAATAGTCATCTCCTGTATTAGGTGCTACTTTTGTTGTATTACTTGCAAGAACTGTTGGTTTTGTAGTAGGAGTAACAGGCGTTACTTTTACCCCTACAACATGTTTATTGATTACTTCAAATTCATGTTCTTGATCTTTGACTGGATTAATCGTTATGCTATATCCACTAATATCATCTTCAGAAATGGTATATTCTATTTCTTTTCCTTTTTGATATTTTTGTACTTGATCAAATAAGAATGTCATATCACTATTTGTGATAACTTTTTGATTACGAATTTCTGTTCCGTTTGCATATAAACGAATTGTTACAGCTCCTGGTCTTAATTTATCTTTATTGTCTCCATCGACCCACGCAACAGTTCCTTTAATTTGTATTTTTTCAGGTTTATCGTCAAAATAATTTACAACGGTATTTGTATTTTCACTGTATCTAGTAGAAGAAAGTGTTGCGACATTGGTTAGTTTTTCACCAACATATTCATCATTTGGTTTAACAACTAATGTAAGTACCTTCTTTTCATTTGCGGCTAGTTTTAAGTTCCATATAACTCTTCCATTACTATATTTTCCTTCATCACTTGCCGAAACAAATACGAGTGCTTTATTTAATGCGTCTTTTACTTCAAATTCTTTTTCAAACGAACATGGGTTATGGATAGTGATTGTATAAGTTAACTTACGATTTTCTCCAGCATAGATTAAAGCATTCATAATATTGTTATTTTGTTCATCTAATACATTTTTCGTTGGTGGTGTACTAGTAAAGAACACTACTTTGTTTGTATCAAAATTTAGATGATCAACTTTTACATTTGCTGTATTTTCAAAACCTGTACTATCCTTTAATGTTTTACCTTTAATCACTACATCAAATGTAGAATTTGCTGGTAATTCTTTTGTTAAAGTAATTAATCTATCTTGAATACTTGCATCAGTATTTACCGAAATAATTTCAAAATCTAAAGGCATTTCATCTTCAACAGTAAATGTTTTTGCGATATTTGCTGTATTTTCTAAAGAAATAACGTATTGTACTTCTTCATTTTTCTTAACGATTTCTTGATCAATACTTTCATTATTTTTATTTAGTACTTTTTTAACAGGTTCTTTTGCCACATAATTTTTTACCGTATTACTTTCAACATTAGTTTGATCCACACTTTGTTTTACTTGATTTGTTATTTCTGTAATATCTTTTTTAATATTTGCTTTAAACGATAATACTTTTTCTTCATTAGCTTGTAATTGAACTACCCATACAAGTTCATCATCCTGAATTACACCATGATCACTAATATCAAAATATTCTAATTCATTTAATAACGCATCAGTAATTTTAAACTCTTTTACACTACTAGATTGATTCTTAATTTTGATTTGATAAATGAATGTATCATCATTTTTTACTAATTCTTCATCAATATCTTCATCTTGTATGTTTTTTACTGTTTTGATTGGTAAAGTTGGTGTATAAACATTCACTGTATTTGAAGGTACTTCTTGACCACTAATCTTTGCTTTAGCAGTATTTGCAATACTTAAACCATCACCGTTTGTTTTTGCAACAAATGAAACAATCTTTTTACTATTAGCAGGTAATGTTAAATTCCAAGTAATTGTATTATCCTTTTTCTCACCATTTTGATTAATTGTAATGATATCTAACCCACTATGCACAGTATCTTCAACCACATAATTCATCTCACGATTAAATGGATTTTCAACTTCTAAAGAATAAGTTAATTCTTGACCATTTTGAATATATTTCTCATTTACATCTTCATCATTACTTTGAACTATCTTCTTCAAATCCGGTATTTTTTTGTAATATACCTTAATTGTTGTATCAGATGACAAAGTTCCTTCAATTACTTTTTGTGCTTCATCTTCTAACAAATAATGCTCTACAACAGGAGATTCAACAGAATATGATGATTCAGGCAATAGAGATTCGTGATGCGTTTCAAATAAACTTTGTTCAGTATCTTTATCTAGATATTCAATATCCAAACTTACTTCATTTGTCCAAGTTAAGCGAGCTCTACCATTACCAGAGTTACTTCCTATTTCACTATATCCATTTTGGATATTTCCTAAATAACCAGTTCCTCCACCTGCTCCATAGTCATTCGCATCGACATAGACTTTACCACCAGTCCAGCCACCACCTGCTCCTGCACCATCGTCAGTACTTTTTCTACTTTGACCAGAACCAAATCCAGCAGCGCCACCTTTACTTCTACCACTACTGTCAGCGTTTGCGGTTAAGCCCCCACCATGACCACCAGTGCTAAAATACCCACCGCCGCCACCTCCTCCAGCAACGATTAATACAGCATCGCGATTATTTGAATATCTTGATAATTCTCCTAGATTGATTGTAGCGATATGTGTAGCTCCTCCACCTCCACCAGAAGAAAGATCACCGCCAGCGTCACCGCCGCCATTATATCCACCACCACTGTTGTTAAAAGCGTATGACTCACCTTCACCACCAACAACGATGTATAACTTTTGACCTTTTTCTAATGTCACTTCACCAGAAGAGTATCCACCTCTTCCTCCATCCATAATTCTTCCACCAGCAGCTTCATGTTGTTTATCTTTTCCGCCTGATGCACCCCATACTTCTAATTTATAAGATGTAGAACAAGGTGCTGTAAATTCTTGTACATTCCCTGTGTAATAAAAATCCTTAGATACTTGATTTGTTGTACCATTATCACTTAGTAACATGATTTCTTCGTCATATGAAACTACTTCATCCATATGGACAAAGAAGAACAATGAATTTGGCTTTGCTTTAAACTGAATTCCTTCTTCTGTTTTTTCATATAAGACTTCTTCCGTCATCATTTGATCAACATCTAAGATATGAAATAACATCATTTGTTCATCATCAGGAAGATTCTTCATTACAAATGTATACTCTGTATTTTGATCTAATTCTTCATGAATAGAGTAACCTGCATAAATCTCCCCCATTTGTTCACTTTCATTTAAAATTACACCAATCGTTTTTCGATATAATTCTTCTTGTGATGCATCATAACTTAATGTAGATATCTCTTTTGTACTACCTGAATCATCCTGAATATATAATTCATAATTTTGTTTTTCTTCAGCGTGTGCCATAAATAAACTGATAAATAACATTGGTATACACAAAAATAGTGATAATATTTTTTTCATTTTTTCTCTCCTTTTCTCATCCATTTATGATTACGTTTTGTTTCTCGTCTAAATAAGCTAATATCTTTGAATCCTGTACTCTAGAAGCTTCTAGTTCAGAATCATATGTAGAACTAGAAGTAATAAGTTTTACTTGTCCTAATGAATCCGCTAGGGTTAATAAACTAATATCTTCCTCATTTACAGCCAAGATAGCTAAATATGGTGTCTTAGAACTATCATCACTTTCGATATCAATTCCTCGATGATCTTTAATCGAAATAATTCTCACATTTTCAATCAAACAATCTGTTAACGACAAATCACTTGTGACAATCGAATAATGAATATCTACTCTTTGACCACTTTTTAATACGCCACCTAAACTTGTTAAATCTACATTCATTGAATATGCTGCTTGTCCACTTCTTAATTGTGTATAAGGATTATCAGGTAAATCTGATTCATCAAATACCATTGATTTATAAAATGGTGATCCTGCCGGAATCATTCCTTGTATTTCGGTATATTTCCCTATAATTTCTTCTTTTGTTGTATAGGTATAATCTTGTAAATAAGCTTTAGGAACTTCAATTTCAAGCAAATCATTTTCATTAATCTTTTCTCTAGGCAATATATCTTTTGCGGCTACATATGTTTTTTGTAGCTGTAATTCATCATTTAAACGAACATGAAACCCTAGCGCTATTACAAGTAAAATAGCGGAAGCAGTAATCACGATATATAAAACTTTACGAATTATTCTTTCTTTCATAAGACACCACTTATTCTTCAATTAACTAAAACACATCATCTTCAATAATTCTTCTTTTGGTATTTTTGACATTCTGGAAATATCATCAAAACTAACATGTAAACTTTCACCTCTTAAAATTTCTAATCCCTTCTTTCGTTCAGTATCACTACTTAACTTAGAAACAAGTAAACTAAATCCAAGGCGCAAGTCATCTTCACACATTTTCTGTATTAGTGTTGGAATTAAATCATCCCATGATGCAGCCACAAATATTTTCATTGGATAATCATCTGGCATAGTGTCTAATACATGGAGAATTGCCTTTTTATAATTTCGGCTATTTCTTTCAGCTTCCTCTAAAACTGCATTAATAAACTTGTCGTATTGATCAAATAAAATCTCCAGTTTCATCATTTCCTCCATATCAATAGTTTGATTTTCCGGAAGAGAAAATTCATAATCCCATCCTTCTCCATGTAATCCAATGATTACTTTGCGATCTTTTGTTGCTTTAATTTTTGTATTTTTGTCTATCATCTTCTAGACCTCCCTATATATACTTATTCGCGAAAAAATCGAAATTCCCCAAAAAAAGTCAAAAAAAATATGAATAACTTTCGTTATTCATATTTTCATCATCATTTTCATTCAATTTTTAGCTTTTTGTATTAGCTACGAGCATCTACAACTTCCCAACCAGCTGAAGTTAGAACGTCTTTCATTTGAGGACATTTTTCTTCTGTTATTACAACAACTTCGATTCCTCTTTCGCTGTGATATACAGCTAGTCTTAATAAGCTGATATTATTTTCGGCAAAAATATCACCAATTTTACCTAAAATACCATACGCATCTTCACTGATATGGATTGAGAAACGAGATCCTTTTACAGGATATCCTAGTAAATCCATAAACGCAGAGAAAATATCACTTTCAGTGATCATACCAACCACCTTATTTGTTTCATCCACTACTGGTAAAACATTGATATGGTATTTTCTCATCTTTTCCGCAGCTTCTTCAACTAATACTTCAGGAGATATCGTAATCACTTCTTTAATCATGATATCTTTTACTTTTGTCTTAGATAACAAATAATTCAATTCATAAATTGATAAAGATGTACGATTACTTCCTGAACTTTCTGAGATTAAACCTTCCGTAACTAATCCAATTAATTTTCCTGCTTCATCAACTACTGGTAGTCGGTGGAAATTGTGTTTATCCATAATATCAAGTGAACTTGAAATAGAAGTATCACTTGTAATGCAATATGGATTTTTTGTCATATGATCTTTTACATACATATTGATTATCCTCCTAGGTATGCTTTTTGAACACGAGGGTCACTTGCTAGTTCTGCTCCCGTTCCTTCTAATGTTATTTTACCAGTTTCTAAAACATATGCACGATTTGCAATTGCAAGTGCCATTTTCGCATTTTGTTCTACTAAGAAAATTGTAGTACCTTTTTTGTTAATTTCTTCAATAATATGAAAAATTTCTTTAACAAGTAATGGAGATAATCCCATTGAAGGTTCATCTAGTAACATAATTTTAGGTTTAGCCATTAGAGCTCTACCCATCGCTAGCATTTGTTGTTCACCACCAGAAAGAGTACCAGCTAATTGTTTACGACGTTCTTTTAAACGAGGAAACCATTCATATACTTCTTCTAAATCCTTTTGAATCTCTGCTTTATCTTTACGTGTATATGCACCTAGCATTAGATTATCTTCTACAGATTGTTGTGTAAAAACTCTTCTTCTTTCAGGAACTTGAGCTAAACCACAAGAAACAATTTTGTGTGCAGGAACTTTTGTTAGTTCTACACCATCTAATGTAATTGAACCAGATGCAGGTTTTAATAAACCAGATATTGTTTGCATTGTTGTTGTTTTACCTGCACCATTTGCGCCAATCAAAGTGACAATTTCACCATCTTTTACTTCAAAAGATATTCCTTTGATGGCTTCAATCATTCCATAACTAACAACAAGATTTTCTACTTTTAACATATATTATTCTCCTAGATATGCTTTAACGACTTGTGGGTTATTTTGAATTTCACTAGGAGTACCAGACGCAAGCATCATGCCATAGTTTAGTACTGTAATTCTTTCACAAATTCCCATAACGAGTTTCATATCATGTTCAATTAACAAAATAGATATACCAAAATGATCTCTAACAAATCGAATTGTATTCATCAATTCTTCTGTTTCTTGAGGATTCATACCAGCAGCAGGTTCATCAAGTAATAGTAATTTTGGATTAGATGCTAAAGCTCTAGCAATCTCTAATCTTCTTTGCGCTCCATAAGGTAAACTACTACTAATCCAATCAGCTTGTGCATCTAAATTGAATATTTTTAAAAGTTCCATTGCCTTACGATTCGCTTCTTCTTCCTGTTTCTTAAATTTACTTGTTCTAAAAATAGCAGAAACAGTAGAGTAAGTTAGTTCATTATGCATACCTAACTTAACATTATCTAGTACACTCATGTTCATGAACAAACGAATATTTTGGAAAGTTCTAGCAATACCTGCTTTATTTACTTCTACAGTATTCATTGTCTTTGTACTTTGACCAGCTAATAAAATATCACCACGAGTAGGATCATATACTTTTGTAAGCATATTAAATACAGTTGTTTTACCCGCACCATTAGGACCAATTAAACCAACAATTTCTTTTGGATATACATTGAGATTTAACCCATTAACAGCTGTTAAACCACCAAAATCAATACCTAAATCTTTAACTTCCAGAATCGGAGTATTCTTTTCGCTCATATTTATTCCCCTCTTTCCTTCGGTGTTTTAGAAAAACGTTTTCTGAATGCCATTTTTAATTTCTTCATTTGAACTGCAAGTTTTGCATTATTACGAACTAACATAATCAAAATGAGTACAATTGCATAGATTAACATTCTGTAATCTTGTAATTCACGTAGTAATTCAGGAAGTAATACTAAGGCAACAGTAGAAATTAAAGTACCATTAATACTACCAAGACCACCTAATACAACATAAACTAGAATTAAGATAGATAAGTTAAAATCAAATTTACCAGGCACTAAAGTAGAATAATTTAATGCATATAATGCACCCGCTGCCCCAGCAAGAGAAGCAGATAATACAAATCCTAGCATCTTTGTTTTAGAAATATCGATACCAACGCTTTCTGCCGCAATACGATTATCTCTAGTAGCCATAATCGCTCTACCTTTTTTACTATCAATCAAATTGTAGATGATAAATAAGGAGATGATGATTAATATTACACCCGCTGTAAAATTACTAATTCTAGCAGTACCAGTAGCTCCCATAGGACCATTAAGTAACATTTTTCCACCTTCATTTAAAGTAATATTCTTTGTTACAAAGCTAAAATGGAAACCAGCATTATCAAATCCTAGATACATATTGTTAATTAAACTCTTGATGATTTGTCCAAACGCTAATGTTACGATTGCTAAATAGTCACCTTGTAATTTAAGTACTGGAATACCAATTAATAAACCAAATAGAGCAGCAACTAATGCGCCAATAATAATCGCAACACATAGTCTAACAATTGTATTAGGAATAAAACTTGCTGTAAAACCAGAAACACAAACTGCAGTAAATGCACCAACACTCATAAATCCTGCTTGTCCTAGATTTAATTCTCCAGAAAAACCAACATTAAGATTTAAACCTAGTGCCGCAACAATATAACAAGTTACAGGAACGAGTAAGCTTTGAAATAAACTAGATAAATTTCCTGAATGAAGTAACGCTTCTATAATCACATATGATGCAAGAACAAGAACAAAAGATGTAGTACGACTTCTATGTTTTTGATCAAATAACTTTTTAACCATATTCATATTTTTCACCTATACCTTTTCTCTTGTCTTATGACCTAATAAACCAGCAGGTTTAATGAGTAAAATTACAATCAATACGCCAAACACAATTGCATCAGATAATTGTGTAGAAATATATGCTTTAGATAATGTTTCAATAATACCAAGCATTAATCCACCTAGTAGCGCTCCAGGGATTGATCCAATACCACCAAATACTGCTGCTGTAAAAGCTTTAATACCTGGCATAGAGCCTAATGTTGGATAAACTGAAGGATATGTTAAGCAAAGTAGTACTGCCGCAATAGCTGCTAAACCTGAACCAATTGCAAAAGTAATAGAAATTGTTGTATTTACATTAATACCCATAAGTTCTGCTGCACCTTTATCTTCAGAACAAGCACGCATTGCTTTACCTGTTTTTGTCTTATTAATAAATAGTGTTAAACAAACCATGACCACAATACATGTTAAGATTGTAATAATTGTTAAATAAGAAATAGATAAAGCACCATCAAATAATTTAATCGCACCATTACCAATTACAGATGGATATACTTTTGTAGCACTAGACCATAATAGTTGTGCACCATTTTGTAAGAAATAACTCACACCAATTGCTGTAATTAATACAGATAAGCTTGATGCTTGACGAAGTGGCTTGTAAGCAAGTCTTTCAATCACGACACCAAGAATTGTACATACTAGTACTGATAAAAGCACAGCAACAAGTATTGGTAAATTAAAATAACTTAATGCAAAATAAGATACATACGCGCCAATCATGATGATATCACCATGTGCGAAATTCAACATTTTAGCAATTCCATAAACCATGGTATAACCAAGAGCTATGATTGCATAAACACTTCCTAAACTTAGACCACTAATTAAATACGATAGAAAAGCCATACAAATCCCCTTTCTTTCCTATAAAACAAAGGGTTGCCACTAGAAAATTCGTTGGCAACCCCTTGAATTAAATCTAATTTTTCTATTTAAAGCAAATTAGTCTTCAACGCCAACATATACGCCATCAGTAATGACGACAGCCTTTGGAGACTTGCTCACTTCACCAGTAGCATCCCAAGTAACTTCTGTACCTGTAATACCATCGAATGTCATAGAAGTGAATTGTTCTTTTAATGCATCACAAATATCGCTTGCACTCATACTGCCATCAAGTCCTGCAGCAGTAGCAGCTTGGTAAATAGCGTATACGCAATCGTAAGCATCAGCAGCGAATTGGTTAGGAGTATCACCATATTTTTCTTGGTAGTTCTTAACGAAATTAGCTGTCTTTTCATCTGTAGCGTCAGCTGAGAATGGTGTTAATAAGTAAACGCCTTCAGCTAAACTTGTATCGAATCCTTCAAGAGAAAGAATACCATCCATACCATCTACACCGAAGAATGTTGGTTTGTAACCCATATCACTAGCTTGTTTTAAGATAGTAGCAGCTGGATCGTAGTAGATAGGTAAGAATAATAATGTAGCATTGCTATCCATAGCTTGTTGTAATTGAACACTAAAATCACTCGCATTTGAATCATCGAATGTTCCTGAATATACAACTGATAAGCCTAGAGATTCAGCTTCATTAATGAATTTTTCATAGATACCTGTAGAGTAGTTATCATCTGATTTGTAGATGATACCAACTTTTTCACCTAGTAAGTTAGCATGTTCATTGATGTAATCAGCAGAAGCAACACCTTGGTTAGGATCTGTAAAGCACATTTGGAATACATTTCCATAAGGATTAGATTGTGTATCTGCATCTTGGTAAACGATTGCTAAAGAACTTCCACTAGGAGTAATAGCAAAAATATTGTCTTCATTATAAAGTGGAGCAACAGCAGCACCTGGAGCACTTGTTACTGTAAGTAGAGATACTTGCATACCCCAGTCTTTTAATACACCATAAGCAGTAACTGCTTTTTCAGCATCATGTGTATCATCTTCTACACGTAAATCAAATTGTACACCACCTAGTGCATTTACTTCTTCAACTGCTAGTTCTGCAGCGTTCTTAACAGCGTTACCATAAACTGCGGCACCACCTGTTAACGGTCCTGAGAAACCAAGTTTGATTGCACTTGATGAAGATGAAGCTGTGCTAGAAGCATCAGCTGTCGAGGAAGAGTTGTCAGTGGATGAAGAATCATTACTTGATCCACAAGCTACCATAGATGTAGCCATTGCAACAACCATACCTCCTTTTAATAGTTTTTTGAAATTCATATTTATTTCCCCCGATTTCATCGTTACTAAAAATGTAACATACTCAATATTATATAAGTTCAATTTTTCAATGCAAGGGAAATAATCATATTTTTTCACTTTTCTTTCACTTTTCTAAATATTTTCTGAAAATATTTTCATGATTATATTTCAATAAAAAAAGCATGTCACTTCACGCAACACGCTAAACATCTAGTTTAATTGGTTTAATTCGTTCCAAAACAAGTTTTGCTGTATATCCCGTTAAGAAACCCATTGGTATAGAACCAAGTAGTAAATATGGTAATATTGCCGCAATAGCCGCTTGTTTATAGAAAAACATAACAACTAATACTTGTCCAACTGAATGTGAGATAGAACACATCACAGCGGTAAACATCAAACTTGATTTTGTTTTATGTAGAATGATTAAGGCAATGCTAGATAAAGCCACACCACCTAAACTAATCCAGAATGTACTACCAAAGATTAATCCTCTTAATAAATTTCCTATCATGACACGCATAACATTAACAATTAACATATCTTTTGTACTCAATAAGTTAATCGTAATCAAAGCAATGATATTTGCTAGACCTATACGAATACCAAAGGAAAAGGAGCCAATATACATTGACTCAATTAAATTTAAAGTGATTGCCATTGCACTAAGTAATGTCAAATATACGAAGTGCCTTGTTTTTTGGATTGTCACTCTGCTGTCTCCTCTACAAATATAATAATGTTATTAGGAAGACATGTGATAGGAATGATTTCATTTGTATCAACCCATCCCATCGCTTCACAAATATGGTTTGGACATTCAACTTCTCTAACATGCCAACTACCGTCTTTGACTTCAATTTGCATCTTACCATAGTCTCCTGTCACTTCATAAATAGCATCAACTGATGGATCAAATTCTTTTAAAATTGTATTTCCATGTTGGATAGCTACTAAAGTTGTTGGTTCTGTTTCTTCTTGTTGTTTTGGCCACTTAAAATACGCAATGACCCCACCTGCAATTAATGCAAGTACTACTAATATAATTACTTCTCTCTTTTTCATAATATGTGAATTATATCACGCTTATATGAATTTTCAGTGAACATTAGAAATAATTTCATCAATTGCTTCAATATAACCTTCTATACCATGTCCTTTGATTTGATCTAAGCAATATGGTGCTTCATAAGATATATGTCTAAATTCTTCTCTACTATTAATATCACTGATATGAACTTCAATAACCGGTATTGGAGCAATTGCCTTCACTGCATCTGCTAAAGCAATACTAGTATGTGTATATGCTCCAGGATTAATCACAATACCATCATAATTTTCAAAATAAGCTTCTTGAATCCAATCTACTAAATCTCCTTCATGATTAGATTGACGACAAGATACTTCAACATTTCTTTTTTTCGCTTCCTGTTCGATGTAATCAATCATATTTTGAAAGGACATTGTTCCATAGATATTTTTTTCTCTGATTCCAACCATATTCAAGTTAGGACCATTAATTACCATGATTTTCATTTCTTATCAAAAACCTTTCTTCTTTCTGTAGATTGAATAAGTTTATTTTTCATGCCAGCAAAATCTTCTTTTTCTAGTAAATTTTTAAAATCATTCATTTCATCTACAAATTGATTAATTTCATGAATTAAATAATCTTTATTTAAGATAAATAATTCTGGCCATAAGTTTTCATTGATTTTCGCAATACGTGTTAAATCTCTAAAACTATCACCTGTATATTCTGCTAAATGAGAATTATCATTAGCATTCATTAATGATACAGCAATAACATGTGTTAATTGTGATAAGAATCCAATCATTTCATCATGTTCTTCAGCAGTAAGCTCAGCAATATGTTTAAACGATAATATCTTAGCAATATCATATGCTGTTTCTAATCCCTTAGCATTTGTATCTTCATCTTTAATAATGATGAAATTTGCACTATGGAATAAACTAGCATCGGCGTATTGAATTCCTTTATATTCTCTACCAGCCATTGGATGACAAGGAATAAAGATAATATCCTCTCGTAGTATCGCTTTTATTTCTTTAACTACTTCTCTTTTAATACCTGTAACATCTGTTAATACAGTACCTGATTTTAAATAATGTTGATTTTCTTTTACCCATTCGATAAAAGTGTGAGGATATAAAGCAGAAATAACAATATCACTATTTTCTACAATAGACGCATCACTACCACCATCTTTTATCCAATTGTATTTTTTACCAAAGGCAATCGCTTCAGGATCAATATCTATTCCATAAACATTATGATATCCGGCATTGAAGAATCCTTTTGCATAGCTTCCACCTAATAAACCTAAACCTACAATTGTAATTTTCGCCATTTTACTAATCATATTTTTTTACCTCTACCCCACATTTTTCTAAATCTTCAAAGAAATTAGGATAACTCTTACTTATCGCTTCTGCTTCGTCAATATATCCACCAACAGAACTAGATGAAAGAAGTACACTTAATGCCATGACAATACGATGATCGTTATGTCCATTTAAATGAACATTTCCTTTGATTTCATCAATTCCTTGAATCGTCACTGTATCGAAAGTAGAAGAAATATTACATCCTAGTTTTTTTAGTTCTTCTTCCATACATGCAATTCTATCGCTTTCTTTAATTCTTAATCTAGAAGCGTTAGTAAATGTTGTTGTTCCAGGAATAATACTTGCTAAAGCAAATAACACTGGTCCTAAGTCTGGGCAATCTGCTAAATCAATTTCACAACCTCTTAATGTATGAGGATAAATCACTGTAGAAGATTCATGTTCTTCAACTTGTGCTCCCATATTCTTTAAGATATTGATTACTTCATGGTCACCTTGTTTTGAATTAGGATTCATGCCATCAATCGTAATCTTTTCTTGTTTTGTTTGAGAAAGGCACGCAAAGAAAGCAGCTTGAGAATCATCACCATCAATTTTCATCTCAATACTTTGATAAGTTTGATTCCCTTTGATATAAATCGTATCTCCCTCATCAACTATTTCTATCCCTGCTTTTCTTAGTACATCTTCACTCATTTTTACATATGACTTAGATTCATATGGAGGAAGAATATGTAATACGGAATCACCATTTAATAATGGTAAAGAAAACAATAAACCTGTAATAAATTGTGAAGAGATATTTCCTGCAATTTCATATGTACCGCTTTTTAATGGGCCTTTAATTTTCAATATATGATTTTGATTTTCAAACAAAAGATTTTGATCTTTAAATATCTTTTCATATACATCTTGTGGACGATCCATTAATCTACCATGTCCTGTAAAAGATACTTCTTCTTGCATTAGACCAAATAGAGGAATCATAAATCTTAAAGTACTTCCAGATTCACCACAATCTAATACTTCTTCTATTTTTTTATCTAAGGAAGAAACACCTTGTACATATGTCTTATTCCCTTTAGTTTCAATCGATGCTCCTAAACTTTTAAGCACTCGCATCGTCGCTTCAGTATCTTTATTTTGTACTAAGTCTTCAATTATTGAAGTTCCTTGGTGTAAACTAGCTGCTAAAAGTGCACGATGTGACAAAGATTTACTTGTAGGAATTTTAACAACACTATCTTTATTTTCCCCTTTAGCAATAAAGACTTCCATTAAATATCTCTCCCTACAGCTTGAGCAACTTTACGACCATCTTCAACTAAATCCTTGAACTTACTTGGTTTAAGAGATTGCATACCATCACTCCAAGCTACTTCAGGATGAGTATGACATTCAATAATTAAACCATCGGCACCTGCCGCAATAGCTGCTAGAGAAACGCTCTTTACTAACTTCCAATCACCTGTTGAATGTGATGGGTCAATAATAATAGGTAAATGTGTCTTTTCTTTGATAATAGGAATTACTGCTAAATCCATTGTATTTCTTGTATATTTTTCAAATGTACGAATACCACGTTCACATAAAATAACATTAGGATTACCACTAGACATAATATATTCAGCAGACATAATCCATTCTTCGATTGTTGCGGACATACCTCTCTTTAATAAGATTGGTTTATTGATATGACCTACAGCTTTTAATAAATCAAAGTTTTGCATATTTCTTGCACCAATTTGAATTAAATCTACATTTTCAACGAATTCATTAATCTTATCAGCACTCATCAATTCACTAACGATTGGTAAACCAGTTTTTTCTCTAGCTTTTACCATATCTAGAATTCCTTCATAGCCTAAACCTTGGAAAGCATATGGTGAAGTACGTGGTTTATATGCTCCACCTCTTAACATTACAGCACCTGCTTCTTTTACTTCTGAAGCAATTTCACAAACAATATCTTCGCCTTCTACAGAACAAGGTCCAGCAATCATCGCAATCTTTTCATGACCACCAACTTTAATTCCTGCAACATCAACAATTGTATCTTCAGGATGAAACATTCTATTTGCTAATTTATATGGAGCTTGTACACGTTGTACATTATCTACCCATTCATTTGCTTGTATGCCTCTTTCATCTAATCTAGTTGTATCTCCAACTAGACCAAATACGTTATAATTCACACCTTGGATGAAATTTACTTTTAATCCTTTTTGTTCGAAACCATCAATTAGTTCATCAATTGCTGCTTGTGGCGCATTCTTCTTTAATGTAATAATCATTTTATTTATCCCCCTATGATTTGTAATAATTTATTTATTGTTTCTTCTATTGTTCCATTGTTATCTATACGAACATCTGCATATTTTTGATACAGATCTTTTCTTTCGTTATATAGTTTACCAATCGCATCATCATCTTTGCATAATGGTCTAGAACTTGTACCATACAATTTATCGATACTTCTATCTAGCCATACAACAATACCATTGTGGTTTAAATTACGCATATTTTCTTCTCTTTTTATTACGCCACCACCACAAGATATAATACATTTTTCTTTATCTCTTAATTTTTTTGTTAATTCTGTTTCCGCATCCCTAAAGTATGTTTCACCTTTTTTAGCAAATATTTCTTTGATTGAAGTACCAAATTCACTTACAAGCTCATCATCCATTTCAACAAGTGTATTTCCTGTTTGTTTTGCTAATACTTTAGCAATTGTAGATTTACCAGAAGTAGGCATCCCAATTAAAACAATATTTCTTTTTTCTTTTAATACTTCTTGCATGCAAGGCTTCACTAACGCATCATCAAATTCTTTTTCAAAGAATAACTTATCTGCTACAAGTGCTTGTCTTACAAGCATTTCAAACCCACCAAGGTAAGGTATGTTTCTCATCTTTGCCTCAAATTGAAGACGTGTCATGATGGGATTAGCCACAACATCAATTACAGCTTTTAAATTTGTAAATTGATCTAAATCTATAGGCAAGCCATCATAATCTGGTTTCATTCCAACTGGTGTAGTATTTACAATCACACTGATTTCTTTTTCTCTAGTGATACATTCTTCTTTTGTTATACCTCTAGATTGATTGCGACTTACAACAATTGTTTGAGCACCTAAATCTTTTAAAGCTTTTTCGCAAGCCTTTCTTGCCCCACCCGTTCCAAGTATCGCAACTAATCCTTCATTTACAGATATATGATTACTGACTAGCATTTGTTTGAATCCTAGATAATCTGTGTTATATCCTTTTAGTTTGCCATTTTGATTCACAATACAATTTACGGCACCAATTTCTTTTGCCCCGTCATCTAATTCATCTAAATAAGGAATCACTGTTTCTTTATACGGTATAGTTACATTTAATCCATCAAACTCTCTAGACTTCAAAAAAGTAATCATCTCTTTTTCTTCTAAAGGAAATAGTTCATATTTTTGTTTTGTAAAATATTGATGAATTTCTCTTGACCAACTATGTCCTAACGGATACCCGATTAGTCCTAATTTTTTCATTCTTCAAACCATTTCCTTCCATAAGTTGAATAGTACATATCCGCAATAACAAATGCTGTCAATGCATCTACTACTGCTCTAGCGCGATGGATAATTGCCGGATCATGTCTTCCTGTTATATTTAATTGCACATTTTCCATCTTTTCATAATCAATCGTATCTTGAGTTAGTGAAATAGATGGTGTTGGTTTAATCACCGTTTTAAATACAATTGGCATTCCATTTGTAATTCCACCATTGATACCACCATTGTGGTTGGTTTTAGTAACTGCCTTACCATCTTGTATCATCCAAGCATCATTTGCTTCAGACCCATACATATTTGCTAACCCAAACCCACTTCCAAATTCTAGTCCTTTAACTGCAGGAATAGAGAATATCGCTTCTGATAATCTGCTTTCAACAGATGAGAATGTTGGTTCTCCAATTCCACCATCAATACCAGTAATGACTGTTTCAAGAATTCCACCAACAGAATCTTGTTTATCTCTAGCATTTTCAATTTCTTTTTGCATGAGCAAGCCAATTTCATCATCTAGTACAGGGAATGCTTTATGATTTACATCATTCATTTCTTTTTCTAGTTCTGTAAATGATTTATCCTCAATTCCATGTAAATTTTGAATATGACTTGCAATGACAATACCTTTTTGTTCTAAGGCATAGCGAAGAATGGACCCAGCCGCAACAATAGGTGCTGTTAATCTTCCTGAGAAGTGCCCTCCTCCTCTTGCATCTTCATATCCTGAATATCGTAAATGTGCAGCATAGTCTGCATGAGATGGTCTAGCAATATGACTGAGTGATGCATAATCCTTAGAATGCATATTTGTATTTTGAATCATGATGGCAATTGGTGTACCTTCTGTTTTTGCGTCTTTTACTCCTGAAAGATAATGTACTTCATCTGCTTCATGTCTTCCTGTAGAAATCTTACCAACTGCTTTCCTTTGATTCATTTTTTCATTGATATATGCTTCATTAATTTCTATTCCTGAAGGTAAACCATCAAGTACACATCCTATCGCTTCACCATGTGATTCACCAAACAATGTAATTGTGATTTCATTTCCTATCGTATTTTTCATTTATCTAACACCTTTTTAATATCTTCTATTGTCCAATCTTCTAAATGGCCATTTCCTATTTCATCAACTTGTATGATGGTCACATGTGTATGATTTGCTTTCTTATCGTTCATAATTAGATCCACAATTTTATCTGGATCAATTTCACATTCTGTTGGCAAAGATAAACGATGCAATACTTTTTCTAAACGATCTTTAATTTCTTGATTTTTTAAGATTGTCATCATCCCCATTGCAACACATTCACCATGATAATATTCATTTAATTCATGATAGCTTTCATAGGCATGACCATAAGTATGACCGAAATTTAATAGTTTTCTTTTACCACTTTCTCTTTCATCTTCTTCAACAATTTTTCTTTTGGCATATAAACATTTTTCGATGATTTCATCAATATGGTCTAAATAATCATCTTGTTCAAATAGTTCAAATAGAGATTGATCTAAGATTAATCCTGTTTTCACTGCTTCAGCTAAACCATTATTGAAGTGTCTTTTGCTCAAAGTACTTAATGTGTCCATATCAATAATGACTGCACTAGGTTGCCAAAAACATCCTACAGAATTCTTTACTCCACCAAAATCAATCGCTGTTTTACCACCTATGCTTGAATCAATATCCGATAAAGTAGTTGTAGGAATATTGACATATTCTATTCCTCGCATATATGTAGCAGCTGCTAAACCTGCAATATCACCAACTACACCACCACCTAATGCAAGAACCATATCTTTTCTCGATAATTTGCAATCAAGCATATGTTGTAATATTTCTTCTAAAGTATGTATATTTTTAGATGCTTCACCATTTTTAAATATATGTATAGGAGCATCTTCAAATTG
>CAVCUC010000028.1:0-26408 GCA_963605225.1 bacterium
GCCATTGTAGTACGTGTGTAGCCCAGGCCATAAGGGGCATGATGATTTGACGTCATCCCCACCTTCCTCCGGTTTATCACCGGCAGTCTCTCCAGAGTCCCCAACTTAATGATGGTAACTGAAGACAAGGGTTGCGCTCGTTGCGGGACTTAACCCAACATCTCACGACACGAGCTGACGACAGCCATGCACCACCTGTTTTCATGCTTCCGAAGAAGAAATCCTATCTCTAGGATCGTCATTCAATGTCAAGCCTTGGTAAGGTTCTTCGCGTTGCGTCGAATTAAACCACATACTCCACCGCTTGTGCGGGCCCCCGTCAATTCCTTTATGTTTCACACTTGCGTGCATACTCCACAGGCGGAATACTTATTGCGTTAACTGCAGCACTGAGTTTCCCCAACACTTAGTATTCATCGTTTACAGCGTGGACTACTAGGGTATCTAATCCTATTTGCTCCCCACGCTTTCGTGCCTCAGCGTCAGTCTCTGGCTAGGTAGCCGCCTTCGCCACCGGTGTTCCTCCATATATCTACGCATTTTACCGCTACACATGGAATTCCACTACCCTCTCCAGTACTCTAGCCTCCCAGTATCTATGGCTTTATGGGGTTGAGCCCCACGCTTTCACCATAAACTTAAAAGGCCGCCTACGCACCCTTTACGCCCAATAATTCCGGATAACGCTCGCCACCTACGTATTACCGCGGCTGCTGGCACGTAGTTAGCCGTGGCTTTCTGGTAAGGTACCGTCACTCTTCAATATGCTTGAAGCCATTCTTCCCTTACAACAGAGCTTTACAATCCGAAGACTTTCATCACTCACGCGGCGTTGCTCGGTCAGGGTTTCCCCCATTGCCGAAAATTCCCTACTGCTGCCTCCCGTAGGAGTCTGGGCCGTGTCTCAGTCCCAATGTGGCCGTTCACCCTCTCAGGCCGGCTATGCATCATCGTCTTGGTGGGCCGTTACCTCACCAACTAACTAATGCACCATAAGCCCATCTACTTGTGTTTCTCACCTTTAATAATATCTTGATGCCAAGTTATTACCTATCCGGTCTTAGCGCTCGTTTCCAAGTGTTATCCCAGTCCTTGTAGGTAGGTTGCTTATGTATTACTCACCCGTTCGCCACTAAGCTATCTAGCAAGCTAAATAGCTTCGTTCGACTTGCATGTATTAGGCACGCCGCCAGCGTTTATCCTGAGCCAGGATCAAACTCTCCATTTGATTTGACTCTTATTTTTTAGATCTCTTTCGATCTTTTCTTATAAAACAATTGACGTTCTTTCGTGTTTAATTTCTGTTCGGTTTTCAAAGATCAATGCCTCAATCATTACTGATTGGCGCAAATCAATATACTACTCTCTTATGTCTTTCTTGTCAACATATTTTTTTCATATTTTTTCGAGTGACCCTCAGTTCTTTCTAGAACTCAGCGCCCCTCGCTTGATTGCTTAGTGATAATACCCCATTTACCTCTCCCTAGTCAACTACTTTTTGAAAAAATTTAACAAAAAATTTTCATTTCTTCATTTTTGTAAAAAAAGACCTTAAATATCAAGTTGATACTTAAGATCTAATCGTTCTTTATTTCTTTATACTACTCATTATTTAGAAACAATTTCTTTTACTTCAGTTACTGTTTTCGCTAAGTTTTGGATATCACTAGGCACAATAATCTTTGTTGATTGACCATTTGCCATCTTTTCTGCCGCTTCAAATGATCTAATCTTTAAATATTCTTCACTTGGTGTAGCTTCATTAATTAGTTTAATTGCCTTAGCTTTAGCGTTAGCTACGGCTTCAATTGCTTCAGCTTCACCTTGAGCTTCTCTTATTCTTTGTTCTTTTACTGCTTCAGCTCTTAAAATAGCAGATTCTTTTTCACCTTCAGCTCTTGTGATTGCAGATTGTTTTTCACCTTCAGCGTTAAGAATAATTGCTCTTTTTTCTCGTTCTGCCTTCATTTGCTTTTCCATTGCTTCTTGAATAGATTTTGGAGGAGTAATATCTTTCACTTCTACACGAGTCACTTTAATTCCCCATTTGTCTGTTGCTTCATCAAGAATTTGTGTGATTTGAGAGTTAATTGTATCTCTTCCTGATAATGTATCATCTAGTGATAATTCACCGATAATATTTCTTAATGTTGTTGCACTTAAATTTTCAATTGCCGCAATCGGTCTTTCTACACCATATGTTAATAGTTTAGGATCCATAATTTGAAAGAACACAATTGAATCAACCATCATTGTAACGTTATCTTTTGTAATAACTGATTGTGGTTCAAAGTCAGCTACTTGTTCTTTTAAAGATATTTTACGAACGATTTTCTCTAATACTGGTGTACGAATATGTAATCCTGCTTGCCAAGTTGTATGGTATTTTCCTAGTCTCTCAATTACCCATGCATTCCCTTGAGGTACGATGCATAAACAAGATAAGCAACTCGCAATCACAATCACTAGTAATACTAAAATAACAATTAACATTTTTCTTTTCTCCTTATCGAACTTTACAAATTATGTATATGAGTAATGCAATCACAAAATAGACATAAATTAATATATCTCTTGTGCTAGTAACTTCTTTTTGCATATTTCTTTTTGTACGCATCTTTTCGCGAAAACGAATTTCTTTTGCATGAATACGAGCATGTTCTTCTTTGATGATTTTTGCTTCATCAACATCCCATGGAGATAACATCTCTTCTCTTCTCATTTCTCTAGCAAGCCAATCATTCTCACGATTTTCAAATCCCTTTAATTCTTCTTTCATAACTCGGCCTTAATATTAAATAATCTACATGCATTTTCTAAAGCAATATCTGCTACTTCTTGGGCTGTAACATCTTGTCTAACTTTAGCAATTTCTTCGCACACTTCTTCAATCATTAAAGAATCTGCTATTTCACCTTTATGACTTAAAGTAGGCAAAAATGGTGCATCTGTTTCTAATACAAGTTGACTCAAAGGCATTTTCTTTACTACTCTTTTGAGTTCATCCGCGTCATCATATGTAATTGCTGGTCCTATTCCTAGATAAACTCCTCTTTTCAAGAATTCATCCGCATAGTTTTCATGACTAAAGAAACGATGAATCATTGCTTTTACAGGATACTCATCTAACCCTTTTAATGTATCTTCATCTGCTGAACAATCATGAATCACTACAGGTAAATCTAATTTCTTTGCTAGTTTTAATTGTTCTAAGAATACAGGCATTTGTTTACTAAAATCAGGATTTGTTCCATTAACGTAATCCAAACCTATTTCTCCTATCGCTACAACCTTATCCATCTTTGCAAGTGTTTCTATTTCTTCTAAATAGTCATCTTTTACATCATATGCGGATAAAGGAAATACACCAACTGATGCATAAATAAAATGATATTCTTTCGCTAAAAGTAGTGCTCTATAGGATGAAGCGACATCTGATCCTGAGTTAATGATAAAAGAAACCCCTGACTCATGCATATGATTCAATAACTCTTTACGTTTATCATCAAATACCTTCTCATCATAGTGGGCGTGAACATCTGTAATATGATTCATCATCTGTATGCCTCCGTTTTCCTCATTATATCAAATATTTCATTTCCGTATATTCAGAGAGTTAAAGCGTTAGGAAAAATTAATGTTTTGTCGTAAAATAATCTCGGAAGTAAAGGAATTCATGCATGTGGATTACAATTACTCTTATTTCAAGATTGATACACGTTTAGTTAAAGGGGAACGTTAAAATGGAAAATAGAATTCGAATTCTTGCTACAAGTGATGTCCATGGATATATCTATCCATATAGTTATGCTAATCATAAGAAAGAAAATATTGGTTATGCTCCTATTTCTACTCTTGTTAAAGCATTAAGAGATGAAAATACACTATTAATTGATAATGGAGATCTTTTAGAAGGATCACCTCTCATGTTTTATCATATGCATAATAAACAGGATGCTGTTTCACCTGTAGCTAAAGTATTAAATGCCATGGGTTATGACTATGTAAATATTGGTAATCATGATTACAACTATGGCGAGAAAGCTTTACTTAAACATCTAGATGAACTTGATGCTCCATGCATTACAAATAATATTTTGTATCACAATAAAACGATTGGTCCTTCTTATGTTATTCATGAAGTAGCAGGTAAGAAAGTCGCACTATTTGGTTTAACAACACAATATATTCCTAATTGGGAAAAACATGAACATGTTGCACATTCTAAATTCTTAGATGCTTGCTTAACAGCGAAAAAAACTGTTGAACATTTAAAGTCATTAGAAAGACCTGACTATATCATTTGTGTATATCATGGTGGATTCGAAAGAGATTTAGTAAATGGTTATCCTACAGAAGCCTTAACAAGAGAAAATGAAGGATATGAAATCTTAAAAACTGTATCTGGTATTGATGTATTAATTACTGGTCATCAACATAGATCTTTAGCTGGAACACTATTTGGAAAAGCATATACACAAACAAAAGATCGTGGTGAAGAACTTGCTTGCATCGATATCTATACAGATACTGGTGTCATTGAACCTAGAGTATTAAAAGTAGATACAGAAGCAGATGAAGAAATCACAAAACTTGTACAAGATGAAGAAAATGAATGTCAAACTTGGCTTGATACTCCTCTTGGTACATCTAATGTAGATTTAACTGTTACAAATGAAGATGATGCTAGACTTCATAAACATCAAATTATTACATTCTTAAATAAAGTATCTAAAGAAGCTTCTGGTGCTGACCTTAACGCTAATGCATTATTTGACCGAGCTACAGGTTTCCCAAAAGAAATCACCATGAGACATCTAGCAAGTACATATGTTTTCCCTAATACATTAGTCATTAAGAAAATTACAGGAAAAGTGTTACGTGCATATTTAGAGAAATGTGCCGAATTCTTTACAATAAATGGTGGAACTATCGTTGTTTCTCCACAATATTTAGCACCTAAACCAATGAAATATAACTATGACATGGTTGATGGTGTCGAATATACAATCAAAGTATCAAATGATGTTGGTAGCCGTATTACTTCTCTTACAAGAAATGGCGTAGAAGTAAAAGATGATGATGAATTTACTTTATGCATCAATAACTATCGTGCAACAGGTGGTGGAAATTTCAATATGATTAAAGACGCTCCTGTAGTAAAAGAAATCTCTAGTAGTATGGTTGAATTATTAGCTGACTACATCATAAAGAATAAAGTCATTGATTTTGAACCAGTGAATAATATTACTGTTGAAAAATAGGAGGCATTTATGTCAGAAACATTAGAAACAATTAAAACACGTCGTAGTATTCGCAAATACAAAGAGGATCCTATTCCTGAAGAAGTCTTAAACAAGATTGTTGAAGCAGGAACATACGCTCCTAGTGGAATGGGTAAGCAATCCGCAATTATCCTTGCTGTAACAAACAAGGAAGTTCGTAATCAGTTATCTAAGATTAACGCTTCTATCATGAGTTCTAGTAATGACCCATTCTATGGTGCACCGGTTGTATTAGTTGTTTTAGCAGACAAGTCTATTCGTACTCATGTATATGATGGTAGCTTAGTCATGGAAAACTTAATGCTTGCTGCTAGTGATTTAGGTGTTGGTAGTTGTTGGATTCACCGCGCTAAAGAAACATTTGAAACTGAGGAAGGTAAAGAACTTCTTAAGTCACTAGGTATTGAAGGAGACTATGAAGGTATAGGCAATTGTATCCTTGGATATTATGATGACGAACCTCTAGCAAAACCAAGAAAAGACAACTTTGTTTATTGGGTAAAATAAAGTCTTGGATTTATTCCAAGGCTTTTCTTTTGACTAAATTTAGTACATATTCTGTATGAATTTTATAAATAATACATTGAATGATATTATCCATGAGTTCTTGTTCATGATTATTGGAATTGAAGACTGTATCATTTGTATTATTTGTTTCAAATACAGCATTTAACGTATCTTCAAAACGCGTCATAAATAAATCATATGCTTGTTCAATAGAACTATTTTTTGTATGAATTTGTATCTCAATGAGTTCTGATATTTGTTGCATGGAGTAACATCTTTTTAAGATTGTCACCGCAATAAAATATGCTAGATGTTCTTTTGTATAATGCTTTTTGATAGGACGATTCACAATACCAGTTTTTACATAGTTATTCACCATGGAACTTGTAATAAACTTATCTTCATCAAAGTATGTACAACTTAACTTATCTGTTAAATAAGTAATTACTTGGTCCATATATAAATCTACTTCTGGTAAATCATGCCATTTTGGGAAACAATATTTCATGCGAAAAGAATAACATAAAACATAATCTCACACAATCTAGAAATTAATACTAGATATATTGACTTTTAATTCTAGGTACATTACTCTTTTACTGTGGTAGGTGACATATGATTAAAATTGTTTCAGATTCTTCAACTCTATATTCTTGTAAAGAAGCAGAGAAAATAGGACTATACACTGTTCCTCTAAATGTTTCTATTGATAACCATTCTTATAAAGATTTAGAAGAAATTACCGATACAGATTTATTTAAGATGATTGAGGAACATAAAATTCCTCGCACATCACAACCTTCATTAGGTGAGAAAATTGATATTTATAACAAACTTAGCGAAGAGAATGAAGTGATTGATATTACGATGGCTTCTGGCTTAAGTGGCACATATCAAACCGCTTTAATTGCTAAAGCGAGTTGTGATCATAGTGATAAGGTACACGTTATTGATTCAATGACACTATGTGGACCACATCGTTATTTAGTAGATACAGCTTTAGAAATGGAAAAAAACGGAGCTAGTGTTCAAGACATTCTTCATATGATAGAAGAATCTAGAAAAACAGATATTTCTTTCTTATTACCTGTGGATTTTGATTATCTTGTTCGTGGTGGAAGAATTAAAGGAGTAGCTGCTAAAATTGGTGGTCTATTAAAAATCATTCCTGTTCTTAAAAAAGGTGATGATGGTGTAGGACTAGAAAAACATAGTATTAATCGAACACTAAAGAAGGCAATTGATTCTGTCATTGATGACTTAAAAGCGAATCACATTGATGATACATATCATTTCTACATTACACATGCCAAAAATGAAGATTTAGCAAATCGTTTTATTCAAAAAATTCAAGAAACATTTAACACGAAGAATATCTTCACATATCCTTTATCTCCATCCTTTATTACACAAGGTGGTCCAGGATGTGTTGCAATTCAAGTCATTAAAATCGTTTATTAACAAAATAGTGCCTAGTTTACTTGCTAGACACTATTTTTGTTAATCAAATATACTTAAATCTCTGTTTGTTTCATCACTATACAATTCTTTGATTTTATGAATGACTTTCGCTTTAGATTCTTCTGGATAATTTGGTAATCCTACTAGAATTGGTACAGCTCTTATTGTTGAATAGAGTAAACATACATTACTAATATGCTTTAGCTTCTCTTCATCATCAGAGTTAAAATACGCTGAAAGGAACACTCCCCATAATCTTTCTAATTCTTCTGGTTCTAGTCCAATAAAACCAACACACGCTTCACGTACTTCTACTAACGCTAACACTAAACATCCTAGTGACATTACATCAAATATTGGATGACCATGTGATGATTCACCCATATCAATTAAGACTAAATCATCACCCATAGCCATTACATTCTTAGGATGAAAGTCTCCATGAACATATGTTTCTCGATCAGGAATAGAATCAAATAAATCATTATAAATTGCTTTAACATCTTCACTTGCTTTATTATTTGCTAACCATTTTAATCTTCCATATGTTGTACTTGTACTAGGGAATACTGTATTACCTACATGAATTTTATTCATCTCATGCATAAATTTGCCATATTTTCTAGCAACATCATCAAAATGATCACCACTAGTATGTAATATTTCAGCTAAAGTTTTCGACTCAATCAATTCATAAATTGTTCCATATTGTTTACCAACTTTAACGACTTCATAAGGAATCGCTGTAGTGATACCATGTACAAACGCTTCTTTAGAAATAGCCATTTCATGTTTAATCAATTCTTTTGATGAGTTTTCATGAAATACTTTAATAATCGTATCTCGATCAATTCTATAGACAATACCAGTAGCTCCTCTACCAACAATTTCTAGTCCTTCTATTGAATAATGTTTCATCTTTCTTTCAATACGATAGAAATGATTAAAACCTGTCATATCTAAAACATCATATATTTCAGGACATACTTCTATCATTGAACAATCTTGAAATTTTTTTGCATATTTCAAAAATACTCTTAAGCACGCACTAGATACATATTCTGTTTCTTTCAAATTAAAAGTAATACTTTTTACTTCTTTATCATTTATTAATGTTTGTATTTCTTGATCAAATTCTAGAGAATTCGTAGAATCAATTCTTTTTGCAACACTTATTTCTAAGATGCCTTTTGTTTCATCAAAACGATTACTTACTATTACTTGCATGCTTTAACCTCTTCTGTTGTTATTATAATGCATACAATCGTTTTAAAAAAAGTGCCTAGAATCATTACTCTAGACACTTTATTTTAGTCGAATATGCTTAAATCCATATTTGATTTATCGCTATATAATTCTTTAATTCTATTTAAAATTGTTTCTTTTTCTGTTGGTGAGAAATATGGTAATAGTTCTAACAATACGATGGCACGAATTGAAGAATATAGTAAGCATACATTGCTATAATGCTTAATCTTTTCTTCATCATCACAACCAAAATAAGAAGGAATAAATAACTCCCATAATTTGATTAATTCTTCTGAACTAATTCCAGCAAACATTTGACATTTTTGTGGTAAATCCGCAAGAGCTAGTCTTAATACACCAAGTGCCATTACATCAAATATTGGATGTCCATGTGATGATTCACCCATATCAATTAATAAGAATTCATCACCTGTAACCATTACATTTTTAGGATGGAAATCTCCATGAATATATGTAGGTCTATCAGGAATAGAATCAAATAATGTATTGAATATTTCAGCAATTTCAGGTTCTGCTTTTGCTCCAACAACTGGTTTATATTGTGCATATGATTCTTTTGTACTCTTAAAATCAGCGCTACTTACATCAATTTGATGCATTTCATGCATGAATTTTCCATATTTCTTTGCGATAGTATCGAACTCATCGCCACTTTCTTGTAAGATTTCAGAAAGAGTCTTAGATTTAATTAATTCATAAATTGTTCCATATTGATTACCAACTTTAACAATTTCATATGGAATAGCTGTCGCAATACCACTTACAAACGCTGCTTTAGATGCGTCCATTTCACGCTTAATCTTATCTAATGTAAATACATCATTAAATACTTTAATAATTGTATCCGCATCAATTCTGTATACAGTTCCTGTACCACCTCTACCGATTTCTTCTAATCCATCAATAGAATAATTCTTCATCTTTCTTTCAATATGGTAGAAATTCTTAAAGCCTGTCATATCTAAAACATCATATACTTCAGGATTTACTTCAATTAAAGAAGAATCTTTATATACCTTTGCATATTTCAAGAACACTCTTAAACATGCACTAGATACATATTCTGTTCCACTTAAATTGAACACAATGCTTTTAACATCTTTGTCTTTTACAAGTGCTTGAAGCTCATCATCAAATTCTTGTGAGTTTGTTGAATCAACACGTCTTGTTACTTCCACTTCTAATGTTCCATTTTTTTCATCAAAATTACTATTTAATACTGTTGGCATAACTATTCTCCCTTCATCTCAATAACCAAACTATTTAAGCCGACAACATTTGTATACTTCAAATTATCAGCTAAACTTAAAATAATTTTTAATCCCATATGATTAATTGGGCTTTCTTGTTCATGCATCTTATAGTAAGCACATGGATCAAATGATTTACCATCATCTCTAAATTCTAAACGACATTTATCCTCTAATGCTGTATAACGCACTTCTATCACACCACTCTTTTTATTTGCTTTTAATCCATGTTCAAAGTAATTTACTGTCACTTCTTCTACACATAATGCAAGTGGGAATGACTTGTTTGTATTAGGGAAATTCTCTTTATGAATTTCCGCAATTTTCTGAGAAGCACTAATCGCATCATCAATGTTTTTAACAATACAAATAACTGGTTCTTTTCCTTCTTTTTTCACTGCATTTAAAATATATATTTCTTTTAGAGGGAATAACTTTTTACATTTAATTGCACAATATAGCGTAATGAATACAAATGATAATGCTTCACCAACAACCATGGAAACCCATAGTACATTCGACTTATATCCAAATACCTTTAATCCAACGACAATGGTTATTACTGGAACAATGAGTGATTCTACTACACATACAACATTAGATACTTTGGTCTGTTTCATTCCCTGGAATAATTTATATAAGCAAGTATTGATGGAGAAAAATATTATGCCCACAATATAAATTCTTAGTCCTGTCTCTGTTAAAGCAAATGATCCTGAATCATGATGCATAAAGAAATGACAAAGTGAATTAGCAAGTAGTTCTACAATCACAATCACTACACCATTTAAGATAAATGAGTACTTCAATGATGAAGTAACAACTTCTTCTAATGATTTACGATTGTTTTCTCCATACACAATACCTGACATTAATAGAGTTGTTGATGCGATACCCATTCCTACAGAAACGAATATTGTATAGATATTCTTTACAATAGAGTAAGCAGTTAATAGTTGTGCACCACCAACCTTATAGAAAATTCTATTGGTAAAGATATAGAAGATTACTTTTGAAACTTGATATATTGCATAAGAAATACCTGCACAAAGAATAGAATACAATATCTTCATATTCATCTCTTTGACATGTAATTTAAGTGGGAATTTCTTTCTTAGCACAGCCACTACCACAACAATTAGAGAAGCGTAGTAACTTAGTGATGATGCAATTCCCATACCAAATATTCCACCCTTAAAAATTAATACATTTGCAAGATCACCAATAACATCTCCTAGAGACATAACTAAGACACCTAAAAGGATGGATTTACGATCATCATATAATTGTAAGAATGGTGATATTGCTTGAAACAATAAGAATGCAGGAGTACCAATCATATAACTAACAAGATATTCATTTGTACGTACTTCTATTTCTGTTCCAGCAGGAGCTCCTAAGAAAAGAGATACTGGTTTACAAAAAACTATACTTAATACTGTAAACACAATAGAAATCACAATTCCTGCCACAATAGCTGTCGCATAGATAGAATCTAATTGTTTTTTATCGCCACGTCCTAAAGCATTTCCTGCTACAACTTGAACACCAGATGATAATGTTCCACCAAAAGCTGCTGTTAAAGCAATTAGTGATGAGCATAAACCAAATGCCGAAATGGAGTTTGGCCCTAAAAATTTACCAATTAGTACACCATCTATAAACATACATGCGGTTACTGCAAACGCAATCAATATCTGCGCGATTGTAATTTTCCTAAATGTTTTCTCAATCATATTTCTTTCCCCTAAACCATGCAATGATTATAACACTAAAAAACTCAACCATTACTATAGAACAGCTGAGTTTCCCATTAACCAGGGGGACTAGTTATTTATAAGCATTTACACGGTTATACTTCACAAGTAAATCATGAAGTCTTCCTAATTCTTTATCAAAACTATTAAAGGAAGATATTTTCCAAGCCCAGTTCTTTTCATCTAATAAACCAGGTGTATTGATTCTACCTTTTTCACCAAGTCTTAAAATATCAAACATAGGTAATATTGCTGTCTCTGCTTTTCTAGATAGTGTAAATTCTACAATCGCATCTACTGTACCATAGTTACCGTATCCTAGTTTTTGTAATTCTTTATCTACTTCTTCTTGGTGTTCCTTTGGTAAAGAATAATACCAAGCTTCTATCGGATAATTATCATGTGTTCCTGTATATACAATTAGATTTTCATCAATATCCTCATAACAATGACCATCAAACATTTGTTGTACTAGACACATGCCTTTTAAGTGGAAATAATCTCTCAGCTTATATACACCTTCCATACCATCACCAAGATCTTCAGCGACAATACGAATATTTGGATATTTCTCAAATAGTGCTGTAAAGAATTCTTTACCTGGTGCTAAGACCCATTTACCAACCATTGCGGTAGGACAAGATGAAGGTATCTTCCAATAGTTATAGAACGCTCTAAAATGGTCAATACGAGTAATGTCATATAGTCTAGACATATACTCTAAGCGGTCCATCCAGAACTTAAAGTCGTCCTTCTCAATTGCTTTCCAATTGTAGATAGGATTTCCCCATCTTTGACCAGTAGCCGCAAAACTATCTGGTGGACAACCAGCAATAAACTTTGCATGTCCTGTTGCGTCTAATAAGAACATTTTCTTATTCCACCAAACATCATCAGAATCATGTCCTACATAGAAAGGAATATCTCCCATGATTTGAATATGTCTACTATTTGCATACCCTTTCAATTCATTCCATTGTTTTAAGGCAATATATTGAAGGAATATTTCATATTCTATTTGTTCTTGTAGTGGGGTTAAATCTAACTCTTTCTTTTCAGGATAGAATTTTTCTTCATCAGGCCATTCTAACCAAGACTTTAGATCATTCTTCTTTTTTAAAGTAATGAAGATTGCATAGTTATTTACCCATTCTTCCTTTTTAAATGCTTCATATTCTTCGCTAGGAGTAAATCTAGCATATGCCTTCTTAAATAATTTATTTTTATATTCTCTTACTTCTGCGTAATGAATGACATTACTATCTTCATGTAATTTTTCTACTTCACTTTCTTCTAATAAGTGTTGTTCTAATAACCACTCGATAGAAATATATAATTCATCCATTGCTTTAGAAGAATAAGGTTGATAAGGAGAAGAACCATAACCTAACGGTTGTAATGGTAATATCTGCCAAATTGAAAAACCTGTATCACTTAAACGATTAATAAATTCATATGCGGATATTCCAAAATCACCAACTCCATATGGACTTGGTAAAGAAACAACCGGCATCAATACTCCACTTTCTCTTGTCATCTTGTTTTCACCATCATTGGACCATCAACGAATAGTTCATGTCCTTTCACTTCTATTTCTGTATCATTTAAAAGATTGATATATTTACCATCTTCTAAATCTACTTTAACTTTACTCTTTTTATTTCTTACATCAAAGTATGCATAATACTCATGTTCGTTATCCCACGTTCTAAAGGCAAGAATATCATCATAAGGAATCATCTTAGAATTGACATATGCTTCATCATTAAACATGTCTTTTTTGAGTTTGTTACATTTACAAACTAAGTCAGAAGCAGAATGTTCTTGCCAAGTAATTTCACTTTTTTCAAATAGTGAAGGTGTATTTTTCTCATATACTTCTTCCCCAGCATAAACAAAGCCAATTCCTTTTAGTAGTAATGTAAATGCTAACCAACTATTTACTTTGTCTTCATCGTTTAATAAAGACATAATTCTAGTACGATCATGATTCTCTAAGAACCATATTTTCATGGCATTCTTTGGTAACATAATCGTTTGATAATTGATGATACGTGCATACTCTTTTAAGCTAACATCTTCTTGTACAGCTCTATCAAAGAATGCCTTTATATCATATGAATAACATATATCAAATGCTTCATATAATTCATTATCTGTTAATACATCTATATTTTGTTCACGAATAATTTCAATGAATTCTTCTTCTACAGATTCGGCTAACATAAAGAAATTTGGATTAATTTCTTTTAGTTCTTTTCTTGCACGATTCCAGAATTCTATCGGTACAAGTGGTGCAACATCACACCTAAATGCGTCTACTCCTTTACGTGCCCAGAACTTAAGCATATCGATTAATTCATCTTGCACTTCTATATTTTCATATTTTAAGTCGATAATATCAGACCAATCAGGAACTTTTCTTGTAGGATTTCCTTTTTCGTCTAACAAATAATATTCAGGATGACTTTTCGACCATACAGAATCACACGCTGTATGATTAATCACAATATCTGTCATCACTTTCATATTTCTAAGATGTGCTTTTTGGATGAGTTCTTCAAATTCTTCCATTGTCCCAATACTAGGATCAATCGCATAATAATCTCTTATCGAATATGGAGACCCACAAGTTCCTTTACGATTTAAAATACCTGGTTCATGTAATGGTAAAAAATAGACAATCGTAAAACCTAGATCTTTGATTCGATCTAAATCATCAATTACTTTACGTAATGTTCCTTCTTTTGAGTAACATCTTGGAAAGACTTGATATATCGCTTCTTTTCGTAAACCGTAAGATGTATCTTTAGCCATACTATTTAATTACTAACTCACTTTCTTTATCAAATGTATGTACCTTATCTAATTCAAAATATACTTCAATTTCAGATTCACTCGCTGCTTCTACTGTATTAGGAACTCTTGCGATAATTTGTTGACCATCATGCCATAAATATAAGTATTTTTCTGCACCTGTATGTTCACATAGTTCTACTGTACAAATAAAGCTGTGTTCATTATGACCAACTTTAACATTTTCTGGTCTAACACCTAATACAACTGTTTTATCCACATAGGAAGAAATATTATTCTTGTGACAAGGAATCTCAACGCCACCAAAAGATAATCCATATCCTTCACCTTTATTTACAACCTTAGCATCAATGAAATTCATTTGTGGAGAACCAATAAATCCTGCAACAAACAGGTTCGCTGGGTCATTATATAAAGTCTCAGGTGTATCATATTGCATAATATCACCTTTCTTCATGACACAAATACGGTCTCCCATTGTCATCGCTTCTGTTTGATCATGTGTTACATATACAAATGTTGTGCCTAACTTCTTATGTAATGCACTAATTTGTGCTCTCATTCCTGCTCTTAACTTAGCATCTAGGTTACTTAATGGTTCATCAAGTAAGAATACTTTAGGATTTCTGACAATTGCTCTACCTAAGGCAACACGTTGTCTTTGACCACCTGATAAAGCTTTAGGTTTACGGTCTAAATATTCTTCAATTTCTAGAATCTTAGCAGCTTCTCGAACACGTCTATCAATTTCATCTTTAGGAACTTTTCTTAATTCCAAAGAGAATGCCATATTCTTATATACAGACATATGTGGATAAAGTGCATAAGATTGGAACACGAAGGCAATATCTCTATTCTTAGGTTCAACATCATTCACTCTTGTATCCCCAATATAAAGATCACCTTCTGTAATATCTTCTAGACCAGCAATCATTCTTAATGTTGTTGATTTACCACATCCAGAAGGTCCTACTAATACAACGAATTCTTTATCTTCAATATCTAAATTTAAATTGTTAATAACAGTTACACCATTATCATATGTTTTCTTAATGTTTTTAAAACGAATGCTAGCCATACTCTACCCCTTTACAGCACCTGCTGCTACACCTTTGATAATATATTTTTGACAGAATAAATATGTAATAATAACCGGTAATATTGTTAAGAAGATTAATGCCATAGAAGCACCCATATCTACATGTCCATAACTACCTCTTAAATATTGAATCTGAATTGGAATTGTACGATATTTTGTAATATCAAGTACTAAGTAAGGTAGTAGATAGTCATTCCATACCCACATGAGTTCTAGAATACCAACAGATACTAGTGTTGGTTGCATCATTGGTAATACTACAGTAAAGAATGTTCTAATTGGTCCACAACCATCAATTGCGGCAGCTTCTTCTATTTCTAATGGAATAGATTTTACAAAGCCACAGAACATAAATACCGCTAGTCCTGCACCAAATCCTAGATAAATGACTGGTATAGTAAATGGTGTATTTAAACCTAACATATCAGCTGTTGTGGATAATGTATATTGCACCATCTGGAATGGAACAATCATAGAGAATACACATAAGTAATAAACGATATTGGCAAACTTAGAATTTACTCTTGAGATATACCACGCAGCCATAGATGTACAAATTAGAATTAACATCGTAGATACGATAGTAATAAACAATGAGTAGAATACACATTGATAGAAATTGTAATTACCTTGTGTCATACCATTTACATAGTTTTCAAGTCCAACGAATGTTTCTGAATTTGGTAATGCAAATGTATCTAATGATATTGCTGTATTACTTTTTAAGGAATTAATTAATACTTCAAAGATTGGGAATACCCATAAGAAAGATAATGCGGTTAATACAAATGTTAAGACATATCCCCATGGATTTGCTTTTTTCTTTTTCATTATTTCTGAACCTCCTTACTACGTGTAGCACGTAATTGTATTAAGGAAATAACTGCGACCATGATAAAGAATAGTACTGCTTTTGCTTGTGCTGTTCCTCTTGCATATGCTCCTTGAGAAGCAAATGATGAAGAAATATTGAGGGCTAACATTTCTGTTAACTTTGTTTGTACACCACCGTTAGTCACAATTGGCAAACCACCTGTTAACGATAAGTTTTGATCATATAACTTAAATGAGTTTGTTAAAGATAAGAATGTACAAATTGTAATAGAAGCCATCATATTAGGAATGATAATCTTAAATAATGTTTGCCATCTATTCGCACCATCAATACTCGCCGCTTCGATAATGTCATCTGATACAGATTGGAATCCTGAAATATAAATAATCATCATATAACCAATTTGTTGCCAAGCTAGTAAGATGACTAAGCCCCAGAATCCATATGTCGCATTACTTGTTAGATATGTATTGTAACGAATCAAAATACCATCAAAGATAAGTTTCCAAATGTATCCTAAAACGATACCACCAATTAAGTTAGGCATAAAGAATACCGTTCTAAATATATTCTTAAACTTAATATCCTGTGTTAATAAATAAGCTAAGAAGAACGCTAATATATTAATCACAAGAACTGACACAACAGTGAATGCACTAGTATAGAAGAATGCCCTTCTAAATGACACATCATTAAATGCACGCACATAATTTTCAAAACCTACAAAGTGTGCAGATATCTTTGAAAAATCTAATGTTAAAATCTCTCGAATTGTTAAAAATTTAAAGAATGATAAATAGATACCAAAAATAAACGGCCACACAAATCCAATACAAAACGCAATAAACGTAGGCATCAAAAATAACCAGAACTTCTTTTTTATCTGCCTACGAATTAATTTTGAATTTACTGCGGAAGCACTATTCTTTTTCTTCGTTTCTCCCTTTTTCATATTATTTTTCCCCTTTCATTTTTATAGATAAACCATCAAGAGTACTTGATAGTTTATCTATAAAAGCAGGATCAATTGTCCTGCTTTTACACAATTTTAGTTGTTTGCAGCAGCGTATTGAACAGCCCAACCATTAACGAATGCATCAACAACTGCATCCCAGTTAGCGTCTGATTGATCAGCACCATAAGCTTGTAATGCACTAACAACACCAGCTCTCCAATCATCTACATTAGGTGTAGTATTGAATGCCCAGTCAACGTTGTACTTACCTTCAGCAAGTAATTCATTTGCATCAGCGAAGAATACGTTTTCAGGAGTAGCAGCACTCTTGAATGGGATAGGACCGAATTGTTCAGCCATCATCTTTGTGCCAGCTTCAGAAGTAACAACCCACTTCATGAAATCTAATGTAGCTTGTTGATCTTCTGCAGAAGCGTTCTTATTCACTGCCCAACAGTTTTCTGTACCACTAGCTAAAGCTGAATTTTCTTCACCTTCAACACCGATATAGATAGGAATCATTTGTAAATCTTCAGCATTTAATTTAGCAATTAGATTTGAATATTCCCAAGTACCGTTTTGATAAAATACTGCTTTACCTTCCATGAATTCAGATTCAGCAGCATCACCAGTAGCTGTATTATTGGCAACAGGATCTGTTGTAGAGTTGTTGATATATAGATCCCAGATAGCTCTGTAGTTATCCATATAAGAATCATTAATTTCAGCTGGAGCAACGTTCATAGCTTGTCCCATATCTTTGAATGTGTAGTAAAGAGGTAGGTTAGCTAAGTGACCAGAGAATCTCCAAGAAGAACTTCCATCTAGACCTGCATTTGTGAATGCATCAAATCCTAATTCGCTTGCTCTAGAATGAATATCTTCAGCAACTTTCTTTAATGAATCAAAGTTAGTAATATCTGTAACTTCATATCCAGCTTCTTTTAGTAAAGCTTTGTTTACGATAATTCCATATGATTCATAGCAATAACCGATTGAGTATGTATATCCGTCAACAACTTGGTCAAATGAGTGAGTTGTCATTTCGTTATATACATCTGTTCCTGTTAAATCTAATGCATAATCACCATAAGTAGCTACGGCACCAGCATTACCAATGTTGAACATTGTTGGTGCAGCAGATTTACCTAATTCAGAAATAAGTGTTGTGTCATATTCACCACTTGCGGCTGTAACGACTTTAACTTCAACGCCTGTTTCTTCTGTGTAAGTCTTAGCTAGTTCTTGCCAAGCACTGTCTGCTTCAGGTTTAAAGTTTAAATAATAAACTGAACCAGTTCCTGAAGCTGCTGCTGTAGCACTACCAGAAGCGTCTCCTGATGCGCTACTTCCGCTCGAACAAGCAGCCAATGAAAACATCATTGCTGTTGAGAGCGATAACATTATTAGTTTTTTCATTTCTTCCTCCCAGGTGGTATCGAGTACCACTTCCATATTCACATGATAACGCTTTCAATATTAGAATGCAACCGCTTACTTTAAATAAATTATTAATTATTTTTTAACGTTTTATACTTAAAATTAAAAATTGTTATTATTCATCGTGTAATTTTTATGCTTTTCAGGCTTATGAAACCAAAGTTCTTTCTTGGGATTGATTCACTTAATCTCATCATATTTATAGCATCAACTTCAACGACTTCAATTGCACTTCAAAGTTACTTCAAAGTCACTTCAAAGTCTTTTTGAAGTTCTTGAAGTGAAAAATAAAAGATGACACAGCCATTCACTAAGAATATCGTGTCATTTGTATTTAGATTAATTTTTCTTTTTTTAACCAATAGAAATATACAACTGAACTTAAAAACCAAGTAATCGGGTATAACCAATATGTAATACGAATATCATGAACAACTTGTCCAAGAGTCATGAGTGTAATAACTCTTACTGCACACCAACATACAAGCATGACTACTACTGGCATGACTGGTTTTCCTATACCTCTTAATATCGCTGAAACAATATGCGAGAAACCTAGTAAGAAATAAAATAATGAACATACTCTAGCTCTAGCAACACCAAACGATACTACTGTAGCATCACGATTAAATAACATAATTAATTGTGGCGCAAATATATAAACAAGTAGTCCTGTTAGTTCTACGATTACAAGTGATACAAATAAACCAAATCTCGTACCTTCTTGTACTCTATCCATTCTATCTGCACCTTTATTTTGCGAAATAAAAGTCGTTAATGCCATAGAGAATGCTGTTACAGGCAAGAATACAAAACCATCTACTTTAGAGAATGCACCAACACCTGCTACTGCAGCTGCCCCAAAAGTATTGATATAGGATTGAATTAAGACATTTGCGATATCAATGACTGATCCTTGTAATCCTGTAGGTAATCCATACTCGATAATTTCTTTTAGATTCTTTGCATCAAATCTTACTTTAGCCCAAGATAAGTGTAGTATTCCTTCTTCACGCATCAATTGAATCATGCATAGTAACATACTAATTAATTCAGAGAATACTGTCGCAATCGCGGCACCTGCTACACCCATATTAAAGAAACCAATTAAGATTACATCTAGTGCAATATTGAGTAATGAACTAACAATTAAGTAGTATAAAGGATGTTTAGAATCTCCTCCTGCTCGTAATATTCCTACAAACATGTTGTACATAATTAGTGGTGTACTACCCCAGAAATATAAACGAAGATAGGTTACTGCTAGTGGATAAACTTCACTAGGTGTATCCATTAAACTTAATAAAGTATCTGTTAGTCCTACACCAAGTACTGTCATAATCATACTTAAAACTAGACCTAAAGCTATAGTTGTATGAATTGCTTTGTGTGTATTTTCGGTATGGTTTGCACCAATTTCCCGAGCAATAATGACACTCGCTCCTGTTGAAAAACCAGTAAAGAAACCAACAAATAGATAACTTAAAGATCCAACACTAGTCACAGCTGCTAATGCATTTTGTCCAACGAAATTCCCTACAATCATCGCATCAGCAGTGTTATAGAGTTGTTGAAAGAGTTGTCCTATAAATATAGGTCCAGCATAAGTAAGAATTAATCTTTTTATATTTCCTTCCGTCATTAAAGATACAGAGTTATTTTTTGCCATATTTTACCTCAGTATTATTTATAAACCCTAAAGTTTACTTTAAGTCAATATGTTTTTCCTCTAGTATCTCTAAAGCTTCTGCTACAGATTGAACAACATAATCAGCAGATTCTTGTACATGTTTATCTGCAGTACTCATCGCAAAACCAATACCACAATTTTTTATCATTTCTATATCTGTATCTTGATCACCAATAGAAGCTACTTCTTGAGGATCAATGCCTTTCTCTTGTAGTAGTGTTTGTACACCATGCCACTTACCACAATTACTAGGAATAATATCAATACAGTTTGTATCTGTTTTTAATGCTTTTAAACGTCCTTCAAATTCTTCTTCAACTGCCTTTTTTACATCTGCACAATATTCATTACTGTAACTTACACAAAATAAACGCATCAGTTTAATGTCAGGATAATCAAAGAAAGAATGAATAGGACTAGTTCCTTGTGTAGGAAAATCTGGTAAATGTCTTAATAAATTCCCACTATCTAAGCGAACAAAACGATGAGCATCACTATTAATATCTAAAGAGTAATCTAGTTCTTGAAATCTTGTATCTAACAAATTAAATAAGTGTCTAGCATCTTCTCTATCAATGACACTAATATAGCGAACATTTTTATTTTGATTACACAAAACAGCACCTGAACTACATACCATTTCTTCAGGATATATCTCACATCTTTTTAATGTTTCATATGCATCATATCCTCTACCAGTCGCAATCCATAGATGCATCCCTTTTTCTACATTTTTTTGTATCGCCTCTTTATCTTCGTTACGTATACCACTTCTTCCATATAACAAAGTACCATCAAGATCACTTACAAAATATTTGATCATACTGCCTCCTATAACATAATAGTCCCACTACATGGGACTATTACTCTTATTCATCTTCGTCGCTTACTGTACCGAAATCAAAATCATTCATGAACATTACACCAGTTTGACCTGCTTCTACTAATGCTCTGAAGTCATCAATAGATGCATCTTCTGGTAATGCTGTAAATTGTAGTAACATCGGTAAATTAAATCCTGTAAAGATATATGTATTTTCTCTAGATAAATAAGGCATAAGTAGTTGGTTTACACTACCAAATGAAATATCTGAGAAACAAACAACTTGATCATCTTTAGCTTCTTCAAAGAATTTTTCTATTTCTTCTTGTGGGCTATCACAACCTTCTGTATAAGCAGAAATAGCTGTGAAATGATCTAACTCATTTGTAAATATATGTAATGTATTTAATGCTCCTTTAGCTAATTCACCATGACTAATTAATAATACTTTTCTCATTTTCTCTCTCCTTCTTATTGGAAACTTGCTCCATTGGTCATTACTTGACCATCTATAATTTGTACAATTTCATCAAACTCTTCAATTGTAGGATTCTTAATAAAATTATCTACATATTCTGAATGATGAAAGAATCGATCTATCACATGTGGTACATATTCATCTTCAAAATTACGTGACTCATTAGGATTTCTTCCTCTATCCCAATAAACAATAATCTTAGTTTTAGAACTTTGAGTCCAAGATACTGGTTTATCTAAGATAAAGATATTGATTTGTATATCATCTGTATGACTTTCTAGTCCTGTTAGAATCACGACATTATCACTTGCGACTGTAGGAATAATCTCTTCACATTCTTTTAAATCACTAAGTAATTGTTCATCTGCATTACACTTCTTATTCATTACCTTAGAGATTACTTCAAAACATTCTTCTTTGTTATGAGCATTGATATCTGTAAAGATTCTTGTATGTCCTTTAAAGTTAAATTCTTGTGATTCATATGTTGCTAAACGCATCAAGATACCACGTAATCTTTCTTTTTCTAATTCATCAAAGAAGATGGATATATTGATATAAGTGATATCATCAGGAATGACTAGTAATTCTTTTGGACAATATGAGAACACAACACGATATTTAGACATATCTACTCTTCTCGTATCATAACGTTCTAATAAATCAATATCTCGAATATATGTACCAAAGTTTCTTAATAATCTTTCTCTTAATCCCTTAGCTTCTGTTTTATCTACTCCTGCAATAATACAAGCATTGTATTTATTAAAGACAAATGGATATCTACCAAATAATGGATGAATAATCATCATTAAACGTATAACATCTTCTGGTATAAGTTTAATTCCTACTGTCTTTTTTAAATAGGATGCCATCTGCATAGCCATCTTATAAGACATTTGTGAGTAGTAAGGATAACCAATTAATCTAAATTGACTTGTTAAGATATGATACTTATATCTTTCTAATAATCCTTCAATCGAATAAGATAAATCTTCTATGAGTTGTATATCTTGTTTACTTGCAGGGAATAAATTTAAGCGACTAATTTCTTGTACGATATCTAGTGCTAAATCTTTATGTTCAAAGTAACCATAACGATAGATTTCAGGTTCTTTTAGTGTCACTCTTAATGCCACAATACACATAGCAACTAAGATACTATCGTATGGTGTAAAGCTTACTTCATATAGCTTCTCACACTCTTTTAGAATCATCTTCGCTACAAAATATGTATTTCTCTTACAATAATGATTAGCGATATCATCACTTAGTTCTAACTCATGTCCTAAGCCATTTCTATTTCTAGACACAATAATGATTCTAGCAATATACATCACACTATATGAAGATAAGTTATATTCTTCAAAATTATTCTGTAACGATATAATCAAGTCTTCTACTTCATTGAAGTAAGGGTCATTCATTCCTATCATATCTTTATATTCTTCTTGACCATGGAAGTGATAAGAAGTCATAAAGTATGAATATTCATAGACTAAACATAAACGAATATCTTTTTCTTGTCCTACGACAACAAGTCCTTTTTTACTCTGAAATACTGCTTTTAAATCAAATTGTGCAAGTATTTCTCTTGCTTTAGATAATATCTTTTTCGCACTCGTACGATTGATATAAAGAAGGTCACATAAATCTTCAATACTGATTTTTTCTTTATGTGTTAATAAATAACGAACAACTAAGTGTGCTCTATCTTCATGTATTGGGAAAGAACTACGATTTCTTTTACCTATTTGTTCTACTTGTTTAAACTCATCAAAAGCTTCTTCATCCTGAATGATTAACTTATATCCACTACCTGGTTTAATATCAATCATTGCACCATTTGTCTTTAACACTGGTTGCATTTCATCAATGCATTTACGTATTGTTTTACTAGATATACCTAGACCATTCGCTAAGAATTGTGAACTGATAGGATCTTTCGCATTGAGCAAATCATTCAATATATGTATTTGTGTTGAAGTTAAATGGCTATCTCTCATATCATTACCTATATGGAAAAAATTTTACCACACCTACATTAAATTTTATGTATCGTGTCTATAATTTGTCCTACGATTTCTTCTGTTGTGCCTTCTGGTATTTCACTAGCTGCTGTTTCAAAAGATGAACCATATTCTGCTTTATCTGCTAAATATCCAACACTATAGTTAGAATATCCCCAAACAATAGGACACTTCACATTCATTTCTTTCTTTATTTCTAGTCCAAAACAACTAAATAATTCTGCTGGAATAGAACAAATATATAAGTCATCTAATTTATATAGAATACTCTTACAGTCCATTGTTCCTTCAGTATGTTTAAGTGATCCTTCAGCACCTGCTAAAGCACTTGTATATACTTTCGTTTCATCAAATGTTTTCGCATTTGCTAGTCTTTCTTTTATCACAGCAATCTGTGCTTTCTTCTTTTCTACATCTAACTTATATTCTTTGTAGTAATCTACTTTTTGTACGGTTAAGTGTTCAATATTTAGTTCATCGTGTTGGCTGTTTGCATCAATTTGAGCCATGATACCTTCACCTACACGTTTTAATTCCTTGTAGTCGTTACCTTGTCTTAATTGACGATTACTCATATCTCCAGCAGCACCAATCATCGTTATAGGAGCTACACCATAACGTACCTGGAACTCACGATTTAAGTAACCCGCTAAGTCACTACTAACAAAGTAGTTTTGTGGTCCTAGTACTGTAGAATGACATGTAAAGTTCAAAAATCCTCCCACAACATTACCTTCATTTTCAAAAGTAACTAGTGTTATATGATTATCTCCTACTTTATCTATACCATTACGATTACTGTAATATCCATCAACAACAGTATCTTTGTAGTATGCCTTTACTTCTTTAAATTCAGCTTGCATACACTCATCTACTGCAGCTTTAATTTGTTCTACCACATAATCCATATATCCTGGTATTGCCTTAGATTCTCTACCAAAGATACCTGTACGACTATATTCTGGAGCAGAATGTGTATGAACAAATCCTACATTGATATTCTCATAAGGAACATCATATTTCTTACTTAGTTCTGTACGTAGTTCTTCGTTTACCTCTTTGTCCATTCCAATAAGATCAAATGAGATAAAGATTAATGTTTGATGATCTACTTTTAATACCATCGCTTCTGTATATAGTTCATCCGCAACACCTTTACCTATATCTTTACGTATTGCATGACCACATAAGTAACATGGTAAGAATTTACCCTCTGGTGTAATTCTCTTTTTACTTGTACTAATTTGCATATAGTATGCCTCCTAGCATAAATATAAAGCGCTTACAGTTAGCTTCAAAGAATATCATTGTTTACCATAAAGTGTTCTTTTAATGGCCTCATAACACTTCTAGTTTTATCGATTTTAAAATTGTTTCTTTCATCTTATATTTTGATGCACATTCTTCAATCAAATAAAAATCTAAGCTTCCAACAGCTTCTCTATAACTATGAATAATTTCTTTATAGTAATCGAAAGGAAATTTTGATTTAAATCGAATTAAATCCACAAGCAATCTTTCTAAACTATAAATAGGAATAATATGCTTTTGATACTCTATTTTTGTTTTTCCTACTTCAAAAATATCCTCATTCACAAATACTTGTTTTATATTTTCAGCTTTAATTCTTGTGTCTGTTCTTTTAGTTGCAAGATAATATTTGCTAGGCATCACTTCTGTTAATCCCATAAAATAATATGCACTTTCTCCTGTGAAGATTGCTCTAGGATATTTAGCTAGAATAAATTCTAATTCGTTACAATCTTCTTGCGTCGAATAAAACCATTTTTCCTTTTTGTATAAATTTCCTAATTCAACTTCCTTTTTAATCGAATAATCAGATCCATATTTTTCAATACATTCATCGTAGGTTAATATCATGTGTGCCTCCATTCAAGCATTTATACACACCAATATATAAATTGTGTATCTTCACTTAATTATATATAACGATTTACTATAAGTGAAGCCGAAGGAGAATACAATATGAACAACTCAAAATCACTTTCTTTACCTATAGGTATTCATGATTTCTTTAAACTTAGAAAAAGTAACTATTACTATGTTGATAAAACTAAACTAGTAGAACAAGTACTAGATAATAGTGGCAAAGTAACACTTATTACTAGACCAAATAAATTTGGCAATTCACTTAATATGAGTATGCTTAGATATTTTCTGAATATAGGTACTGATATAACTTTATTTGACAATTTATATATTTCTACTAACAAAAAAGTATGTGAAAAGCATTTAGGTAAACATCCTGCAATTTCACTTTCTTTTAAAAATATAGACGGAAAAACGTTTGAAATTGCTAAAAGTCAACTCACTCAATTAATGCTCAACGAAATGAATAGATACGATTTTTCAAAGATTAATTATGCTAGATGTACTATAAATGACTTTTATTTACCATTTTCCTTATATGATTTTTCTTCATATTTGTATCAATACTATGGTAAAAATGTTGTGATTTTAATAGATGACTATAACATCCCATTAGTTACATCCTATAAAAATGGATATTACCGTGAAATGTCATCACTAATGAATGGTTTTCTAGGTTCAGCATTAAAAGGAAATGACTATCTAGATTTTGCTTTATTAATTGGATGCCAAAGTGTAATTAAAGGAGATGATATTTCGGGATTAAATAATATTAAGACAATAACAATTACTCATTCACAATTTGATGATCAATTTGGTTTT
>CAVCUC010000029.1:0-6805 GCA_963605225.1 bacterium
TAGCATGATTCCATTTTCATCTGAATCACCTGATGGATCTTCAGCAAAAACAGTTATATTTTGAACACATGTCAAAGCCATGAGTATTGTTATAAATATCTTTGATAATTTAGATTGCTCTTTCTTCATCATAAATCCCATTCCTTTATATCCAATAATTTTAAGCAAGAATAGTAGCTTCGTCTAGATAATATGCTTATTTTCGCCTATTTTTAATTATTCTTGTTTAAGAAATCGCGTATTGTGCAAAAAGATTAACAGTTCATGAATACATAGTTGACTTTACTAGGATAATACATCATAATGAGAATAGTTCTCAATAAGGAGTGGAATGAAGACAAGAAATACCCATCAAAAAGAGATTATTCGAGAGATTATGCATGGTGAAGGAGTACATATGCATGCAGAAGATGTCTTAGCTAAAGCAAAAGAAAAAGATAGTAGTATTTCACAAGCAACTATTTATCGGAATCTAAAGACTCTTGTAGAGCTAGGACAGATTCAAAAAATTGAAGGAAATGGACAAAGCTATTATGATGCTAATCCTATTCCTCATGATCATTTTATCTGCTCGAAGTGTGGGATGATTATGGATGTACAGATACCATATGATCATAGTCTTGATACAAAGGCAGAAACATTAACACATGCCAAAATCATCAAGCATTCTACAACTTATGAAGGAATATGTGAGAAGTGTCAGGAAGACATGAAGGAGAAAAAAAGATGGAATTAAAAGGAAGTAAGACAGAAGCTAATTTACAAAAAGCATTCGCAGGTGAATCTCAAGCAAGAAACAAGTACACATATTTTGCTGAAAAGGCAAGAGAAGAAGGATATGAACAAATTGCAAATTTCTTCCTTGAAACAGCACGTAATGAACAAGAACATGCAAAAGTTTGGTTTAAAGCTTTATGTGGTGGTGAAATTCCAACAACAGCTGAAGCACTACAAATGGGTGTAGATGGTGAAAATGAAGAATGGACAAGTATGTACAAAGAAATGGCAGAAGATGCTAGAAGTGAAGGATTCACAAGAATCGCTGCACAAATGGACATGGTTGCTAAAATCGAAAAAGAACATGAAGAAAGATACCAAAAACTTCTTGATGATCTAAAAGCAGAAAAGACATTCTCTAAAGATGAACCAGTTGTATGGCAATGTGAAATCTGTGGCTATACAGTAACTTCTAAGAAAGCTCCTAAAGTATGTCCATTATGTGGATATAAAGAAAGCTTCTTTGAAATTAAGAAAGAAAACTATTAATAGTTGAAACAAACACTTCTAGTTGAACATGATTCGCTAGAGGTGTTTTTTAATGCTGTTTAATGAACTTCATTGATGAAAACTGTCACATGTGACACTAATTCTCAAAAAATATAAATAAAAGACCTAGCTTCTTATCATAAAGAAACTAGGTCTATAATCTAATGATTATTTCTTATAAATATGATCTAATGCTTTAGAAACAGCAGTAGCGATGATTCCACAAACAATAAGTTCAATCATTCCTTGTATACCAACCATAGCTAAAATTAATGTAATTGGTCCATGAGTACCTAGTTTTGTAGCGAATCCTTGGATATATTCTGTGTTGTAATAAAATAACATAATAAATCCCATAAAGAATACAGTATTGAAGAATGGACAACTTAATGCACCAACGATTCTACTAACTGTAGAATTTACTTTTTGATTTAATGCTTTATAGATTAAACCACATAATAATCCACATAAGATTCTTGCGACAACAGTAACAACAAAGCAACCAAATGGATTGATACTTAATAACATTGATTTCATTCCACCATCAGTAAATGCTTGAAAGAAACTGGTTAAGCCAAATAGTCCACCAAGTATTGCGCCAGCTTTTGGACCTAAGGTCATCGCTCCTATTGCGACTGGTACACATAAGAAACTTACATTTAACATAGGTGTTCTAAATTGACCAAGCGGAGTAAATGCCATAATTAATACAACTGCGGCTAATAGGCCGAGTCGTGCCATATATTGTGTTTTTTGATTTTTCATTTTAAATAATTTTCCTTTTCTATAATTTGAATGATTGTTTGCTAGTGTGTAATTGAGTTAAATCCTAATAGGTATCTACTCTTCTAGCAATAACACATCAAATTATGTTGTGTTATCTAGATTCATCGTTTTTTAGACCTCCCATAGCTAAAAGTATATACGCTTTTTGCTAGATATGTTATTTAGAAACTGTTAAGATATGGGTTATGAAATTAGCAGAATATGGATTTACAAATTATTATCACAAGTACATTATTTTTGAAGCTGATGATTTAACAGAATATGTAAAAGATAAAATTAAGGTAACAGAGAAAGATTGTTACATGCTATGTTCTTGTTTTATTGATGAAGGTGGTCTATTAAGTTTTAATGTTTTAGCGATTGGATCATCCTATGAGAAATGTATAAAAGGTCTAAAGAAAGAAAAAATGTTAGCGATATTTGGACCTGATTATGTGATGGATTTAGAATGTAGAATCATTGAACCTACATTGGAAATGATGCAAAAGAATAACAGTTTCATTGAGTTAATGGAAGAAAATGAAGATATAGATCTTATGGAAACAAGATTTGATGAAAGATTAAATGAAATAAGAGATTTATATTTTCCTGATGTTGTATGTGTAGATATTATTGCTGGACACGCTCTAGTTGATCTAGAAATGAAAATCAAAAGAATTAATGGACCTTTTTTAGAAGGAAATCTAATCGATGTTCCTGAAAATATAAAAGATGTTCAAACAGATGACTTAGTACGTGCATTACCTTATTACATTGATTCACCAAGATTAATAGGTGTATTTGTTGGAGATAAATTATCTAAAAATGCACAAAAAGAATATAAGAGACTGATGAAATTAGGTAGAGAAGCTATATTTGGTTTTAGTAAACCTTTACGAAGGAGTTAATATGGAAAGAAATATTACAAGTAAAATTAAATGTCCTTATTGTGAGAAAGAATTTGAAATTACACAATACGATTTTATTCACGCGGAAAAAGATAGAGATTTAAGAGATAAGTGTGTATCTGGTGACTTATTTAGAGTAAGTTGTCCACATTGTAAAAAAGAATACATGTTACTATATCCAGTATTATATTTTGATCCATCACACAAGTTTGTTATTTTCTTTAGTGCTAAAGAAATGCCTGCTTCAATGGATGCGCTAAAGAAAGAAATTGCGAAAACAGGGTATACATTAAGAAGATGTGCTACTTTAGATGAATTTACAGAAAAGATTCAAATCCTAGAAGATGGCTTAGATGATGTAATGGTAGAACTAGCGAAATACGATTGCTTCATCGAATTTATTGATAATAAAAAAGGTACTGTAGAAGATATTACAGGTATTACTTATGAAAGAGCTGATAATGGCATCATTCGTATTAATGTACGTACTGGAGATAAAGGAATGGCATTTACAATTCCAACATCAATGATGGAAGAAGAAATGAATACTGATCCTGACAAATATAAAGTGAATAATGAGGATTGGCCACGTATTAATCGTGACTATATGATTAGCTTATTTAAGGAAACAGAAGGTAAAGCATAAGGTATAATTTAATTAAGAACTGAAGGGAGGAGAAACAATGTATAGTTTGAAATTATATGATGAAACTCTGATTCAGTTTGATATGGATAATAAAATTACCCTAAAAATATTTAATATAAAAGTTGTATCGAATCATACACATTTATTTCCAGAAAGCTTACAAAAAGAAGTTACGAGCGACACATTAAAAGAATTCCTCGAACAAAGAATTGTTCCGAAGAATAGAACATTTGTAAAAAATATTTTGGAATCTAATAATTTAGATTTAAGAGACATAAAAGGTGTAATTGATATTTCAAAAGGATTATCACTTATTGATTGTTATTGGATAGTTCAAGATGATAGCTTGAAGTTTAGTGATTACAATTTATTTGAACATAATTTTTCTACAGTGCTATCTTTAGTAGCTTTTACAGGATATTCTTCAAAGATAAAAGGTATAGCAACTTCACCAGAATTTACAACAGATGGTGCTTTACCAAAAGCATGGCGTAGGATAAATGGTGAAGTGTATTTGTATAAAGGTAGTACTGAATATTTAAAAGCGAGTAATGTTGGTTTTGAACCATATAGTGAATACTATATTTATCAATTAGCTGAAACAATGGGAATTCATGCTGTTGCTTATAATCTGAATAAATGGAAGGGAATGCTTGCGTCATCATGTGAGTTGTTTACCTCTTATGATTATTCATATGTCCCTATATATTTAGCATCACATTGTAAAGATATTGATTGTGTACATGACTTTTGTGTTAGTCATGGTTATAAGAATGAATTTGCTGACATGATTATACTGGATAGTCTTACTTTTAATTGGGATAGACATTTAGGAAATTTCGGTTTATTAAAAGATAATCACACGGGAGAATATACTAGTTTTGCACCATTATTTGATCATGGTGCAGGGTTACTTTCTAGTGCACCAATAAATGTATTTGATGATAAAGCAGCATTTGAAAATTATTGGAAAAATAATAAAGAATTACAAGTATCTAACTATGGTGGAGATTTTAGAGAATTAGTAAAAGCATATTGTGGTAGAGAACAAGTTTCTAAACTACGAAAGTTAGTTCATTTTTCTTTTAAAAAACATAGTAAATATAATTTGCCAGCGAAAAGATTAGAAATGCTTAATCGAATGATACAAGAAAGAGCGATAGAATTAATTGATATATTAGAACAAGAAAGATAGCGATAGAAAGAAGTGATTGTATGGCATTACCAAAATATAATTACAACGAAGTAATACAATATTGGAAGTCACTAAATATACAGACAGAAAACGATTTGAGAAATGCGTTAGATAGCTATCGTATTTTATTCGCGTATCATTCTGGAATAATTGAAAATAATCAAATTACATACCACGATGTAAGAGAAATATTTGAAAATGGTAAAATCATTAATTTTACTGGAGAGCTTAAAACGTTGTTTGAGATTTCAAATCAAAAAGATTGTTATGAGTATCTAACAAAAAGAATTATTAAAAAAGAACCTATCACTGAAAAACTAATCAAAAAGATTCACGAAATACTAACAAAAGGTACTTATGATGAAAAAAGATTTGTGATTAATCATGAGCGTCCTGGGGAATATAAGAAACATGATTATATTATTGGTAGAAATGAAGTTGGATCCAAAGTAGAAAATGTTGGTGAAGATATGAATGAACTGTTAGATGAAATATCTAATTCAAATCGAAACGATGATGATAGTTTAATTCTGATTGCTGCATTTTTGCATAATGTTATAGAAGAAATTCATCCTTTTGCGGATGGTAATGGTAGAGTAGGTAGAACTTTAGCAAATTACTATCTTATGATTCATAACTTGCCACCAATTGTTATTTATAACGAAGATAAGAAATATTATTATGAAGCATTAGAAAAGTTTGATGAAGATGAAGAGCTATCTCCAATGGTTAAATTCTTTAAATATGAAATGGAAAAAACTTGGGAAAAAGCTTTAGATAAGAAACATCAAACAGAAAGTGAAAAAGTATCTTTATCTAATTATTTTAGTGAATAAGAAAAGAATCCTTGAATCATCAATATGAATGACTCTTGGATTCTTTTTTTTGTTCTATTCTTTTGTATCTGTACCGACTAAGTTATAGCCACCTACATTACATGAAGTAGCCTCGTAAATCTTATTACCCCATCGATCATATACATTACCACATGCATCTGTTGTGAATGGTCCACCATCATCCCATCCTGTATCTTTCTTTGTTTCTGAAGAATCTGGAGTAGGTGTTGGTGCAGGACTAATCGTATATGTATAGGTTTTAATAGCACTACTAATCATTCCTTCTTTGATTGCGACAATTTTTAGTGATGTATTCGTAGTAATTTCTATTTCTTCACTGTATAGAGAACTACTTGTTGTAGGGTCACTACCATCTAACGTGTAGTAGATACTAGCACCTTCAGTATTTGTACTTAAGCTTACTAGGACTTTCTCAATATAATTTCCAGATTCATGGTTTGCACTTACTGGTTCTACTTGAGGAGCACTAGGGACAATAACTTTTGTTTTTACTGCTAATGAGATACCTTTAGAATTTGATACATAGTCAGGTAGTTCTACAGTACCAGTTACTTCAAATTCTTGAGCATTTAAGTTAGTAGGATCAAATGTTGGTAATGTATCCCAATTGATATTAGCACTAACACTTATACCACTTTGAAGTGTGATGTTTGTAGAAGTAGCTAGATTCCAATTTCCTTGTTCAGCATTCTCGCGAGTTGTACTAGATACAGGAGGTTGTTCAATACTTGTTACATCAATCTTATCTACTTTAGGGAATGTTACATAAATGTCATATGTATTTCCTGATGAAGCATATGTCGCGATAATATCTTGATTGTCATTAACAGTAATACTAGCATTGTTTCCTAAAACAAATTTTAAGGCTTGAGCAGCTTGTTGTGTTAGAGAAATCTTAGCAGTATAAGTTGTGTTATATACTGGATAACCACTATTTGGACTCCAAGTAATGTCTGCTAAGTAATTTGTTAGATCATATGGATTAACAAATGTAACGCTTGCAGAAGTGACTTTAGTCGCTAATGTTTTCCCTAATGTTGGTTGCTCAATTGTTAAGCTAACATTATTTACAATTGGCTTATAAATAGCAGTTAGTTCAATGTTTTGTGTCATTGTAAAGCTTAATGAGTGATCACTACTATCTTCAGTGATTCCTTCTGGAAGAGTT
>CAVCUC010000029.1:6825-26122 GCA_963605225.1 bacterium
AGTAAACTCTTCGTTATTTTGTAGTGGTGGAGCAAGTTTTACACTAGTATCTTGATAATAATGATAAGTAATATCGTCTGGTTGCCACTCACTTATACTTCCTAGAGTATCTTTACTATGAATCGTTACAGTATATGGTTTATCAAATACAAAGGATTCTGTATGTTGTGATGATGAAATACCATCTAAAGACACAGCCCATGCGGTTATAGCATAAGTTGTTTTCTGTCCTTCATCACCATTTATCGTAAATGGACCTGTATATATTTTTTCTTCACCATTATTAATTGTGTAGTAGATTGTCGCCGCTTCTGTTTCACACGATAAACTAATTGTTTTAGAACCATCAGTGTTATCTTCTACATAAATCTTAGGAACAGCAGGTCTTTTTTGTGTTGTGATATTTACTTTTAAGACTCTGTTATCTGTATTAATTACAGCATCACTATCACTTAATACTAATGGAAGTTCTAAATATTTATTGCCTTCATCATCTTGTATAGCAGGAACTTTTGAATTGTCTACGCTTACAGTATAAGCTTGACCATCTTCAGCGATTACAGTTGCTTTAGTTGGTAATTTATCTGTTGTAATCTTTTCATCGTCCACAATCGTAATAGAAGTTTCTTCTACAGAAGTGATATTAGGTTTAGATGTTGTAATTTCTTTACCAATGATAATTAAACTACCTTCATCATTTACATATGCAGTACTAGCACTATCTTGAGAAATGCCATTATATATGACTGTTATTTTTTCTGCTTTAATACTTGTGTCAAAATATCTACTTGTTTCTGCATCTTGCGAAACAATTGTCGCAACTTGATAAGTTTTATTGTATGAAGCTGTACCTGAAGCTTGTTCACTACCGCATTGCCAATAAACATTAACAGTTAGTGAATTACTTTCACCCCAAGATAATGTTCCTGATGTTGGTAGAGCACTATTAGCAACTGGCGCATCAACAGTTAATGTAGCGTTAGAAATTGTATTTGCGTAATTTGCTTCAACAGCTACATCTTGATCAATCATCGCAAATGTTGTGATTGCACTATTTGGGTCAGTAAATGTAATTTCTTCACTATCTTTCCAACTTGTAAATATCTTAGAAGTATCAGCACTTGTACCATTAATTGTTACAGTATTTCCAACTCTATATGTACCAATAGAAGTACCGTTAACAGTTACTGTATGAGCTTTATTTAGTGAATAAGTTTTTGTGACAACATCAGATACATTTGAACAATATACAGCAGTCATTTGTACTGTATAAGAAGTAACTTCATCATCTAATGGGGTTAGACTAATCGCTCTGTTATAAGGTTTCCAAGCTCCATAGTCAGAATCTTTATTAGATTTAACACGGTAATAGATACCAGCACCAGGAGTATTAGATGAAGTTTTTAATGTTAATGTTTCATCACTAGTATTAAATTTATCTGTAATGACTGGTACTTTATCAGTCACAATTTTGATTGCTTGATTTGCATCGTCATCATAGAAGCTATCATAGCTACGTACCCAAGAAAAATTCACTTCTGGGTAATGCGCTTGAGTAATAGCAGTAATATTTTGAGCAAGTGTTCCTAGAAGAACCTGAGACTCATTTTCATATATCGTATGATCGAATGTAATACCTTCTGTTACTGGTATATTTTTTGTAGAACCAGCTACTTCAGGTGTATCCCAATCATGAATATCTGTCTCATAGTCTACTGCTACCCAACGAAGTAATACATCTAGAACAGTATTCCAAGCTGTATGCATTTCATTAACTTCTTCATCTGTTAGATAATCAATAGCTGCTTTTTGCGTTGTGACAGCTTTTTTCGTCATAAGATTTGTCCAGAAGTAGTCTAAATATTCATTTCGTTTTGCTTCAGAAATGGTTGCCCAATCCCCAATAACATCATCCCAAATATGATATAACTGCATGTAATCAGACATCATCTCAGAAGCACCTGAGCTAATACTTGTCATGATGCCATTTTGTACAATTGAATTTTTACTAAAGATAATCTTTGTTAAGGATTGTACTGCTGTTTGGAATGTGACTCCACTTGCTACAGATGATTTAGAAGAAGTATAACTGTTACGGAAATCACCTTGTGTATCTGTTGATAATAATCCCCAAGATTCTATAGAACGCCACAATATACTTAAAAATTGCCTTTGGTTAATATTGGCACCATTTGTATCAAGTTTCTTATACATACTTTGTTTAGCAGCTTGTGCTAAATATCTTGCATAGTAAAGTGTAAATTGATCTACGAAGTAAATATTATCTGGGTCAACAGATTCAAGTTGCGCTTTCATTAATGTGCGTTGTGCGTTATATGCGTCTGTTCCTACATCATAGTAGTTATTATCTTTTAATCTAAAATAACTACTTGCCCAACTTAGATTTTTTACATAGCTCCATACATAATCGGCATCCTCTTTTTTAATCGTACTTGTATCAGTACTGCCTGGGATATAGTGGTCTACACCATAGCGGATAAAGCCCATTTCTTCAGGGGCAACAAATGGAACTAAGTCTACAGGGTTAATACAGTTATGAATGCAATAATATTTTGATATATCAAGTGTCATCGCAGAATTGATGCCAGCTTTTGGTGCTTCAAAACAATATGCATAAACTTGGTTGCTTGTATTAGTACTTTCACCACTACAATATGTTTCAATGATACGTTTAGCAGTTAAGTTTGCGACAGAACCAGCTCTAGAATATCCTGTAATCCAGAATTTTACTTTTCCTTGGCTTACAGCGTCTTCTAGATTGTAGTTAGAAATATAGGATTGAAGTTCTCTAAAGACAACATCAGCAGATTCACCAAATCCTTCAGCTTCACCTGTTGTACCAATTGTTGTATTACTATACCATTCGGCTTCATATCCTTGTCCTCTTATGGCAATAGGGACAAGAATATATTCGTTGTTACTATGATCTGTAATGACTTTTTGACCGATTGCTACACCAATACTACTCGTAGTAGGTCTTACAGCATTTGCATCATTAATATAGATATCATCAATACTTACACCGATATCTGTTAGTAATCTTTCAATATTTTTTGATTTATAAACATAAGAACGATCATCTGAATCGTAAGATCCATCTTTACCAATACGAGAGAATGTAGAACATGCCATACTCATAGACATTGTTGCTAAATGCGTATCGTAATAATTTGGATCACCAATATTAGCATCTTCGGATGAAGGAATAAAATAACCATCTGAATAGTAATAATTTGAGTCTACATCTGTATATTGATCACCCATGGTTTGCATAGAGAAGTAACCTTCAATGATCTTTTTACCATTGTATGTTTTACCTGTATCAATAGCTTCAGGACCAACTTCTTTTTTCTCGACTACTTCTTTCGCTCCAGATTTAATCCATAACTCACGAGCATCATCATCAAATTCAATATGATAATCATCGTAGTCAGAGAAGAATGCATTTGCGAAATAATATGTCTCTGTAGTGGAAAGAAGACGCTCTTCTTTTTTAGCAGTACGAATACCAATTTCAGACCAACTGGATGGTCCACCAGTGATATATGCTCGATTTGTATCAGAATTCCAATCTAAGTAAACATCATCTGCACTACCATCGCCTCTTGTATTGTTTTTGACAGTTGTGATTTCTTTTAAACTAATCGCATGACCGTATTGAGCAAATATACCACCACCTGCATTACTTGCTTTATTGTTTGTGATTTCGCATCCTGAAATGACATTGTTATCATCATTGTTATAGATAGCACCACCATATTTTGAAGCTTCATTATTAATGAATTTACAATTTGCAATCGTTAGGTTTTTTTGCTCGATGTATATGGCACCACCACTTTCATAGGTTGTATTACCTTCAAATGTAATGCCTGATATTGTACTATTTTGATCTTCACCATCAGAACAAATGCCGCCACCACCGAAATCACTATTTGCACGAGAACGGTTAAATGAAATACTGCCTGTACCATCATTTGAGAATAATTTATAGCGACATAAGCGGTAATCAATACCACCACCATCTTCAGCTGAATTATGATGGATAGAAGAGTTTCCACTTAAAGAAATAATTGTGTCCGTATTATTGACAAATATACCGCCACCATCTGCTTCAGCATAGTTATATGCAATTTGAGCGTTATTTGTTAAATGTACTTCACAATCTTCATTGAGATAAATACCGCCACCAGCTCCTGAGTTATCGGTTAGTACACTATACCAAGGGATACTAGAGCGGTTGCCCGCAACAGCGACATTATCTAAGTAGAGCTTAGCTCCTTTTCTCATGTGGATACCACCGGCAGAAGTACTAGAATTACCACCAGTAATTAAACCACCACTAGTTACACTGTTACTAGATCCATCGTAGTTTACGGTAAATGTACGTGATGAAGTGCCACCAGTTAAAGTGACGTTTGCTCCACCACTGATATCAAAAACCATGCCACTTCTTGAATAACTATCATGATCACTTCCTAGATTTCTACTAATATAATGACCATTAAAGTTAACATAAACTGTTTCGTCCATACTAACATACAATTCTTCATTCAGTTTCCAATCGGTTTCTAGTGTGATTTTCTTACCACCAGAAGTAGCAGCATCCCATGCATCATCAATACTGTAGTAGTATGTAGTGTTTCCTGAATCATCAGTTGATGAAGCATAAATGGTATTTTCTGCATATATCACGGTGTAATTTGTGAATGTAGAGATTGTTATGAGTAGTGTGAGTGCACAAAGTAATATCTTTTTCATATTTCCACCAAAGCCCCTTTATTTTTGTAAATTATACGATAATTTATGACGGATTTTGCAGAAAAACATAAAATAGATTATTCTCTATTTAGGTATTTAGTATGAAAGATAGTTTTAATGATATTCGCCTAGGATTAGGTACAGCATTTATAGATCGTAATATTGATTCTGATTTATCGTTTCAACCAGAATTTTTATCTAATAATTATGAACAAGGACGAAAAGTATTAGTTTCTTTAGAACGAGAATTATTAAATTGTGATAGTTTTTCCATTAGTGTCGCTTTTATTACAAAAAGTGGTATAGAACCATTATTAATGACATTAAAAGAATTAGAAAAAAGAAATATAAAAGGAAGAATACTAACGACGGACTATCTTTTATTTAGTGATCCTAGTGCTTTAGATAAACTAAGTGAGTTAAAAAACATTGAGTTAAAAATGTATGAATCAAGTTATGAGAGTGGTGGCTTTCATACAAAGGGATATATTTTTAAGAAAGATGAAATCTATCGAATTATTATTGGAAGCTCCAATCTAACAATTGATGCATTAACAAGAAATAGAGAGTGGAATACAAAGCTAGTTTCTAGTGCTAGTGGTGCACTAATGCATGAGATAGCAGATGAGTTTGAAGATTTATGGAATCATGAACATACAAAATCATATAAAGATATAGCGAGTTCTTATCGTTTAAAGTACTACGAAAATAAGATACGTGTAAAACAAGAAGAACTAGACCGTGAAAAAGAACTTGGTAAATGTGTTACACCATTAAAACCTAATTCGATGCAAGTCGCTTTTATTAGTAATGTAGAAAAAATTATCGCTAGTGGTGAAGATAAAGCACTATTAATATCTGCTACAGGTACGGGTAAAACATATGCGTCTGCTTTTGCTATGCGGAGTTTGAACTTTAAGCGAGTACTATTTTTAGTGCATCGTAACCAAATCGTAAAACAAGCAAAAGCTTCTTATGAGCGTGTATTTGCTAGTACGCGTTCTATGGGCATTGTATCTGGAAATAAACAAGAATTAGATAAGGATTATATTTTTGCGACAATACAAACGATGAGTAAAGAAGATATCTATACGCAATTTGATCCAGAATATTTTGATGCGATAGTCTATGATGAAGCGCATCACGCTTCAGCTAATTCTTATAAGAAACTCATGGCTTACTTTAAACCTAAATTTACTTTAGGTATGACAGCTACACCGGATAAAAGGGATGATCAATTTGAAGGTAAGAATATCTATGAATTATTCAATCACCAAATAGCCTATGAAATTCGTTTACAACAAGCAATGGAAGAAGATTTGTTATGTCCATTCCATTATTTTGGTATTACGGATATTGATATGCATGATGAAGAAAAGAATGAGTTGAATGATTTTAAGTATTTAACAAGTGAAGAACGTGTCACAAGAGTCATGGAACAAGCTTCGTATTATGGCTATAGTGGAAGTCGTGTGAAGGGATTAATTTTCTGTAGTCGCATAGATGAAGCGAAAGACTTATCAAATAAATTCAATGAACGAGGATGGCGTACGCTTGTTTTATCTGGCGCAAACTCGGAAAAAGAACGTGAAGAAGCGATAGAACGTTTAACGATGGAGAAAAATGTAAATGAGAAGGGTCAAGGACAACTTGATTATATTTTATCTGTTGATGTATTTTCAGAAGGTGTAGATATCGTTGAGATTAATCAAGTCATCATGCTTAGACCGACAGAATCACCAATTGTATTTATTCAACAATTAGGTAGAGGACTAAGAAAAGCGAAAGATAAAGAATTTGTCGTTGTGTTAGATTTTATTGGAAACTACAACAATAACTTCATGATACCAATTGCTTTATCTGGAGATAGAACTTATAACAAAGATAATATTCGAAGATATGTATTAGAAGGAGCACGAATTATTCCTGGTTCTAGTACGATACATTTTGATGAAATAGCGAAAAAGAAAATCTTTAAAGCAATTGATAATGCAAATTTTAGTGATATTAAACTGATTAAAGAAAACTATATTAATCTTAAGAATAAACTAGGCTATATCCCACAATTAATGGATTTTGATCGTTTTGGAGAAATGGATGTATTACGTATTTTTGATAATAATAGCTTAGGTTCGTACTATCAATTCTTAGTGAAATATGAAAAAGAATACACGATACGATTATCGGATGTAGAAAAAGAAATGATTGAGTTTATTTCAAAGAAACTAGCAAATGGTAAACGAATGCTAGAGCTAGAATTATTAGATTGTTTACTAACCTATCGTCATCATGTATTAAGTAAATATCAAGAAAAATTAAAACTTAAATACGAGCATGAATTAACAGAGTTAGAAACAACAAGTGTTATTAATGTCTTAACAAATGTATTTCCTACGGGTTCTTCAAAAAATACATACCAAAATTGTATCTTCTTAGAAAAAGAGAATAACGATTATAAGATATCAAAGATATTTGAAACAGCATTAGACCATAGAGCATTTTTAGATATGGTAAAAGAATTAATTCAATTTGGTTTAAATCGTTACAAGACGAGTTACGCTAGTACTTATCGAAATACAGCACTTGTTTTATATAAGAAATATACTTATGAAGATGTATGTAGATTACTTAATTGGGAACATGGGGAAGTGGCATTAAACATTGGTGGTTACAAATATGACCAACATACTAAAACTTTCCCAATCTTTATTAACTATGATAAGGAAGAAAGTATTAATGCATCAGTAAAATATGAAGATCATTTTGTGAATAATACAAGACTCATTGCGATATCTAAAAATGGTCGTTCTGTAAAATCTGAAGATATTCAAAATTTCTTACATGCGGGTGATAGAGGAATTACAGTGCCTTTATTTGTTAGAAAGAATAAAGAAGATAAGATATCGAAAGAGTTCTATTTCTTAGGTTTTGTACAAGCAACAGGGAATTATAAAGAAATTGTCATGACAGGTACAACAAAGAAAGCGGTAGAACTAGAATGGCGTCTAGATACACCAGTACGTGATGATATTTATGAATATATAGTAAAGGAATAGTATGGAGAAAAAGGTTGTTAGAGTTGTTGCGGCAGTCATTAAAAAAGGAAATCAAATCTACGCAACAGAAAGAGGATATGGAGAATTTAAAGGTGGATGGGAGTTTCCTGGTGGAAAAATAGAAGAAAATGAAACGAGTGAAGAAGCACTAATCCGCGAAATCAAAGAAGAACTAGAAACAGTCATCAAAGTAAATGACTTGATTGATACGATTGAGTATGATTATCCTAATTTTCACTTAAGTATGGATTGTTACTGGTGTGAGATTGTATCAGGGAATTTAGTGCTAGTTGAAGCAAAAGAAGCGAAGTGGTTGACTAGAGAAGAACTCTATTCTGTTGATTGGTTACCAGCAGATTTAGGGCTAATTAAAAAAATTGAAAAAGCAATGTAAAAATGTGGTGAAATTGATATGAATTTGCGTATAATAACAATGCTTTAAGCAATTAATGGAGGAAAAGTATTATGAATTTCAAGAAAATCACAACACTTGTTCTATCTGCTGTAATGTTAGTTGCTTGTTCTAATAGTGGTAGTGCTGCAAGTACTGCAACTCCTAGTGAAACAAGTGCAACTAGCGATATTCAAGATGGAACATATACTGCTACTTCTGAAGGTCATAACGGTTCTGTAGAAGTAAGCGTAACATTCGAAGGCGGTAAAATTACAGATGTAACAATTGGTGAAAACAGCGAAACTGATGGTTTAGCTACACCTGCATTTGAATTAGTGCCAGAACAAATCGTAGAATATCAAACACTTAAAACAGATACAGTATCAGGAGCTACTTATACTACTGTAGCAATTCGTTCTGCTGTTTCTGATTGTATTAAACAAGCTGGTGGCGACCCAAGTACATTTAACGCAAAGGTTCCTAATGAAGAAGAAGGACAAAGTGAAACATTATCAGCTGACGTTATCGTCGTTGGTGGTGGTGCAGCCGGAATGAGTGCAACACTTCGCTTACAAGAACTTGGCAAGAGTGTAATCTTAGTTGAAAAGACATCTTCACTAGGTGGAACAATTCGTGTTTCTGGTGGTAACCAAGTTGTAAGTGGTTCTAAAGTTCAAGCTGAAGCTGGTGTTACAAATGATACAGCAGAAAGCATGAAAGAAGACTTCTTAAAGAATGGTGACAACTTAAATGATCAAGATTTATTAAGCATCTATGCTGAAAATGTTGGTGCAACAACAGATTGGTTAGTTGATACAGTTGGTGTTGAATATAACATGGAAGGTGGCTTACATAAATTAGCTGAATACAGCATTGACCGTGAATTAGCTTATGTTGATGGTGGTGCTGGAGCTGCTAAGATTTTAGGTAATGCCGTAAATGAAACAGAAGCAACAGTATTATTAAATACAAAAGTAACAAGCTTAACTACAGAAGATGGCAAAGTTACTGGTGTTGAAGCTGAAACAACAAAGGGTAAGACATATACATTAACTGCTGAAAACGTTATTTTAGCTACTGGTGGTTATGGTAATAACAATGACTTACTTCCTGCAGCTGCTGAAAAAGGTCTATTCTATGGTCTAGATTCATCTAATGGTGAAGGCTTAGAAATGGCTACAGCAATTGGAGCTGGTACAACACATATGGATTACATCAAGGAATATCCTAATGGTGTAGAAACAAGTACAAAACATGCTAAGAGTACTATTGCTGGTAACATCACAGCATTCTCTAAAGCTGCTATCTTAGTCAACAAGAGTGGTGTACGTGTTGTTAACGAAAAAGCTAGTAACCATGACATCTTAAATGCTCTTCAAGAACAAGAAGATGAAATGCTATATCTAGTAATGGATGAAACAACATTCAATGAATGGAAGACAAAGCTAAAGGCTGCTGGTCTAACAGAAGAAACAATTGATTCTTATGTTGCTAACAATGGCGCAAGTGAACCAATCTTCACAACTGGTAGTAACGCTAAAGAAGCAGCTGAAGCAGCTGGTATCGATGGTGATGCTCTAACAGAAACAATCGCAACATTCAATACATTCGTAGAAAATGGTGAAGATACTGACTTTGGTAGAGGTGTTGATTATCTAACAGCTCAATTTGAAGATGGTCCAATTTACATCGTTGAACAAAAAGCTCGTTACGCTACTACAATGGGTGGTCTAGATGTTGATGCTAACTTACAAGTATTAAATACATCTGGCGAAGTTATTGATGGTTTATACGCAGCTGGTGAAGTTATTGGCGGTCAAATGGGTGATGACTCTCCATCTGGAGCTAACAATGGTTGGGCACTTACTTCTGGTAAGTATGTAGCTGATTACCTAGCTTCTAAATAAAAATAAAAATTAGTTTTAGGACTTGTAGGTGTTCTTCACTTACAGGTCTTTTTTTGTTTTATAATAGCTCTTGGTGATTTGATGAATAAGGATAAATTTTTAGAAGGATTAAAAGATGGATTGCCTATTGGACTAGGTTATTTAACCGTTAGTTTTGGTATTGGTATATCTTGTCATAATGTAGGAATGAACGCGTTACAAGGCTTTTTATTAAGCTTTTTAAATAATGCATCAGCAGGAGAATATGGTGGAATAACCGTAATTGCGGAAGATGCAGGAATGATCACAATCATATTAATGATGTGCATTATTAATGCTAGATATCTATTAATGAGTTGCGTTTTAAGTCAACATTTACCATTTGATACACCACTATCTTGGAGACTACTCATTGGTTTTGATGTAACAGATGAGTTGTTTGGTATCGCGATAGCGCAACCTGGTAAATTAAATGTTTGGTATTACTTTGGGGCAATGTGTGCTGCTTTACCAATGTGGAGTATAGGAACTGTTATTGGAATATTAGTTGGAGACATATTACCAGTATGGGCAATGCATGGTTGTTCGGTGATGTTATTTGGCATGTTTATTGCGATAATTATTCCTGAAGGAAAGAAAAATAAAATTGTTCTAGGATGTATCGCTATTAGCTTTTTATTCAGCTATATAGCAGCTAATTATGGCCCAATGGCTAATTTATCAGAAGGAATGAGAGTACTAATCTTAACGATTGTTATTTCTAGTATAGCAGCTATTTTATTCCCAATAGAAAGAGGTAATGCATGAAAACATATATCTATATCTTTGTTATGGCATTAACGACATATATTATTCGTGTATTACCACTAACATTAATCCGTAAGCCAATACAAAATAAATTTATTCAATCATTTTTATACTATGTACCTTATGTGACATTATCTGTAATGACTTTTCCAGCAATATTAAATATTACGGGTTCTCCATTAGCAGGAGCAGTGTCACTAATCATTGGTATGCTATGTGCTTATAAAGGACTAGGATTATTTCCTGTATCAATGATTTGTTGTGTGACTATATTTATCTTTGAATTAATTTAGACTAAATCTTTTGTCTTAAATGCAGTATAACCTTCGTAATAATAGCTATGGTCAATACCTTTCATATAGATATCACGGTTAAAAGTATCATCTGTTAATGCTGAGTGGAGTAAAACTTTGATTTCAACATCTTTGATCGGGCTACGTTCCATTGCAAGTAAATAATCATTTTTATCGACTAGGCTCCAATCAACTACTTTGTTTATTTCCTTCTTTAGTATGTGATCAAGCCAGATTCGAGTACTTCTACCATTTCCTTCACGAAAAGGATGGGCAATATTCATTTCAACATATTTTTCAATAATTTCATCGAAAGTAGATTGAGGCATTTCTTCTATATTATCTAATGAAACCTTCAAATATATTACTGGTGCAAAACGAAAATTACCTTTAGCTAAATTGACAGTTCTTATTTCACCTGCGAAGTCATATATATCTTCGAATAAGTATCGATGGATGAATTGTAAAGTTTCAAATGTTCCAGGATTTAGATTATCGAGAATATGATTATCGAATAGTTGAATCGCTTTTATTTTACTGATTTTTTCTTCTTGAACTACGTTATTTAAACCTAATGGATTAAGAGCCATGATATACCTTTAAAATTATTAGCTTTCTAATGCTAGTCTTCAGGATGAAGTACATGTTCTTTGGCTAGGTCTGCATATTTTTTTGCATTTTCTTCATCATTTAAATTAGTGTAAATTTCTGATATTAAGAATTCATTGATATATTTTTGTGTGCTTGAATCTTTTTCTAGTTCCTCTAATAATTCATTTAAGCGGTCTGTTTTCTTCTCTACCATAATTTCATATACAACTTCTGTAGATTTTTTGACAGAATCATTGTTTGGTAAATCCATGATGATGTCATAACATTTCTTACATCGATTTTGGTCATGTGTTGTGATGAAATAGCCAAGAGCACGAGTATAAATAGTTAGTTTAGCATCATTTGATAAACGTTTATGTTCAAATGAATCAAACAAATCTTCCACTTCTTTTTGCATGCCACGCATAATATAAACATTGAATTTGAGCATATCCATATTCATTGGTGGAATAAGACGACTAGCTTTAGAAGAATTTATTTCTTGATCAAATTGTTCGAAATTTCCTTCAGTAACTAACTTAACAATATATGATGTATAATCTTCTCTTTTCTTTTTAAGATATGTATCAAATAGTAATGATGCGATAAAGGCAAGTGCCATAATGATGATTAATGTTTGTGTAGACATAGTAACCTCCAAAAAGTTAATTTAATTATATTAGATGAAAATAGGCGTGTTAAGATAGAAATATGTTATATAAATACGATTACGCTTCACCTCTAGGTAGAATACTATTACTAGCAAAAGATGAATATTTAATAGGTTGTTACTTTGAAAGTGGGAAATATTATCCTCATCTTTTAGTGAAAGAAGCTGTATATGAAAAAACTAGTGTAATAAAAGAAACATGTGACTACTTAGATAGCTACTTTTCGTGTTTAGTGCCAACTGGTTATCCAATGATGAATCTAGAAGGAACTTCATTTCAAAAAGAAGTGTGGAAACTATTATTAGAAATACCATATGGTAAAACAGTTACTTATGGTGATTTAGCAAAAAAGATGGCGCTTGAAAGAAACAAAGTAAAAATGTCGAGTCAAGCAATTGGACAAGCTGTGAGTAAAAATCCTATATCGATTATCGTACCTTGCCATAGAGTTGTTGGTACAGATGGTAGTTTAGTAGGATACGCAGGAGGAATAGAAAAAAAGAAAAGTCTTTTAGAACTAGAAATGCATGGTAAGATAGATAAGGAAACCGTTGATTAGAATTAGTAATATATCAAGGTAAGTTAGAGAAGACTAGATGGTGAAAATGTCTATTGCTAGCGATATATGAATGCATCTATGAGGGCCTTGTTGAAAATAGTAGGCAAGGACGTTGTGCTCGTTACGCATATTGAGAAGTAAGAAAAGTGGGACCACGCTTATAGGCGTCTTTTTATAAGACGTTTTTTTATATTTAGGAGGAAATGAAAATGATTAAGTTGTACAACACAAAAACATTAAAGATTGAAGAATTTAAACCAATTGAACCTGGTAAAGTATCCATGTATGTATGTGGACCAACTGTATATAATTATGCACATATTGGTAATGCTAGACCAATGGTTGTATTTGATGTATTAAAAAGATTATTTGAAGCAGAAGGATACAAAGTGAAGTATGTATCTAACTTTACTGATGTGGATGACAAAATCATCAATAAAGCGATTGAAGAAAATACAACAGAAGCAGTAATTGCTAACCGTTATATTGATGCTTATCAAGCGGTAAGAAAAGATTTAAATACAGAATTACCGGATATTACACCTAGAGTTACAGAGACAATGGATGAAATCATTGGTTTTATTGATGACTTAGTAAAGACAAATCATGCATATGATGTGGATGGAGATGTTTATTTCTCAGTTGAATCTGTACCTACATATGGTGAAATCAGTCACCAAAAGTTAGACCAATTAGAAGCTGGTGCTAGAGTTGAAGAAAATAGTGCAAAGAGAAATCCATATGACTTTGCTTTATGGAAGAAAACAGATAAAGGTATCAAATGGCATAGTCCTTGGGGTGATGGTCGTCCTGGTTGGCATACAGAATGCGTTGTGATGATTAACAATAACTTAGGAGAAAAGATTGATATTCACGGTGGTGGAATGGATTTAAGATTCCCTCATCATGAAAATGAAGCTGCTCAACAAGAAGCACTACATGGTAATGCCTTAGCAAATTATTGGGTACATAACGCAATGATTAATATTAATGGGGACAAAATGTCTAAATCTCTAGGAAATGTTGTTTGGGCAAAAGATGTTGTAGAAAAACTAGGAACAAATTTAACAAGATGGTTAATGAGTAGTGTGCATTACCGTAAAGAATTAAATTTCTCTGATGAAACAATCGAAACAGCGAGAAAAGAATTAAGTAGAGTATTACTTCCATTAAAACAAGCGGATATTAAAGCAAGCTTAGCAGGCGCAAAACTAAGTGATGCATATGATGAAGAAGCATATCGTCATTATTTAGATCAACTAGATGATGATATGAATACTCCTAATGCTTATGAAGTAATTTTTAATACAGTAAAACAATTAAATACAGCTTTGAGAGCAAAAGAAATTGATTTTAATGTTGTGAGCAAGTATCGTAATGCTGTGGAAAAAATGTTAGATATTCTAGGAATTGTTGTGGAAAAAGTAGTCTTAACAGATGAAGATAAGGAACTATTTGCTAAGTGGAATGAAGCGAAAGCACAAAAAGATTTCGCTAAAGCAGATGAATATCGTAACGAACTTTCTACTAGAGGACTTCTTTAATGTTAATGCATACAGGTAGAACTCTTGCCTTTTTAGGAGATGCTGTGTGGTCTTTAAAAGTGCGTGAATTTTTTGTGGGAAAAGGCTATGAAAAAGGCAAAGATTTGCAGAAATTAACGACTTCTTATGTTAGTGCAAAAGCACAGGCTTCTTTCTATGATTACTTGCACGAAGAGGGCTTATTAACTAGCGAAGAAGAAGACTATTTTAAAAAAGGAAGAAATGCAAATGCAGGAACAGTGCCTCATAATACACCTGTTAATATCTATCGTAAAAGTACAGGATTTGAGGCAATCATTGGTTACCTATATTTGGAACAAAAACAAGAAAGAATAGATTTCATATGGGAGAAAGTAAGAACTTATAAGGAGGAAAACAATGGCACAATTAATTTACGGGAAAAACGTTGTGAAGCAAATTCTAACGGATCCATCTAAGGTGCATGAAATTTACTTAGCTAGCGATGATAGAGAAATTGAAGCTCTATGTCGTAAAGGAAATGTTCGTGTAAAAAGGACTGACCGTAAAGCTTTAACGAAAATGGTTAAAAGCGAAAATCACCAAGGTGTAGTTGCGAGCATTGATGAATACAAAACTTATACAGTAGATGATATTGTAAACAACAAGAAAAATAAGTATGGCTTTATCGTGATGCTTGATGAACTAGAAGATCCACATAACTTAGGCGCAATCTTACGTACTGCAGACGCTGTAGAATGCGATGGGGTGATTTTCAGAAAAGATCGATCAGTTGGATTAACACCTACTGTAGCGAAAGTATCTACTGGGGCAATTGATACAGTAAAATGCGCGCCAGTAACAAATCTAGTTCGTACAGCCGAAGAACTTCAAAAGAAAGGGTATTGGCTAGTTGCGGCAGATATGGATGGTGAAGATTACAGGCGATTAAATTACGATTTCAATACCGTGCTTGTAATAGGAAATGAAGGTAAAGGAATTAGCAGGTTGTTACGAGAAAAATGTGACCATGTTGTTTCACTACCAATGAAAGGACAGATTGAATCCTTAAATGCTTCAGTAAGTGCTGGCATTTTAATGTATGAGATTAATAGCAAACGTTTTCCCCTATAGGAGGGAATGCGTATGTTAAACGTATATGAATTAGTTTATATGAGTCGTATGGGTGATGAGAATGCTCTTGCGACTCTTTTGTCTTATTGCACACCAATTTTCTATAAAGAAGTAAAGAAAGTCATGGACGCAAACGTTAAGTTAAAAGTGTATTTTGAGGACTTTGTGCAAGAAGCAGTGATTACTTTCTATTATGCAATTGATCGATACCGTGAGGATCAAGAAGCTAGTTTTGTGACATTTGTCATGATTGTAGTACGTCGTAAGATACTCACATTAGCTAGGGATTATCAAAGTAATAAAACAATTCATATACATGACACATTATCGCTAGATAGAATAGTCGATGAGGAAAATAATACAATTACAATGTATAACTTTCTACAAAATAGTAGTTCATTGCATAATCCGGTATATAACCTACATGTTCAAGATTGCTACGACAATATAACCAAGGCATTTAACGATTTAAAACCGATAGAAAAAGAAGCATTTGCTTTATGGAAATCGGGTAAACCATATGCTGAAGCAAGCAAGGAACTAGGAATATCATATAAAGCATTTGATGGGCATATACAAAGAATTAAAAGAAAAATAAGAAATGCGGCATTCCAACCCGTTAATTAGCCGATGAATGCTCTCCATATGGTAGAATAAATATAGGATTGGTGATTTTTATGCAAATAACAATAGAAATTAAGCAAAAAGCTATATTTAAGAAGAATTTTGATTTAAAAGGGTTTATTAAAAAACATAATTTGTTTTATGGATCCTACAATGCGTACTTTGTTTTGCGGGAGAATATGATTGATAAACAGACAATTGTATTTGATCGTAAAGCAATTGGTAGAGGAATAGAAATAACAAGTGAAAATAAAAATGTTACTTTTAAGCTTTCTCTTCCCGCAACAAAAGAAGATATTTCTCTTTTGTATGATTTAGTAAAGAATGTTTGTAAAGATTTTAATCTTTCATATTTCTTTAAAAAAGATAATAAAGTGGAATTAAGTGAAATCTCACAATGTATAAAAGAAGATGAGGAAAGTTCTGCAAAAATACTTGATGAGATGGAAAAGAAAATTTACTTAACAAGAGATGAAAACATTGTTTTATTCTCTGCTTTACATCCAATTACTTTTGGTGAAAAAGAAATCGATGAAGTAGAAGGATCACTAGATAAGTTTGGTGCTTTATTACATAAATTACAAAATCAAAGACTATATTACGCTGCTCCTACAGTTTATCAAAAGAAGAATGGTCAAATGATCGTTGCTTTCCATGTGGATGAAGAGATGCTAACAGTATTACCAGTAGAACCAGTGATTTATGGCCCAAATAAAGTAGAGCTAAGAGATTGGTATATCTTCTTTGCTGGTGGTAGTGTTTTAAGACTAGAGACATTCTATGAACATGTTCCACATAAACAATATTATGATAGTAACCATTATTCAGTATGCTTAAGTGAAGAAGAAATCAGTAATTTAATTGAAAACTATAATATTGATTTAAATACAGATAAACATATTAAAGGATTCTATTTTGGAACAATTATTGATTCGGCAGAATTATATAAACAAGATAAAGTGAATGATAGTTTAGCGGCATATAGTCATATTGCTATATATCTAAAATATGCACATGAACATTCACTATTATCTGATAAATTCTATGAAGCAATTCCTAAATTTGTTGATGCGATAAAAAGTGGTGATGATTTAAGAAACTTTATCAAAACAAATCGTTATATTGTTGGGGAAGTACGTATTGGCTTCTTTAACCAAAGAGGAAGAGATTTCACACTTGCGTATTACAACATCGATGGTGAAGGGTATTTAAACGATTTAAAGATATATACAAACCGCTCTAAACAAGGAAAGAGTTTCTTAGATTTACCTTATAACGATGAAAATAAAGCATTTGCAGAAAGATTAATTCATAGAGCAGAAAACATATTTTTTGAAATTGAAGAGTAAAAAGAAAGGAAAGGGCTATGGCTATCCCAACAAGTATTAAAACGTTGTTATCGCTAGAAGTAGTGGAGAGCGCAAGAATCGAGTTTAAAGAAACTTGGGATTCTGTAGCTTCTTTAAAAACAATATGTGCCTTCGCAAATGATATCGATAATTGGGGTGGTGGCTATATTGTAATTGGCGTAAAAGAAAAGAATGGTAGACCAGAGTTTCCTTTAAAAGGTGTAGATGGAGATAAGTTAGATTCGTATCAAAAGAATATATTTGAAAAATGTAAACTTATTAGACCATCATATACACCAATTGTTGGTGTGGAGACATACCAAGAAAAACAATTCATTGTGATATGGTGTCCAGGAGGAGATAATCGCCCATATTCCTTACCTAAAACCATGGAAAAAGATCATAAAGAACGTATTCATTATATTCGTAAGGCGTCGAGTACTGTTATTCCTTCAGATGATGAAGAAAAAGATTTGTTCAATTTAGCAAATAGAGTTCCCTTTGATGATCGAGTAAATCATCAAGCGGAATTATCTGATTTGAATATTACGCTAATACAAAACTATCTAAAAGAAATAGGCAGTTCATTATATGAAAAATCAAAATCAGCAGACTTATTAGAAGTATGCAAAGATATGAATATTGTGAGTAGTTTACCTGAATACATAAAACCTAAAAATGTTGGATTAATGTTTTTTAGCATGGAACCTGAAAAGTTCTTTCCTTGTACACAAATAGATGTGGTTCAATTTCCGGATGGATTAGGTGGAAATACAATTATAGAAAATACATTTAAAGGCCCAATACACCAACAACTTCGTGAAGCTTTACAATTCATTAAGAATTCTATTATCACGAAGAAAATTATCAAAAGTGCAGACAAAGCGGAAGCAGATTGGGTTTACAACTATCCATATGCAGCAATAGAAGAGGCTCTATCAAATGCAGTCTATCATCGTGCTTATGATATAAGAGAACCAATAGAAGTTAGAATTGAAAAAGAAATGATTGAAATTGTTAGCTTCCCTGGTCCAGACCGCTCTGTGACGCAAGAAGGACTCAAACGATTTAAAGTTTCAAACCGCAGATATAGAAATCGTCGAATTGGAGATTTTCTGAAAGAACTTCATTTGACAGAAGGCAGAAATACAGGATTTAGTAAAATTCTTCGCGCATTAGAAGAAAATGGTTCCCCAAAACCAGAGTTTGAGACAGATGATGATCATAGCTATTTCATTTCTCGACTCTTTATACACAAAGCATTTTTAGATGATGCAGAAGTAAAAGGAGCTAAAAAGGAGCCGAAAAAAGGAGCCAAAAGAGAAGAAGCGATTTTATATGAAATGGCTAATAATCCTTCCATAACACAAGTTGCTCTAATGGAAGAGTTCGCTCTAACAAGAAAGCAAGTTCAAAAAACAATTAAAGACCTAAAAGATAATGGGAAAATTGAACGAGAAGGATCGAATCGTAACGGTAAATGAATTGTTAAAAAGTAATGCAATGTAATTGTTTAGAACATATTCATTCGCAAATGGAGAAAATAAAAATTTGTTGTTGTAATCTATAAAAAAATAAAGTATATTGCCTAGTGTACTTTTGTACAGAAATTGACCGCTTAAATAAGCTAAGACTACACGGACGGTCGGGTC
>CAVCUC010000030.1:0-25080 GCA_963605225.1 bacterium
TTGTGCAAACATGATTACTACATGTCTTATTCCATATAAAATTAGTAATCCCCTTCTATCAAATATGCATTTACTATTTGGAGTAATCTCTTTAGTTTTATTACTAATCGGTTTAATACTGATTTATTTCTATGAGAGTAAAAATAAAATTATCATCTTAGTTTTATTGCTTTTAGATTTCGCCTATATTACTACATGTATGTCTATCAACGGATTATCCGAGCTAATATTTGCATTCATTCTATTTTTTGCATTAAAAAAAGGAGCTATTTAATTTGCTCCTAATTGTTATGCATTTACTTCTGAATATTTACGACGATCTTCACTTAAATTATCGCAATAATATCTAACTGTTAGGTTAGCACCTGTTTTACGAGCAGGTTCAGCAATGAATTCATCGCCTTCTAGCATGCATTCACGCATTGCATCACAAACTGTTTTAAGGTTAGCTACACCAGCTTCGATTTCTGTATTTAAATCACCAGCATTAATTTCAATATATAACCAATTCATGTGATGTGCTTCCCATTTCTTCCAGTTAATTACATCCATGTATTTTTGTTTGTCTTGTTTTTCAACTTTTGGTGCTGCTACTTTCTTTTCTTTAACAGCTTTAGTTTCAGTTTTCTTTGTTGCTTTAGCTACTTTCTTTGTAGTCTTTGTTTCTTTTTCAGTTTCTTTCTTTACTCTAGGCATATTTAGACCCCCATCTTTCATTCCCATTATATCAAAAGAATCAGGAAATATCCCTGATTCTTCGCATTATTTAGCAATTTTATCTTCTAATTCTTTTAATTCTGTTTCTAATTCAGCAATAAATGCCTTTTTATCTTCAATATCAGCTACCATATCTTCATGAGCAGCTTCACCAATAACAGAAGATAAATCTCTTTCCATCCAAGCTAATTGCTTCTTTTGTTTTTCAATCATATCAGCTTTTCTTGCCTTTAAAGATTCCATACGATTTAACCAATCAGTATGTTTTTGTTCATTGAAAGCTTTTAGACCTGTGTAATAAGTATCTAGAACACCTTTGAATTCTTTCCAAAGTTTTTCATCGTTATCTTTACCACAGAATCCAACTTCTTTCCAAGAAGCACTTAAATCCTTTAGCTTATCTGTAACTTCACGGCTATAAGTATTTCCAAATACGATATCTTTAGCTTTAGTTACTAATTCTTCTTTTTGTTTAGCTTTTTCTGCAAATTCAGCATTTTGTTTTTCGTAGAATTCTCCACGAGCATCAAAGAACTTTTGTCTAGCAGCACGGAACTTATCCCATAATTCATCATTACGTTCTTTTCCTGCATATCCTGCAGCTTTCCATTCATCCATCATCTTATTCATGGCATCAGTTGTTTTCTTCCAACTTGTGCTATCTGCTAATTCTTCTGCTTTAGCAATTAATTCTTCTTTAGTTTTAACTGCATCTTGCATCTTAGAAACCATTTGTTCACGTAATGCACTACGGTTATCAAAGAACTTTTGTCTAGCTCCATTGAATTTTTCCCATAGTTCATCATCTGTTTTCTTATCTGTATAACCTAGTTTCTTCCATTCATCAAATAAAGCATTCATTTCACTAGTAGCTTTATTAATTTCTTTAGAATCAACTAATGCTTCAGCTTTCTTAATTAATTCTTCTTTAGCACTTACTACATCTTTTAAAGCTTCTTTTTGTTTTGCATAGAAAACATCTAAAACTTCATCAAATTGTTTGCGAAGACTTTCTTCGTAAGCAGACTCGCCTTCACCAATACGACGCCATTTTTTCTGTAGTGCAGAAATTGTTGGCATTACATCCTTATAATCTGAATCAGTAGGAATCTCCTTAGCTTCCTTTAAAATTTCTTCTTTCTTTGAAATATCATCTAAACGATCATATTCATCAGCAAACATGTTTTGATTTTCACTCATAGTATTTCTCCCTAAACCTATCTATAATAATATCCTTTATTTTCAATTAACTCCACAAATTTCTTTATTTTTTTAAGCTTTTTTGTACAAATATACACAAAAAGAATCATCAAATTGATGATTCTCTTAAAAATAAGAAAATATATAGATTGAAATCTTTCTTATTTCACAAAATTTATGCTACCTATATTTTAATTCTAAGACGATAATTCATCTTGTTTTTTCTTCTATATTATTAATGATTTCTCGTTCTTCTTTAGATAATTCCCAATCAATTGCTCCAACATTATCTTTTACTTGCTTGACGTTCCTCATTCCAGGTATTGGAATTACGTCCACATTAGGATTTGTTAATAACCAATTTATCGAAACTTGTGCAATCGTCTTATTATGTTCTTGTGCTATTTTATCAAGTTCTATCATTAATGGTTCCATTTTCTTAGTATCACACTCTCTTGGGCAAGATAGTAATCGTTTAATAAAAGGTATATGATCATTTCTTTCTTTTGTAATATTTAAATGGCCAAAATAGGATGTCATTTTATACATAAATGGCACTTTTTCATTTCTATATTTTCCTGTCAAAGTTCCTTCTGCAAGTGGAGCGTATGGAATGATTGATATTCCATACTTTCCACAAACATCAAATACACCATTTGTTTCTGGATATCTTCTCAATATGTTATAGCCAACCATTGCAACAGCTAGGGACAAGCCATATTTTTCAAGTGTTTGTTCAGCTTCTTCAATTTGTTTAGCCGAAAAATTGCATACGCCAATCGCTTTTATTTTATTTTCATGCACTGCCTTTGCCATAATTTCCATATAATCAGAAATATTACCTTTTTTAGGAGGCACATGAATCAAATACAAATCTATGCAACTTACTCCTAGTCTTTCTAAACTTCCATTAAGAGCTTCTTCTAAGGCTTTCGGAGAACTTTTATCCACTTGTTTTCTTTTTTGAGTTAAGGGATTCATTTTTGATGGAGGCGCAAATTTAGACGATATTAAAATTTTTCTTCCATCTCTTTTTAAAAATTCACCTAATAATCGCTCCGATTTTCCATTTCCATAGATTTCTGCAGTATCAAAAAAATTAATTCCATAATCCAAACAAGTTTTATATACTTCAAAATAATTCTCTTTTTCTTGATCATTTGTTGGTAACCATAACATTGTTCCAACACCTATAGCCGGTACTTGAACATCTGTTTTACCTAGTTTGTGATATTTCATTCGATATACCTCACTCCAAATATATTTATCATTTGAGATTATAATGATCACTTATCTTTTTATAAACCATCAATTCTAATATATTTGATGGTTAAAATACTTTGTAGAAGAAATAAAACATGCTGAGAAAACAAAAAAATCGCCAATTAAGCGATTGATTTATAAAAAAATGGAGCGCGTGATCAGAATCGAACTGACGTATGCAGCTTGGAAGGCTGCCGTTCTACCATTGAACTACACGCGCAATATATAAGAATAAGAACTGGTGTCTCGGAAGAGAATCGAACTCTCGACCCACTGATTAAAAGTCAGTTGCTCTACCACCTGAGCTACCGAGACAGCAGTAATGGTGGAGAAGGGCGGTTTCGAACCACCGAACCCAGAGGGAGCAGATTTACAGTCTGCCGCGTTTAGCCACTTCGCTACTTCTCCAAAATAAATGGTGCCGACTATAGGAATCGAACCTACAACCTATTGATTACAAATCAATTGCTCTGCCAATTGAGCTAAGTCGGCATCAATTAAGATAAATATGGTGGAGGTTAACGGGCTCGAACCGCTGACCCTCTGCTTGTAAGGCAGATGCTCTCCCAACTGAGCTAAACCTCCACGTTTTTGTGATGCATGTCATTACCTGACTGCCTATTTAATATACCATGTTCAATAACCTTCGTCAACTATTTTTTTAAATATTTTTTTAAATATTTTTTTGAAAATATGTTAAGCTGTTTTTAGTTCAGTGAAGAACTGCTTTATTGAACAAAGCTTTTGTATTATAACACAGGAGATTTTATATGTACAGACAAACTTGGTTAGAAATTAATTTAGATGCAATCAAGCACAATATTCAAGCAATTCAAGCTATCCAAAACAAGAAAATAATCGCTGTTTTAAAGGCTAATGCATATGGATGTGGTGCAAAAGAAATATATAAGGTTATGGTTGAAGCTGGCACAGACATGATTGCTGTATCTAGTTTAGATGAAGCTTTAGCGATGAGAAATTTTGGTTATACAGGTGAATTATTAATATTAGGGCATGTAGATCCAGTACATGTTTCCACTCTTATTAATAATAATATTAGTACTACAGCATATTCATTAAATTGGGTAAAAGAAGTTATTTCTAATAATTGTCAAAATTTAAAAATTCATCTAAAAGTAGAAACTGGTATGAATCGTATTGGATTTAGTTCTATTTGCGAATTAAAAGAAGCTTATGACTTATTAGAACAAGCAGGATGTTTATTAGAAGGAATCTTCACCCACTTTGCTTGTGCAGAATCAGATGATAAAAAGACACAAGATCAATACAATCGTTTTCTAGCTGCATATAATGATTTAGGTAAAGATTTTAAATGGATTCATTGTGATAATTCCTATGCTAGTGTTTCTTTTCAAGATGATTTAACAAATACTTGTCGAGTAGGTATTGGTATATATGGATATTTGGACAATATTCAATTAGAACCTGCCCTTTCTCTTTATTCAAAATTATTTTATGTAAAAGATGTTAAACAAAATGAAACTATTGGCTATGGAGCAACTTATACAGCAAAAGAAAATATGATTGTTGGTACTATGCCTATTGGATACGCCGATGGATTTGTTCGTGCTAACCAAGGAAGAAAAGTTTATATCGACGGTAATATGTGTGAAATTGTAGGAAGAGTATGCATGGATCAAGCAATGATTAAACTACCTACAAATATAAAAGAAGGAACCAAAGTAGAAATCTTTGGCCCCCATATCCCTTTAGAAGTAATGGCTAACGAATTAAATACTATCCCTTATGAAATTATTTGTTTATTAAACTCTAGAGTTTCAAGAGTATATATTAAGGATAATCAAATCATTGAAACAGATAATGAATATTTAGATCTTAGCAATTGTCTCCGGTAATAAATTAATTACAACAAATTCAGGATTGTTATATAGCCTAGGAATTCCATGATAATCTTTCGTGAGTCCTCGACCAATAACAATCTTTTTATTTTTGATGTCATGCATACCGCATATATATTTAGGTAATAATCCCTGTTGAGGTGCGATTGCTCCAATACGTGTAAATGGAATACACCATTGACCACCATGTGCATGCCCTGAAACAATCAAATCACAATTTATATCCTTATATAAAGATGTCCAATGTGGTTTATGGGATAAAAGAATACGAAAACGGTCTGTTTGATATATTTTATTAATTTGATCTGGGAGATAATTTCTTTCTCTATATTTACAATTAATTCCCCCTATTTCAATTAGATTATGATTTAGTTCTATCACTTCACTTTGATAATCTAAAACATGTACCCCCTTCTCTTTGATTTTTTCTTTCAAGCTAGTTACATCACGACGATGTTCTTCATGATTGCCAGTACTATAGAAAACAGGATACTTTTTGATTTGTTCTAATAAAGTAAAACCATTTTCATCTCCAGAAAATTCATCAAATAAATCTCCTGGAATCACAATTGCATCTCCATGAGCTTGTTCTATCATTTTGATTAACTTACCCATTTCTTTACCATGTTTTGCGCCATGAAGATCTGACAACAAAATAATTCTTACAGGATTATTTATTTTAGAAGAATAGATTGAATATTCACTGGTATCACATTTGTATGGTAATCCAGCAATGAATGTTGTTGAAGCTAATGCCCCCAATGTTAAAACGATATTTTTCTTTTTCATATGCTCAAATTTTAGCAGATTATTTATTATTTCGTACAGTTCTTCGATTTTGTCAAATTCAATTTACAAATATTTCTCATTTGTGGTATAACATAACTATCCCATGAGGGAGTAGCAAGCATCACTTGATGTAGCAAGTCAACATCCTGATTAAATTAATCTGGCTTGTTTTAAATTGCGAGACTCATGTATAACTTTCTAAGCTATACACGAGTTTATATATACATGTCTTTAAACCCAAATATAGCGATGAGTTATGTTTGGGTTTTTATATTGAAGGAGATAGGAGAAATGCAATTATTTATTATTAACAACATTTTATTAGGAGTCGGTTTGGCGATGGATGCCTTTTCAGTATCTATGGCAAATGGCTTAAATGAGCCAAACATGAAAAAAAGAAAAAGTATATTTATCGCTTTTGTCTTTGGAGCCTTCCAAGCAATCATGCCAATGACTGGTTGGGTTTGTGTTCACACAATCGTTGAAACATTTAAGGCTTTTGAAAAATTTATCCCTTGGATTGCTTTAATACTACTAGCTTATATCGGTGGAAAAATGATCAAAGAAGGATTAGGAAGTGAAGAAGCTGAGGAAGAAAAAGAAAAAACACTTTCTCACTCCGATTTATTTATTCAAGGTGTTGCGACATCGATTGATGCTTTATCAGTAGGATTCACTATTTCTAGTTACAACTTTGCAATGGCTTTATCAGCGTCATTAATCATTGCTTTAGTAACATTTATCATTTGTTTAGCTGGTGTAAAGATTGGTAAAACATTCGGTACAAAATTATCAAATAAAGCACAACTTCTTGGAGGAACAATTCTAATTCTAATCGGTCTAGAAATATTCATTACAGGAGTATTCTAATGAAATATTATTTAAATGATTTATCTGATGTATTTAATGAATTAAAAAGTAATCGTGATGGTTTATCTTCTATTGAAGCAGAGAAAAGATTAAATGCTTATGGTAAAAATGAACTTGAAGCACCAAAAGGTAAATCATTACTTGTTCGTTTTTTAGAACAATTAGCTGACCCAATGATCATCATTCTCATTGTTGCGGCTATTGTTAGTGGCGTTATCGCTGTATTAGAACATGAAAGCTTCAGTGATGTCATCATCATTCTTGCTGTTGTATTAGTAAATGCTATTCTAGGAGTTTATCAAGAAAATAAAGCTGAGCAAGCAATTGATGCCCTACAAAAAATGTCAGCTTCTACTTCTAAAGTATTAAGAGATAACAAAATCATGACTATTGCAAGTAGTGAACTTGTTATTGGTGATGTAATTCTATTAGAAGCTGGCGATGCAGTTCCGGCAGATGCTAGATTAATTGAAAGTGCTAGTTTAAAAGTTGAAGAATCTGCTTTAACTGGAGAATCCGTTCCCGTAAATAAATTTATTGATACATTATTTCTAAAAGATGATAAAGATATTATCTTAGCAGAACGCAAAAACATGATTTATATGGGTTGTTCTGTTGCCTATGGTAGAGCGACAGCAATCATCACCGCTACAGGGATGAATACCGAAATGGGTAAGATTGCTAATGCATTACTAGTTTCTAAAGATAACGAAACACCATTACAGAAAAAGTTAACAGAATTAAGTAAGATTTTAACTTGGATTGTTTTAGGTATCTGTATCCTTGTATTTGCGATTCAACTAATCCGTTCTCAAAGCTTTAACTTTGAACTTGTACTACATTCCTTTATGATTGCTGTTTCTCTTGCTGTAGCCGCAATACCTGAAGGATTAGCTGCTGTTGTCACGGTTGTCTTATCTATTGGCGTAACAAATATGTCTAAGAAAAACGCCATCATTAGACGTTTAACAGCTGTAGAAACATTAGGTTGTGCTGAGATTATTTGTTCCGATAAAACAGGTACTTTAACCCAAAATAAAATGACAGTTGTTGATTATTTTGGGGATAATGAAAAAGAATTAGCTATTGGTATGTCACTATGTAGTGATGCTGAAATCGATGAAGATGGTGTTGTTACAGGTGAGCCAACAGAAGCCGCACTTGTAACATATGCATATAAAAATGGTTTATCAAAATTCAATCTAAAAAAAGAATATATCCGTACAAGTGAAGTACCATTTGATTCTATGCGTAAAATGATGACCGTCATTCTACAAAAAGAAGATCAAATCATTCAATATACTAAAGGTGCTCCTGATGTAATCATTGATCATTGTACAAGTTATATAAAAGATGGTAAGTGCTACCCAATGGATGAACCTTACCGAAATAAAATTAAAGAAGAAAATAAAAAAATGGCTGATAAAGCACTTAGAGTTTTAGCTTTAGCCAAAAAGAATCATCCTGAAATGCCAAAAGAAATTAGCTCTGAGGCTTTAGAAAATGATTTATGCTTTGTTGGTTTAACAGGAATGATTGATCCAATACGCCCTGAAGTAAAAGATGCAATCGTTAAATGTAAAGATGCTGGTATAACACCAATTATGATTACAGGAGACCACATTGATACAGCTATCGCTATAGCAACAGAACTAGGTATTTTAAATGAAAATACTAAAGCAATTACTGGCGCAATGCTAAACGAAATGGATGACGATGAATTCCATGAACGTTTTAAAGATATACGTGTATATGCTCGTGTACAACCTGAACATAAAACAAGAATAGTTCATGAATGGATGAATAGTGGATACATTACTGCAATGACTGGTGATGGCGTAAATGATGCCCCTAGCATTAAAGAAGCGGATATTGGTATAGGAATGGGTATTACAGGTACTGATGTTACTAAAAATGTTGCGGATATGGTTTTAGCAGATGATAACTTTGCAACAATTGTCAGTGCTGTAGAAGAAGGTCGTAGAATCTATGATAACATTCGTAAAGCAATCCAATTCTTACTAGGATCAAATCTAAGTGAAGTTTTATGTATATTTATTGCTACATTATTAGGTTTTGAAATCTTAGAGCCTGTACATTTATTATGGATTAATCTTGTAACAGATTGCTTCCCTGCTTTAGCATTAGGCACAGAAGAAGCAGAAGAAGATATCATGAAGAGAAAACCTAGAAGTACACATGACGGTATTTTCTCTAATGGTGTAGGTATTGATATTATTTATCAATCAATCGCTGTTACTACATTAGTATTATTTTCCTATTTCTTAGGTCACTATTTAGAAAGTGGATCTTGGGCAATCACAAATAGTGCTGATGGAACAACAATGGCATTCTTAACAATGTCTATGGCTGAAATATTCCACAGTTTAAATATGCGTTCTCAAAAACATAGTATCTTTAAGTTAAAAACAAAGAATAAATATTTATTGATTGCAGCTTTACTATCTCTAATCGCTACAACAATTGTTTGCGAAGTACCACTATTAGCAAATGCATTTAATTTCACTTCTGTAAGCTTATTAGAATATGTTATCGCTATAGGATTAGGATTCTGTATTATACCAATTGTCGAAATTGTAAAACGTATAGAATATAAATAAATCAAATATTAATAATTTAACCAATTAAAAGTGCTAGAATATACAAGGTTTAAGGAGAAAGAAAATGAAAAAACTATTTAGTATTACATTATGTGCATTAATGGCAGGTAGTTTAGTAGCTTGTTCTTCATCTTCTGAAGCAACATCTACTCCTGCTGCTAGTGCTGAAGCTACTGCAGAAGTAACAGCAGAAGCTACTGCAAGTGCTGAAGCAGATCAAACAGCAAACATGACAAATCCATGGAAAACATGTGAAAGCTTAGAAGACGCTGTTGCTCTTGCTGGTTTCGATATTACATTACCTGATGGCGATGTAGAATCAACATACAGTGCTGTAGAAGGAAAAATCATCGAAGTTGTTTATGATGCTAATGGAGATGATCCACTTGTTCTAAGAAAAGGTCTAGGAGATGAAGATCTTTCTGGTGACTACACAACATATGATGTTACAGGTACATTAACTGTTGGTGATATCACAGTAAATTATAAAGGTGAATCAGAAGAATCAATCCATAACGCAACTTGGACATTAGATGGTTATTCTTATTCTATCTATAGTGCAGTTGGTGCTACAGCAGATGCAATATCAGCTTTCGTTGGACTAGTTAAATAGTAAAAATGAGTAGAAACACAAATTGTTTCTACTCATCTTTTTTTATAGTTTTTCCATGATTTTTGCTAAAGCATTCATTGCCGCATCAGAAGCACTTTCAAATTCTCTTTCATATTCTGCAGCACCACCATCTATACCATCTGAAACCATCTTAATTAGTAAACATGGTACACCATTTCTATTTGCTGTTAATGTAATACCAGCAGATTCCATTTCACAAATATCCGCATTATATGCTTCATGAATTGCTATCTTTTCTTCAGCTGAATCAACAAACTTATCTCCAGAAGCACAAATTACAGGTTTCAATTCAGCAATTTCTCTTGTTGCTAGTTCCAATAATTTTTTATCTGTAGGAATATATGGTGTAGGATAAAGCCCAAAATATCTTCCTTTTTCACAATGATCAATTGCACTAGTATCCATATCATAATGAACAACTTGTTCAACTACACAGATTCTGTGCTTTGATATTTCCTCTGTTAAGCCACCAACAATACCAAAATTAAATAAATAATCTACATCAAATTTTGTAATTAATAATTCTGCTGATGCACTTGCCGCAATTTCACCAATTCCTGAATGTATCGCATAAATTTCATAATCATTTAGAACATATTTTAGAATTTTATCATTACGATATTCAATAACTTCTGTTGGTTCACCAAACTTTCTTTTTAGTGCGCTCATTTCAACTGCTACTACTAACCCTGCTTTTTTCATTTTATTTACTCACTTTCTTTATAATAAGCATTAATTAAATCAATTAAACCATCTACAATCTTTTCTTTATCCCACTTTGTTGTATTTAATACAATGTGATAAGAATATTTGTCTCCCCATTTACTTCCTGTAATGAGTTCTCTTGTTTTCGCTCTTCTTTTATCTACAGATAAAATTTCTTTTTCTAATTCTTTTCTTGTCTTAGGATCATTTTTAGATAAATGTTGTTGGCAACGATTCACTTTTTCATCCATATCTGCACAAAGAAATATATTAAAAGGATTATATTTTTTTAATATTGCGTCTGCGTTTCTTCCAACAATCACACAATCTTTCCCTTTTCTAGCGATTGCTTCTATAACCTTCTTTTGCTCTAATAACATTTCTGTTTGTGGTAATGGCATTAATGTACCACCAGAAAAAGTACAATAGTAATGTAAAGGTACAGATTGAATTTCATAATGATCTAATGCTTTTTCTACATCCACTGTATTTACACCCATATTTTTAGCGATAACACTAATGATTTCTTTATCATAATAGTCATATCCTAATTTTTGAGCAATTTCTTTTCCTATTTCTCTACCGCCACTACCAAATTCACGGCTAATCGTAATAATCCTCATATATCCCCTTTTCTATATCTATTGTAGCGTTAACACCGACTACTATGACAAACAAAATAGATAATTTGCCTATTTTCTGCTATTTTTCCAATCAAATTCAATGCTTTTTGTAAATGTATGTCATCTAAGTCCACAAAAGAATCATCTAATACAATAAATGGTTGTTCCTTTTCAAATAATGCATCTACTAATGCTAATCGCATACATAAATCTATGCATCCTATCATTCCTGTACTATAGTGATTCACTTTCTTTAAATCACCATTTTCTTCAATATAAATATTTAAACTTGTATCAATTTTTGTATCATCTAATTCGTGATGAAAGATTTGATTTGCATAGTCCATAAAACTTTTTTCAATCTTACGAATATAAAGACTAGCAAGATTTTCTTTTGCTTGTGATAAATAAGACATTGTTTTATCTAATAGAATACATTTATTTTCATATTCATTTTTTTCATTCAACAGTTTATTGTATTCTGCTAATAAATCTTTTTCTTGTTGAATATTTTTTACACATTCATCACTTTTATACTTCAAATGATTCAATTGTTCATTGAACTGTAGTCTTTTTTCTTCTAGTTCATTTTCATAATTATTGCATGTTTCAACATTTAATGTAGAAGACTCAATATCTGGGTAAGACTTTAAATACTCGTCTTTCTGCTTATTCCGCTCGTTTATTTGCTGAACTAAACTTTCTCTTAGTTCTATATCTTTTGTAACAAGTTCATATACATCACCTTCATCATCTATATGATATTTCTGTTTAAACGATTCGATATATGCACGAATATTTTGATTTTGATCCGTACGCTTTTGTATTTCTTCTTCATTCATGATATACGCATGATATTTTTGTTGTAATCCATCTAAATCTTTTACTTGATAATCATTTAAGATAGATTGAATTTCTTGTTTTACTTCTTCATTTTTATGAGAATTTAAAGTACTTCTTTCTATTTTAGTTTTAAGTTCTTCATAATCTTGCTTAAAAGATTGATGACTCGATAAAGGTAAATAATATTCAAAGAAAGATAAAAGTTGTTCTTTTTCTTTCACCATAATTTCTTTGTTTTTATCATTTTCGTTCACCGTTTTCATTTTCACTATTGCATATAAAATCATGCTGAATACCTCAAGTAAAACAAATACGATGATAAGTTGAACATTCTTCTGATACACAAAAAATAATATTCCTATAAGTAATACTAAACTTAAGATTAAGCAATATTGATATTTAGAATGACTATGTTTTGATAGTTTAGACTCGTAATCTTGAATCATTTTTAAACAAGTATGCATTTCTTTGTCACTTGGTAAATCAAGTTGTGCTTCTTGTTTAGATAAATCCATCATTTGTTGTAAATCATAAATATCCTTAGCCATCTTTTCTTTATATTGTGGCGAACACTTCAAATCTTTTATTTCATTTAATCGATACTCGTTAAAAGATAGAATGGATGATTCTTTTTTTAACTCACTTAATTCATTATCACTAGGATATCCAGCTTGATATCGATAATCTAAAGCTTTTAGTTTTTGTTTTGCACTATTTATTTGATTTTGTAATTCTTCAAGTTTATTTCTTTGTATCTCTAGTTCAGGTATACGATAAATATCTTTTCGACTAGCTTTTAGATTTTCTTGAATTTCTTGTAAATCATGCATTAATTCTTCTTGTTCATGTTGGTAAGTATCGTAATATTCTTTATCATCATGAATCTTAGACAACTTTGTTTCTAGAGAAATTAGTTGTTCTTCAAGACTAGAAATTCTTCCACCATTACCTTTATATTTCTTTAATTCAGTTCTTTTTTCTTTTAGTTTTTGGATGGCTAAATCATAGTTATTTAAATCATTTGTATCTTCTACTAAATGACTAAGTTTTGTATGAATCGATGTTGTTGTATAACTACCTTTATCTAAATTTTGTGGAATATATACAGATCTACTAAAAGAATCAACATCTAAACCAAAGAGTTCTTCTCCTAAATTTTCTGTAAAACATGTTTTATCTGTACGATGCGTTAAATCAAAAATAGAAAAAGTATCTTTCGCTAAACTTTTACCAAAAAATCTTGTTACACGATATTCTATTCCTTGATATTCAAATTCTAAGTATCCTCCATATTTACCACCAGACCATGGTTCATATTTTTTTCTTTCGTTAACAGTTATATTTTGCGAGCTTGTCCGCGAGAAACCATAAAGCATTACTTTGATAAAAGTTGCGAGTGTTGTTTTACCAAAACCATTTTCTTCGTAAATCGTATTTAATCCATCAGAAAAGTGATAATTAAACATTGATAGTTTACCGAAATTTTCAATATGTACATTTAATAATTTCATCACTCGATTTCTCCACTTAATGCTTCTATACCATATTGTATGATTTGTTCCTTGTCATTACTTACCTCAGAACTATCTAAAACTAAGCGTATAAATTCTCCTTTAAGAGAAATATCATTTTGATATTCTTCTTTAGAAATATATAGCTTTGTTTCATCTTTAACTTTTATATAGAAAAAATCATTTTGTAATACTTGTTTGATATAACGCAAAGAAATAAAAGTATCTAAATCTCTTGTCCCTTTAAGAATAATTTCTACAATATTTTCTTTTTGAATATTTTCTACTTCTTCACGTATTTTTTGAATAATCTCATAATTATTTTGTAAATGAGAAATATCTACTTCTATCTTATATATTGTTCTACAAGCAAAGGGAATAAATGAAATATTCTTTTGTTCTAAATCTAAAAGAATAAATCCTTTTGCACCACATTCATCAAATCCTCTACCTTCTAAACATCCTGAGTAAGCAAGTATTCCTGATTGATCTAATTTATATTTTTGATAAGAATGAATATGACCAAGAGCTAAATAATGGATATTTTTATTTTTAAACTTATTTATATCGATATAATGATCATCTTGACTATTTGTTATATCCCCATGTAACATCACAATATTAAATTTATTATTAGGTAATATAGGCATATTTTCTTCTACATGAGTAGAGTGCATTCTTGAAGTAATTGTTATATTTTCAAAAGTTAATGTTTCCCATTCCTTGCTAAAAACATATAGATTTGATGGTTTATTTTCAAATAGATGAAATATCTTTAGATCATGATTACCAGGAACATAGAAATAATTCACAGGAGCACTAGCTTCAATAAAAGAGAAAACAAGATCTAAAGTCTTTTTCGAAACATATTCTTGATCAAATAAATCTCCAGCAATTAAAACAATATCTACTTCGTTTTCTTTTGCATATACTGTCAAACGTTCAAAAGAATGAAGAATCTCATTATTTCTAATATTTGCTTGATGATCATCTAAATATGTATGTAGTGAAGAATCTAAATGGATATCTGCACAATGAATAATCTTCATATTATCTCCTCTATCTCTAAGATATCGTCTAGTGTAATTACTTCATGATTTTTAAAATATATTACATGTTGTATCATATCTATTTTTTTTAGTTCTAATTCTTCAGTGATATATTTCCCACCTGTTTTATATTGATCTTGTACAAAATAAGTCACTTTGATTATTGGATGATTTTTTTCTTCAACTATTTTCTGTAGTTTATAATCTAATATTTCTTTTTCTTGTTCTGTTAAGTCTTTTTTTAAGTAAGTCATTCTAGAAGCTTCATGAATTGAATCATCATATCCAGTTAGTGCCGCAAATGGCATAAATTGTGCTGCTCTAGAAGAATTAGGCATTTTACGATGATTTTTTGATCCATCATATTTTTCATATAGAATTGCACTATATTTTTCATTCATGCCTTATGTCCTCCAATTTGCTTATTTCTTTCCATTTGTGTTGCGTCATTCATCTTATCTCTCACACGAACAACAGCGTTTTTTCCATATTTATTTTTGATTTCTAATAACGCTTTTTGCATTTTGATTTCATCTTCATCTGTTTGTGTTTTTTCTTCTACAACTTCAAATAAATTAGTTTGTATTACTTGAGGAGGAATCATGTCACATGAAATAACGTCCATTGCACATATATTGATTCTTCTAATCGATAAAACAGGATTACATTTCTTTTTGAAAATCGTTACTATCCCATCTGTAATTTCTTTAATGGATGATGTATATTCTTTTAACTTGATACTTCCATGTGTTCCACACATCGCTTCTGTTTGTATAAATTCCACATTATCTTTTGCATCATAACCAATCATTAAAGATACATTCTGGGTAACTAATTTTTTCGAAAATAAACTCATTGCAAGTTCCTCAGCCATCTCTTTTACAACGATTAAAGCATTATCATATAAATATGGTTTATGTAAAACTTGACCTATACTAAGACTATTATTACTTGGTTTATACTTTTTGATATCTTCCATTGTACAAGTTTCTTTGCCCCAAGCGTGGTCAATTAATAGTTCTGCATTTATTCCAAATGTTTTATATAGTAAGTCTTCATTATACTTATCCAGCACACCACCTTTAGAACATAATGCAATATCACCCATAGTATTTAGGCCGAGAGTTTGTAGCTTTTTCGCATACCCTCTACCAACACGCCAAAAATCCGTTAATGGTGTATGATCCCATAATTTTTTTCGATATGTAATTTCATCTAAACCAGCAATTCTTACCCCATCTTTATCCGCTGGCATATGCTTAGCGACAATATCCATCGCTACTTTTGCTAGATATAAGTTTGTTCCTATACCTGCTGTAGCTGTTATTCCTGTTTCATCTAATACTGCTTGAACAAGCATTCGGGCTAAAGTATGTGCATCAACTTGATAATATTTTAAGTACTCTGTCGCATCAATAAACACTTCATCTATCGAATATACATGAATATCTTTTTCTGAAATATACTTCAAATATGTCTTATAGATTTTTGTACTGTATTCAATATATAAAGCCATTCTTGGTATTGCGGCAATATAAGTTAATTCTAAATTGTTATGATTCTTTAGTTCATCATATTGATAAGACTTACCGATAAAACGATGCATTGGTGCTTGTTGTAATCTTTTTGCATTAATCTCTTTTACTTTACGAATAACCTCAAATAATCTTGGTCGAGAAGGAACGCCAAAGAATTTTAGTGATGGAGAGACTGCTAAACAAATTGTTTTATCTGTTCTAGATGTATCACAAACAACTAAATTTGTATTTAAAGGATCTAATTTTCTTTCTACGCATTCAACTGACGCATAAAAAGATTTCAAATCTATCGCAATATAGATTCGATGATCACTCATTATTTTCTCCATGAACTGTTAAATATGGAAATACATCTTTAAAATTTGCTTGAATAACTAAATCCGCAACATTGTCATAAGAAGTCGCTGTACGATTAATCATCACTAATTTATCTCCTTGGAAATACCGAATTAACCCAGCCGCAGGATAAACAACAAGTGAAGTACCTAAAACAACTAACATATCTGCTTTTAGTATTGCACGAATTGCTTCATCTTGAACTTTTGCATCTAATGGTTCTTCGTATAATACAACATCTGGTTTAATCATTCCCCCACACGAACAATATGGGACACCTTTTGTATTTTTAATATATTCTGCAGAATAAAATTTTCCACAGTTCACGCAATAATTACGGTGTACAGAGCCATGTAATTCATACACTTTTTCACTACCTGCCAAAGTATGTAATCCATCAATATTTTGGGTAACAACACCTAACGATTTCCCCGCTTTTTCGCACTTTGCGATAAATTCATGTACAGCATTAGGTTTAGCATCTAAACAAAGCATTTTATCTTTATAGAAGCGATAAAATTCTTCAGGATTCGCTTCAAAAAATGAATGAGAAATAATTTCTTCTGGTGGATATTTATACTTTTGATTATATAAACCATCTTGGCTTCTAAAATCAGGAATACCACTATCTGTAGATACTCCAGCTCCACTAAAAAATACAATACGTTTGCTAGCATCAATCCATTCTTGTAATAAATTAATTTTTTCCTTTAGATTCATATTGTTCAATTACTCCTTTCGCTGTTTCCACTAATTTTTCTTTTAATTCTTCTGGGCCAATTACTTTCACTTTATTTCCATATTGCATAATCCAAGAAATAAGCGTTGGTGTTATTGCAGTACTGATACTAATTGTAAAAGTATCCTCACCCACATCTTTTACAATATAATTTGTACCAAATTGATCTAATACAGCATTAGACATTTCTTGCGCAAATTCACATGTAATTGTCTGTGGCTCACCTTTATACATATGAAATGAAGATTGCAAGAAATGATCTACATCAAAATTTTCTTTTCGTAATACTTCTTCGTCTTTTTCTAATTCATCTATTTTATCTATACGATAAATGGAAAACCTCTCTATTTCTTCACTATATCCAATACAATAGTAACGCCCATTTTGATTCACAACCGCATATGGAATCACGCAATATTTTTTCTTTTTATGACGATACTTTCTTCTTTTACGAATCGTTAAATCATAGTAATAAAAATAGATATGGTTCGCATTTTTAATCGCATCTAATGTAATTTGAATATTTTTTAAGACTTCATCATTATCTGTTTTTTCTTGAAGCATTCCTTGTGACTTAGGAAGATAAGAAACATTGTTGCATAATTTATGAATAATCTTTTCTTTAAATGCTTCACTTTCTTTTACAGAAAGAGATTGATTATTATAAATTGCATCAAGCATTACTAATACTTCAGAAATAGAAAATGTTGGTTCTAAATAATATCCTTGTTTACCTTTTCGCGTATACTCAATTTTATATCCATATTTTTGTAATGAGGTTATCACACTATATACAGTTCTTCTATCTGCCTCTACTCCTCGACTAGATAATTCCGCCAATATTTCTGTCATCGACATAATATGTGAAGCATCTGTATTCTTTTGTAATATTTCTAATATGAGCATCGCTCTATCTAAGTTTAAACTATTCATATTTTCTCCGGTGTACATATAATTGTACATCGCTTTTTTCTAAACAGGATACTATTTACCTAGAAACGAGGGAAAAAGTTATGAACAAAAAAGAAAAACTATTACTATGCGAAATATTATTTATTTTATCATTCATTTATATTTTAGATGGAAACACTGCACCAGCTATCTTTGTTGCTTTATTATCCTTTTTCATTGTGATTACAGACTTATCAATTACTTCATTTAAGAAACATTATTTATCATGTATATTTTTCTCTATCTTCTTTCTTTATTTATCTTATATCTTTCGTATAGAAGAAAGTGTTAGAGGATTCAACATTATTGTTTTATTACAATCTTGTTTATGTAGTTTAATTGCTGAATATAGTTTTAAGGAACTAAGATTTATGTGTAAGGTAAATCTCTATCTATTTGGAACATTTATTTGTTTAGCATTTGCATTGCTTGATTTATATGACGCATTTTTCTTTCAAAGAATCATTATGATTATTTTAATTTTCTGCCCATATTTCACAAGTTACATTCAAAAAGTATTAGCAAATATATCACTTTACTTTGCACAAAAAAATATCCGTAAAGATAGATAAATAAATTGTAATTATGTACAATATCTATATTTATGGGGAAATGCATATGACTAGTTTGTTAGTAAAAAAATTCATTAAAAATAGTGAAGATATAAATAATCCAAGCGTTCGCTTAGCCTATGGTTTCTTGAGTGGAATCGTAGGCATTATCTGTAATGTATTCTTGTTTATTTTAAAGTTCATCATTGGAACATATATTCATTCAATTTCTATTGTTTCAGATAGTTTTAATAACTTATCCGATAGCTTAAGTAGTGTGATTACTTTATTAGGTTATAAAGTAGCTTCTAAGCCTGCAGATGAAGAACATCCTTTTGGACATGGTCGAATGGAATATGTTGCTAGCTTTATTGTTTCTAATATCATTTTTGTTGTGGCGTTTGAGCTATTTACTTCTAGTATACAAAAGATCATTCATCCTGAAGCTATTCAATTTTCTTGGCTATCCTTTTTCTTATTAGCCGCATCAATCCTAGTAAAAATATGGTTAAGCCGTTTTAATTCAAAACTAGGAAAAAAGACAAATAATATAGGAATGTTAGCTGTGAGCGATGATGCACGTAATGATGTGTTTGTTACTTTAGCAACAATTATTGCTCTACTCTTTTCTAAAGTTAATTCAACTATTCCTTTTGATGGTATTGCTGGTTTAACGGTATCTATTGTTATTTTCTATTCTAGTTTTGGTATTGCAAAAGAAATCATTGGAAAATTATTGGGAAATCCTATTTCTAAAAAAGAAGCAAATGAAATTGAGAACATTATATTAGAGTATCCTGAAATACAAGGTGTACATGATTTGATGATTCATGATTACGGTCCAGGAAGACAATTTGGTTCTGCACATGCCGAAGTAGATGCAAAAATGGATTTTCTTCATGCGCATGATATCATCGATGATGCCGAAAGAAAAATACACGAAAAAACTGGTGTCATGATGACATTACACTTAGATCCTATATCACTAGATGATCCTCTAGTTCAAAAGTATTTAAGTGAAGTGAAAGATATTCTTCAATCCATTGATTCTACATTATCTGTTCATGATTTTAGAATCGTCACTGGTCCAACGCATACTAATTTAGTATTTGATGTTTTAGTACCTTATACTTGTACTACTTCTACTGCTAAAATCGAAGAAACGATTAATGCTTCATTAAGTCATCACGAAAAACCAATTTATACTGTTATCACTTTTGATCATAAATATATATCTGAAAACGAGGATGAATCGGATGAATAAATACAAAAATAACTTAATTCTTTTACTAGTCGCAATGATTTGGGGTGGTGCATTTATTGCACAAAGTTCTGGAATGAATTATGTAGGTCCATGGACTTTCACATGTGTTCGCTCCTTTGAGGCTGCGATTTTCACTTTAGTAAGTTTCCCATTACTCAAAAAGATTATGCCTACGCTTTCTTCATATAACAAAAAAGAGACATTAATTGGTGGCTTATGTTGTGGTTTAGCTTTAACTCCAGCGACAATCTTCCAACAAATTGGCATCCAATATACAACTGTTGGTAAAGCTGGATTTATTACGGCTTTATATTGCATTATCGTTCCTTTTTTATCCATTTTCTTAAAGAAAAAAGTTACCCTACAAACTTGGATTGCCGCGATTATTTCTTTGGTTGGATTTTATTTTCTAAGTATCAAAGGTTCCCTTTCTTTAGATACTGGAGATATTTATATGTTATGTTCCGCTTTATTTTTTGCGATACATATCCTTGTGATTGATCACTTTACAAATAAAGCAAATGGCGTACTTATGTCCGCTACACAGTTCTTTGTTGTAGGAGTGTTATCTTTAGTCCCTTCTCTTATCTTTGAAGAACCAAGTTTAATTCATATAAAAGAAGCGATTATTCCAATCCTATATGCTGGTATATTATCGAATGGCGTAGGTTATACATTACAAATTATCGGTCAAAAAGGTGCCGATCCTACTATCGCAACATTAATTCTTAGTTTAGAATCTGTTTTCTCAGCAATTGGTGGATTTCTCATCTTACATGAAGTACTAACATTAAGAGAACTACTAGGATGCATTTTAGTATTTATCGGTGTCATCCTAGCCCAAATTAAAAAGTAGAGTTTTAGTGCTCTACTTTTCTTTTTTTTATTTCGCTGCTTCAATCATTAATGCTGTTATCTTTTTCGCATATTCTACAGGATCTTTAATATCCAATCCTTGAATGAGTAATGCTTGATCATATAGCACACTTGCATATTCTTTCACTGTTTCAGGATTTTCTTTATATAGTTTTTCAAGTGTCGCAAATATTGGGTGACTTGCATTGATTTCTAGAATTTTAGAAGCTTTCATACCATTATTTGCAGGATCTTGTGAAAGAATCTTTTCCATTTCTAGAGACATACCAGCGTCTGCAACTAAGCATACAGGATCATCTTTTAAACGAGAAGAAATACGAACTTCTTTGACATCATCGCCAATCGCTTCTTTCATCGCTGCTAGCATATCTTTACTTTCAGCTGTCTTTTCTTCGCGTTCTTTCTTTTCTTCTTCAGTATCTAAATCTAAGTCACCAGTTGTAATATTTTTAAACTCATGACCATCAAAGTTTCTCATCATAGAAATACTGAATTCATCTACAGGATCTGTAAAATACAATACTTCATACCCTTTATCAATTACTTTATCTAATACAGGTAGTTTCTTGATTTCGCTTAGTGTTGTACCACTTGCATAATAGATTTCTTTTTGATTTTCAGGCATTCTAGCTACATATTCACTTAAAGAAACATATTTATCTTCTTTGCTTGATTCATACATCAATAAATCTTTAAGTTTTTCAGCATTCATACCAAATGATTTATAAATATCATATTTGATGTTCTTACCAAATTGATGGAAGAATTTTTCGTAGTTTTCACGATCATTTTGCATCATATCTAATAATGTTGCATGAATCTTCTTTTCAATTGAATTAGCTAGTGCTTTTACTTGTTTATCTTGTTGTAAGATTTCACGTGAAATATTTAAGCTTAAATCTTCACTATCTACTAGTCCTGTAACAAAACGATAGCTTTCTGGTAAAAGATCCTTAGCCTTATCCATGATAAATACACCTTTTGAATATAACTGTAAACCACCTTCAAAATCTGTATTATAGAAGTTATAAGGCATAGTAGCTGGAATAAATAATAATGCTGTATAAGAAATATTACCTTCAACTGTATAATGAATTACTTTTAGTGGATCTTGCCAATCATTAAATTTAGCCTTATAGAATTCGTTATATTCTTCTGTTGTTACAGAAGATGGTTTTTTCTTCCATAATGGAATCATCGAATTTAATGTTTCTGTTTCTGTAGAAGTAATTGTCTTTGTATCATCTGTAGGATCTGGAATACTCTTTTCTACTTCCATTTGAATTGGATAACGTACATAATCAGAATATTTCTTTACTAGGCTTCGAATTGTACTTTCTTCAAGATATTCTGAATACTTTTCATCTTCTGTATCATCTTTAATATGTAAAGTAATCTTTGTACCTATTGTTTCTTTTTCTGTTTCTGAGATTGTATATCCATCTTCGCCTGTACTTTCCCAGATATAAGCAACATCACTATTTACTGATTTTGATTCAACTGTAATTTTGTCTGCGACCATAAATGCACTATAGAAACCGACACCAAATTGACCAATAATATCGATATTTTCATCAGACTTCTCTAAGTTATTCTTAAAATCTGCTGAACCACTCTTTGCGATTGTACCTAGATTCTTTTCTAGTTCTTCACTAGTCATACCAATACCAGTATCTTCAATCACAAGAGTTTTGTTAGGAATATCTCTTTCAATATGAATGTGTAAATCCTTTTTATCTACTTTCTTTTTATCATCTGTCAAAGATAAGTAATATCTTTTATCTAGTGCATCTGATGCATTTGAAATAAGTTCTCTCAAGAAGATTTCCTTGTTTGTATAAATAGAATTAATCATAAGACCTAATAGTCTCTTAGATTCTGCTTTGAACTGTTTCTTTGCCATATTTGTTCCTCCTTAGCACTCTATCTTATCGACTGCTAAACTATAACACTAAAAAAAGAAAGGTTCAAGACTACAATGAACTCTTTCTGTATAAACGAATTACAAAAGCAGCTGTAATCGTCATTTCTTTTATTTCATTTAATTTATTTAAAGCATGAATATCCGTTTTATAAGCATATGGTGTCATTTGGAATAAATGCACTAAATGTTCTGTATCTACAACAAATTGATTTGAAAGATGAATTTCTTTTTCTTTCTTTAAAGATAGTTCTAACTCTTTCACTTCATTCTTATACGCTTCTTGATATAGCAATTCTTTTAATTCAATCAGATGATTTTCGTCTGGTGTAACAACAATAAAACAACCATTTTCTTTTAATAGTCTTTCTATTTCATTAGATGCAATTGGAGCAAAACAAGTCACAATCGTATCAGCGGCTTCATCATCCATTGGTATATGAAATATTGAACTTACAGTATATTGCGTCGATTTATCATGTTTAGAAGCATACTTTAATGCACTTTTAGATAAATCAAAACCATATTTTTCTTTCGATTCAAATGCACTTGTATAATACCCTTCACCACATCCTAAATCTAATAAAACATCACTTTCTTCACTTGCAACAAGACTACATAATGCATCTCTTAAAAATGAATATGAACCAGTATTCAAGAATGAAGTACGTGCCTTTACCATTTGTGCATCATCTCCATGCCCTCCACTTTCACTTTGCAATAAATTGATATATCCTTCTTTAGCAAAGTCATAAGAGTGGCCATTTGGACATTTACATGTTTTTTCTACTTTAATTAACGGTTGATTACATTTTGGACAATTTAGTTTCATGTATAAGATTATAGCACTTGACTATCGGTCAGTCGATGCTATAGTTAAGTAAAGGAGGCAAAATCATGGAGACAAATGACAGCGAACAAAGACGTGAGGAGTTTATCGACGTTGCCGAAAAATTGTTTAAGAAAAATGGTGTCGTTGAGACAACCGTCAATGCGATTGTAAAAGAATTAGATGTTGCTAAAGGTCTATTCTATTATTATTTCAAATCTAAAGATGATGTGATTGAAGCAATCTCTAAAAAATATACTGATTCTTTCAAAAAAAGTATTCTAACACATAGTAATACGACGAATTATGATGAAGAATTAAATGAATGCATTGATAATATTGTCACTTCTTTTAAGACAATATGGTCCAATTTACATGGTGAAACAGCCAATATTGATTTAACAATTTTATCATCACGCACAATTGACGAAGCGAAACAATCGGCTTCAGAAGTATTAAAGAAATTATTAGACGAAGGCATTGAAAAAGGTGTATTAAATATTGATAATTCCGAATATTACGCTAATACAATAGTTAGTGGCATATCAGATTTAATACATGACGGAAATGAAAGCATACAAGATATTAAAAACTTCATTATTGATTTTATAAGTAAAGTTAGAAAGGATAAAAATAATGGATAACAACGAAAAAGATTTAACTGAAACTATCTCTTCACTAATTGAAAAAGGTACAGAAACATTAAACAAAACAACAAAAACTATTTCTGATCAAATTTCCAAAGAACGTAAAAAACTAGAGATTCGTTCTCAAATCGGCCAACACGAACGTCAGTTAAGTAAAGCATATGAACGTATTGGTAAAGCTTATTTTGAAGAAAAAGAAAATGGCACAACAATGGAAGATTTAACAGATGTTATTGCCTTAGTTCGTAGTAATCGCAAAGTTGTTGAACTACTAAATGATCAATTAGCTCAATACGAAGAAAAAGAAAAAACTGAAGAATAGATAATGTAAATTAATCTGCATAAGTTATTGAATCCTAAGATTTTAATACTTTGCAGATTTTTTATTACCCACTAGAAGCTTAGCTATCAAAAAAGATAGTCATGCAAATACAACTAAAGTACTTACCCGACTATCATGATTTATGTGTTTGATTTACTTTTTAATTATTCTTGAGCAGAAAGAATTTTTTTTACTCGTTCAATTGAAATATTGGCAATCTTTGAAATTTGTTCCATCGTTATTCCATTTTCAAACATATTCAAAACTAAATTTGCTTGTTCTTTCTTTGCTCCTTCAACAATACCTTCTTCTATACCTAATGCTTTACCTTTTTGCATTCCTTCTTCAATGCCTTCGGCTTTCCATTCATCTTTACGGTCATCCACATAACGGTCCATCTC
>CAVCUC010000031.1:0-24142 GCA_963605225.1 bacterium
TCATATAAAATTATCCTCCTACCTTTGTTATTCGCAAAAAAATCGAAAATCCTCACTTTTTCTTAAAAATATTTTCTAAATTCATTTTTATAAAGAACTTGAGGGAGATTTGCTATAATAGGCAATGTTCTTATAGAAAGGGAAATTTATGAAAAAAGTATATTTTGCCGGATCAATTCGTGGTGGCAGAAATGATGCTAGTTTATATCACGAAGTAATCGAAAAAATTAAAGAAACAGATATTGTATTAACAGAACATGTTGGTGATTTATCTAAATCGATATTTGAACAAGGCCGTTCTAAAGATCAAGCCATTTATGAACAAGATACTGCTTGGCTTAGAGAATGTGACTTAGTGATTGCTGAGTGCACGTCTCCTTCGCTAGGCGTAGGGTATGAACTTGCTTATGCTGAAAAATATCAAAAACCAACTTATATATTCTATAGACATAAAGAATGTGAATTAAGTGCTATGTTGACAGGCGATTCTTATTACCACATTTATGCATATGAGACAAAAGAAGAATTATTTGAACAAGTATCAAAAATATTGAAAGAAGAACATGAGTAAAAAGATTGATTTAACTGTAGGTGACATCAAAAAAGTATTATTACTTTTTATGATTCCTATATTCTTCGCTAACCTTTTCCAACAACTTTATAACACTGTTGATACCATGATTGTCGGCCACTATTTAGGTGACAACGCTTTAGCGGCGATGGGTTCAACGGCTTCACTATTCGAACTACTTGTAGGATTTGCTACAGGAGTAGGAAGTGGTTTCTCTGTTGTTATTGCAAGATGTGTTGGTTCTAAAAATATCGTTCAATTAAAAAAGTCTATTGCTGGTACTATTCTTCTTAGTTCAATTCTTACAATCATCATTATGGTATTATCCTTGTTTGCTTTAAAACCATTAATGATTTTCTTAAATACTCCTACTTCTATATTTGATGATGCATATAGCTATATTTTTATCATTTGTATTGCTGTAGGAATTACCGTCTTATACAACATGCTTAGTGGTATGTTACGTGCAAAAGGCAATGCCATTATCCCTCTTATCGCATTATTAATCAGTAGTGTATTAAACATTTTCTTAGATATTTATTGCATTGTAAATTTACAAATGGGCACTTCTGGCGCAGCGGTTGCGACTGTCATTTCCCAGGCAATTTCATCTATATTCTGTTTAGTTTATATTTATTTCAAAGAAAAAGAATTAATTCCTAGTGCTTCTAGTTTCCATATTGAAAAAGAGTTATACATCGATTTAATTGGTCAAGGCTTAAGTATGGGAATGATGTTATCGATTGTTTCTATGGGTACTGTCATCCTACAAACTGCTATTAACAAATGCGGTACAGAAGTAATTGCCGGTTATACTGCCGCAAGAAAAGTTTTAAATTTCTTCACAATGCCTATTTCTACTCTTGCGACTGCTCTAACAACATATGTTTCACAAAACTATGGTGCTAATTTTAGTAAAAGAATTAAAGAAGGTGTAAGATACGCAAATATACTTGGTTTAGTATGGTGTGTCATTTGTATTATCATTGGTTTCCCTTTATCTAAATTCTTTATTCATCTTATTTCATCTAGTCAAAACGAATCTGTTTTGTATTATGGTGCTACTTATTTAAAAGTATCTACGATATTTATGCCATTTTTAGCTCCACTATTAAACCTAAGATGTTCATTACAAGGGTTAGGGCAAAAGATTGTCCCATTATTTAGTAGTATTATTGAGTTAGTTGGTAAGTTTATACTCGTATCATTACTCATTCCTGTTGCCGGATTTATGGGTATTTGCTTTACCGAACCACTTGTTTGGGTCGCAATGCTAGTACAACTCATTTGGTCATATACGCATACATTTTTATTTAGAAAGGACACTATCTAATGAAAGTATTACTGCAAGATGTTATTGATGCTATAGAACAAACTACAGCTGATTGTGAATTGTATTATTATCCTGATGCAGAAACAATTTTCAGTGTAATGGATGGTGTAATTCAATCTGACGAAGAAGAATTACAAGGTAAAGAATTAGATGAACTAAACTTTGATTTTATCCCTCTACCTTCACAATACGATAGAAATGATTATGGCATTATGCAAGACTTCACGAGTCAAGTAGATAATCCAACTGCACATGAATGGCTTACAAATGCAATTAAAGGACGTGGTGCCTTTAGGATGTTTCGTGCTACAGTAGAACGTTTTGATTTACTAGAAGAATGGTATCTGTTTAGAGAAACCGCCTATGAAGAACTCGCTATAAATTGGTGCAATGAATATGGAATTGAATATGATGCTTCAGAAGTGGAATATGACGATGAATTTGAAGAAGAAATTATCGTCCCTCATTCCAATAAAATTAAGACATCTATCGTTGAAATCAATAAACATAATCTAGCAAGTATTCTTTATATGGTGAGTGATTGTTACCAAGAGATTGATCACGTGAATGATCTTGATTTTGTACAAGAACAATTTAATTTATATATGAATAGTAATCATGAAATTTATGCTTTAACACTAAATGGTAAAGCTATTGGCTATTATGTTCTATCACTAAAAGAAGAATCCTATCTATTAGAACATATTTATATTCGTAAAGAAGAACGTCATAAAGGTAATGGTACAGCTTTACTAAAACATGCTGAAGAAATTGCTAGTGAAAATCATAAGTCTCTCATCATGCATGTAACTCCTAACAATGAGATTTATATGAATCTATTAAAGAAAAATGGTTACGCAACTGTTGAATATATACAAATAAGAAAGTAAATATATGGAAAAAGAAGAATTATTAAAATTAAAAGTAACAGAATTAAAAAATTTAGCTAAAGAACAAGAATTAGATATTACCGGTCTAAAAAAAGATGAAATTATCGCAAAACTATTAGAAGCAGAAGCGAAAAAATTAGAAGAACAAGAAACATCAAAAAAGAAAGAAGTGGAATCTTTTGAAGCAAAAGGTATTTTATCTATCTTAGAGGATGGCTTTGGATTTTTAAGAACTGACAACTTTGAAACAAGTGAAGATAATATTTATGTTTCTCCTACATTTATTAAAAAGTTTAGATTAAAACAAGGCGATTATATTGAAGGAAAGAAACGTAAACCTAACGAAAAAGAAAAATACGAAACATTAATCTATATCGATAAAATTAACTTTAAAAATACGAGTATCATTCGTAGTCGTGTAAATTTCGAAGACTTAACACCTACTTATCCTACGGAGCGTGTACGTTTAGAAAGAGACAAACAATCTCTAACTATGCGTATCATGGATTTAATTACCCCTATTGGTAAAGGTCAACGTGGTCTAATTGTTTCTCCACCAAAAGCAGGTAAAACAACGATTATTAAAGATATTGCCATGTCTATCTTACATTCTGTCAAAGATGCCCATCTCATCATTTTATTAATTGATGAACGTCCAGAAGAAGTAACAGACATTAAAGAAGCAATTCAAGGTAAAAATGTTGAAATCATCTACTCAACTTTTGATGAACAACCTTCTCATCATAAATATGTTTCTGAAATGACAATAGAACATGCTAAAAGATTAGTCGAAGTAGGTGAAGATGTATTTATCTTATTAGATTCAATTACTAGATTATCTAGAGCATATAACTTAACAGAACCTAGTAGTGGCAAGACTTTATCCGGTGGTTTAGACCCTAATGCTTTATATATGCCTAAACGATTCTTTGGGGCCGCAAGAAATACTCGTGAACAAGGTTCTCTTACAATTCTAGCTACTGCTTTAATTGAGACTGGTTCTAAGATGGATGATGTCATCTATGAAGAATTTAAAGGTACAGGAAATATGGAACTTATTCTTTCTCGTAAACTACAAGAAAAGAGAATCTTCCCTGCAATAGATATTGTTAAATCAGGTACTCGAAGAGAAGACTTAATCTTAACGAACAAGGAACAACAAGCGGTCAATATTATCCGAAAGAATCTAGCTAACTCTGTACGTGATGAAGCCACAGATAATCTCATTAACATGTTTGTTAAGACTCAAGATAACGCTTCTTTAGTCGATATCATTATTCATACGAACAAATAGTTTGAAAGACGGATGTTACTCCGTCTTTCTTTTTAATATTTTACTCTTTTACAAATGCTCGTTTGATTTCACATACGTAGACATCATGATAATCATGTTTTGGATAACTATCTTCATCTACTTTCTTACTAATAAAGCATGATTCCTCAATTGTTTGTTGGTATAACTTTTCTACTTCTAAAGTAAGTGTAGCTTCAGAAAATGATACTACACCATCTTCATCTGTTAGATGTAAGCCACTCTTACTAATTTTATCTTCTACATCATATGTAGAATGACTACCTAAATAAGCCATTTCTTTTTTACAACCACCATCAAAGAAACTAACAGATACTTTCACATTTTCATCATCAATTAACTTCTTTGTATAACGTTGAGGACGAACAAATAGGAACACAACATCCTTATTCCATAAGTGTCCCATACCACCCCAACTAGCAGTCATCGTATTCACTTCATCATTTACTTTGGTGTTAATTAACATCCAATCTTTTCCTATCATATGGATTGGATCTAGCTTCAATTCACTTAAACTAACTTCTTTCATTTTATCTCCTTATGATAATCTACCATTATCCATTTCATATACAACATCTGCCACATTCATTGTTGATTCACGATGTGACACAAGTACAACTGTCTTTTTGTTTGATGCTTCTTTGAGGGATTTTAAAATAATACCTTCATTTAAAGAATCAAGATTACTTGTAGGTTCATCTAGTAAAACAAGTTCACTATCATGCAAGAATGCTCTAGCAATACCTATTCTTTGTTTTTCACCACCAGATAAAGTATCTCCTAGTTCTCCTACTTCTGTATCATAACCATTCGGCAAAGACATGATAAAGTCATGTATCGAAGCTTTCTTCGCTGCTTCAATAATTTCTTCTCTTGTGGCATTTTCTTTTGCAATAGAAATATTATTTGCGATAGAGTCATGGAACAAATGTGTTTCTTGGGTAACATAACTTTCTAAGTTTCTTAACGCTTTTGTTGGTATCTCTTTTACGTTTTTGTTATCCACAAGTATTTCACCATGATTTACATCCCAAAAGCGCATTAGTAGCTTTAATAATGTTGATTTACCTGATCCACTTGCTCCATGAATTCCTGTGATTTTACCTGGTTCAATGTGAATAGAATAATCATCTAATATCACTTCATCATCATACGCAAATGTAACATTATTTGCTGTTGCACCAGAGAAATTCTCACTAGCTTCATATTCTCCTACCACTTCTTCGATAATAGGTTTTTCTTCTAATAGAGATAATACTCTTTCACCACTAGCTAATGTTTGATTTAAGTTATTCGATAAATTTGATAAAGCTACTGCCGGTCCAAATGAACCCATCATCGCTACAGTGCATGTTAATACTGCTTCAAATCCTACTTCACCTTGATTAAATAACGATAATGAAACTAGTAACATAAAAATCGAAAAGACTAAGATGATTGTATTTGTACATGATCTTTGTAGTCCTTCTTTATCGCTTAGATATTTTTGTTTATCTGCCAATTTCTTTGAGCGATTGCTGAGATCTTCTTTTCTTTTATCCCCAACATGATATTGAATTGTCTCTTCTAGTCCTCTAAGAGAATCTAAGACAAAGCTATTTAATTCTCCAAACTCATTTCTAAATGCCATCCCTGAATCTTGTCCTAGTTTACTGTTCATTACAGGAATCACTACCCCCACAATGATATAACCTACTAATGCGATTACTCCTAACTTATAGTGATATGAGCCAATAAAACTAACCATGATAATTGTTGTTAGAATACAAATTGCTATAGGAGAAATCGTATGTGCATAGAACACTTCTAATAGTTCTATATCTGTTGTAATAATGGAAATTAAATTTCCTGAATCTTGTCCTTCTAATTTTGCTGGACATAGCTTTCTTAGGGCAACAAACACTTTATGACGAATGATTGCTAGTAACTTAAATGCAATAAAGTGATTACAATATTGTTCTATGTAATGTAATACTCCTCTTAATACAGCAATCACAATCATAATCATCATGATTTTTTGTGTAGGAGTTTGTGATAACCATGTATTTTGTAAAGTGATATAACCTTGTGAAGCTAAGCCTTGAAGGATAATTTGACTAGCAAGTATTGTTAGGAATATAGCACATAAGTAACCTAATGTACCTAACACAATTGCTAGTAACATAATGAGAAGTAAAGGTTTAACAAGAGTAATTAAACTTAGCATAATACTAAGTGCATTTCTTCTTTTTTGTTTCATGATTATTTACCCTCCTTCCCATAGTTTTCTAACTTCATTTGACTTGTATATAAATGATGGTATTCCCCATTTATTGCCATAAGTTCATCATGCTTACCTGATTCTTTAATCTCTCCATCCTTTAAGAAGTAGATACAATCAGAATCAACGACATTTGCTAAACGATGTGAAATTAATAAGATTGTCTTTGTTTTAGCTAATTCATGAATAACATTCATGATGAGTTCTTCACTCTCTGCATCAATATTCGATGTAGCTTCATCAAAGATATATACCTTAGGATCTTTTAATAGTGCTCTAGCAATCGCAAGTCTTTGACATTGACCACCAGATAAATTACTAGCTTTCTCTAATAGTTCTGTTTCTAATCCTTTTTGTGTATTTAAGAATCCTAGTAAATTTACTTTCTCTAATACCGCATTCATTTCTTCTTTTGTTGCATTAGGTTTAGCCATTCTTAAATTATCTTCAACTGTACCTTTAAATAAATAACTATTATGACTAACACGTACGATTTGATTTAATAAACTTGTTTCATTAATTTCATTTAGTTCTATACCACCAATCGTAATATTTCCTGTATATTCCTTATTTTTAGAAGATAAGATTCCTGCAATTGTACTTTTACCCGAACCAGATTCGCCAACTAAAGAAACAAAGCTATGCATTGGTAATGTTAAGCTAACACCTTTTAGAATTTCACGGTCTTCTTCATAAGAAAAATGAACATCGTTAAATACAATATCAAATGATTCACTAGGCATTTCTTTTTCAGCCATCTTTGGTTCTTCTAAATCTAAAATCTTAAATATCTTATCACTCGCAGCCATACCATTCATCGCAATATGGAAATAAGATCCTAGTAGTCGTAGTGGTAAGAAGAATTCACTAGCAAGTAATACAATGCATACAGTATCTCCAAAAGAAATATTACCTTTTAAGAATTCTAAACAAGCTATAACCATACCAACAGCAGCTCCACCATATGCCACAATATCCATAACACTAGTAGAATTTAATTGCATTGTTAGAACTTTCATTGTAATGGTTCTAAATCTTTGTGATTCTTCATCCATTTCTTTTGTTTTACGTTCATCTGCTTGATATATTTTCAAGGTAGTTAATCCTTGTAGATTTTCTAAAAAAGAATCACCTAGCCCTGTATAAATACTCCAATATTTGTTCAATAGTTTTTTCGCTATTTTCTGTACAACAACAATAGAAATAGGAATTAATGGAACACATATGAGTAATACAACACTAGCTTTAAAACTTACTCTAGATAAAATGATAAATAATGTAATCGGTGCTAGTAGACTATAGAATAGTTGTGGTAAATACTTACCAAAATATGTTTCTAATTGTTCAACACCTTCAGTAGAAACTTGTACAATTTCTGAAGAAGGTACGAGTTCACTATAGGAAGCTCCTAGTCTTAACATCTTTTCATATATTTTTTCTCTTAATATTCTTTTTACATCAACACTAGCTTGATAAGAAGATCGAACACTCATCTTTCCACAAATAAAACGAATAATGATGACGATTACAAAACGAAATATCGCTTTTTGTAATAAAGTAGATGTCAATGAGCTCGTAATACAAGCCTCTAATACATTAGCTATTGTAAATACCATCACCACTTGCGATAGTAGTGCAATATAATCCCACAAGATTGTATAAACGATATATTTTTTCGCATGACTTAATAATTTAATGAGTCGTGTTTTAACCATTTTTATGATTCCTTTCTTTCTTACTACAAACTAAATGCCAAACCGCTAATATCGGATGATAAAAAATCATTCTTGGTCCAGAAAAACGCATTACTTTACGTATCTCTTCTCGCATTTCTGGTTTATAACAATGTACCTTACAATTTGCACAAAATGTTTTATGTTCCATAAATGGACATTTTTCACTCCTAAACTTTGCATAATCTGCTAGTTCTTGGCATTTTGGACACATATGCTTAATTTTCTTATATTCTTCATGATTCTTTTTACAATATAAACGAATCATTTCTTCAACAACTTGTTGTTCCTTCTGTCTTTTCTTTTCTATCTTATCCATTCCATTCTCCATCAACGCAGTTAGTATATGATAACTTTCAACAATTGTCATATCTGTTGCTTAAAGAAAATAAAATACTCCGCCAGTTTTCTAACGAAGTATCAAAACTATATTATCTTTATTTGAGAACTATTATTGTCTATAAAACTAAATGTTTCTGGTGTTTTTGTCATCCATAGACGTGAGCAATCTAATTTATGACGATCAAGCATAGAACGGCAATCTTTTGTTTTCATCTTACAAAAGTCTGTTTTAAAATTCTTAACACTACCACTTTTAGTTAATTCCATTACAGTTTGTACATCTGTACATCGAACTAATTCGTCCTCTAAATTTAAAACTTGTGGAAGAAAAATGATTTTTAGTTTTCCACAATATCGATTGAGAAGCTCTAAATTCTTTTTAAGAATTGCAGTCTGTGGCACATCTGTATCAAATACCAAAACAACAATCGTTCCTTTTTGAATAGACAACATTTGTGATTTAGGAATCAAATTCTGTACTACATTGAATACTTTTATCTTTCCAGGAATTAGTTTTCTGGGTGTTTCTTTCAACGCTGCAATCAATTGTTGTTCACAAGGGCCTTCAACATAATAGATACACTTATCATTCATCTTGCCACTCCATTTCTAATTCATCTAAAAGAGATTCTTGTGGAAGAGAACCAAACACATCATTCTCAACAGCACAACGTAAAGAATCTGTATTTCGTTTCAATATATCTGATGCAGAAATAGCAGAAACTTGATATGTTCCTTCTTCTAGATGTTTACGTAAGAACATGTAGCTATGTTTTGGAAGATTTAAATCCAACATATCTGTATTATGCGTTGTGAAAATCAATTGTTCGTTATCTCCAATATGATCCAGCATGATACCAAAAATTCGTTTTTCTATATCGCTTTGAATATAAGAGAAATGTTCATCACAATAATAGAAACTACTTTCTTTTGTTAGCATTGCGGCTAAAAACATCGCAACATCTATTCCTTCTGCTGTACCACTAGACAATACTTCTCTATTTAATAGTTTACCTTCCTGAATGATAATTTCTGTTCCAGAACGTCGAATAATAAATGTATCTTTCAAATCTTTTGATAATCTAACATCCTGTAATGTTGGATCTAATGTTCCAATAACAGCACGTAATGTTTTCAACAAAATCTTTTTATTCATACTTGTTAGTTTCAATGATTTCTCTATTTCAGGATAGGCAAAACGATATTGAATAGGGCCTACTAATTTTTTAAATGATAAACCTGATTGAATAACATCAATTGTTTGATTTTTTAACTTCTTTACACATTTTTCATATGAATCCATCGTATCAATATCTGTCATTTTATATTGGACTTCAACTTCTTGATTATATGCATCAATATAAACTGACAATCTCTGCAAACGATAATCACCATTCACAAAATCAATACTGAAATATCCTTTATCATCTGTAACCATTTCATACAAAGGTGAAGGATTACCATCAGATATATATTCAAATATATGAAGTAATGCTCTTCCTAAGCTAGTCTTTCCTGTTGCATTTGCTCCCATAAGAATTACAGCCTTTTTATAACGAAAACGTTCTCTACCTTTAAGACATTCATCTTCAATGATTGAATGAACGATCTTTTTAGGATAGCTAAAATTGATATGAAAATCATTAAATCCATAAATTCCTTTTAACTCCAAATTTAATAGAATCATATTAGAACCTCCGTTTCATTACTTCGTATTATCCGAACTAATAATAATTTATTTGTTGTGTTATTTCAAGGACATAACCTGTCTTTCATCATAAAAAAAAGACATATACCACTTTGATGATATATGCCTCTTTGATTCTTTATTTTCTTATTTAATGATTGATTCTAACCATTCTTCAGGTGCTTCATAACCTAAAATCTTAACAACTGTAGCAGCTACGTTTGCTAAGCCGAAGTCGCCTTCTTTGCATTCTGTTCCTTCAGGTCCATTGTATACTGCAAATGGAACCTTAGCTAAAGAGTGGCTTGTCTTAGGATTGCCCTTCTTATCAACCATTTCATCTGAGTTACCATGGTCTGCCATAACAAGTAATGTATAATCATACTTCATACATGCATCCATGATTCTTCTTAAATTTAAGTCAACTGATTCTACACCGATTACTGTAGCTTCATAGTTTCCAGTATGGCCAACCATATCACCATTAGGATAGTTACATCTAATGAATTGATATTTTCCAGAAGCGATAGCATCTACCATCTTTTCTGTAACTTCTGTAGCTTTCATCCAAGGCTTTTGATCAAATGGAATAACATCAGATGGTACTTCTTCCCAAACTTCTAATTCATCAGAGAATTTTTCAGAACGGTTACCATTCCAGAAATATGTCATATGACCAAATTTTTGTGTTTCACTAACTGCATAAGAATGAACACCTTTTTGAACTAAGAATTCTGACATTGTATGTTCAATGTGTGGTGGTTCAACTAAGAAATTCTTTGGTAAATGTAAGTCTCCATCATATTGAAGCATACCTGCATAATATACCTTTGGTTTCTTAACCATATCAAACTTATCAAATGTATCCATATAATCGAAGCATTTAGAGAATTCAACTGCTCTATCACCTCTGAAGTTATATAGGATTACAGAATCACCATCATCAATTGTTCCTACTGGTTCATCACCATTAGCAATAACAAATCCTGGTAAATATTGGTCTGTATAGCCACCTTCTGCTCTGTATGTTTCAATAGCTTCTTTGCATGATGCAAATTTTCTACCATCACCCATTACATGAATGTGCCAGCCTCTTTCAACCATAGCCCAATCTGCTTCATAACGGTCCATAGTGATAACCATACGTCCACCACCTGAAGCGATGCAACCATGGAATGTATCATCATTTAATTCTGCAAATACATTTTCTAATTCTTCAACATATTGTAATGCGCTTGTTTCAGGAACATCACGACCATCTAATAATGCATGTACTCTTACTTCTTTTACGCCTTCTTTTTTCGCTTCTTTAATCATAGCGATTAAGTGAGAAATATTTGAATGTACATTACCATCAGATAGTAAGCCAACAAAATGAAGTTTACCATTGTTGTTCTTTAAATAATCAACTGCTCCTACCCAAGCACTAGCTTTATAAATGTCACCACTTTCGATAGATTCATTAACAAGCTTTGCACCTTGTGAATAAATTTGTCCACAACCTAAAGCGTTATGTCCAACTTCAGAGTTACCCATATCATCATCACTAGGTAAACCTACAGCTACACCACTTGCCTTGATTGTTGTATGTGGCCACTTTGTCATTAACTCATCAATTTGAGGTTTGTAGGCATGCATAACTGCATTACCATTATCTTTGTCAGTCCAACCGACACCATCCATTACTACTAATACTACTGGTTTACTCATTTTTTATCTCCTTTTTCCATATGTAAATATAGCACGAAACGAAAATCTTTGTGAAACAATAAGCATTAAACGTCGTATCTTTTACAATACATATCATATCTTAAATCTAAGTTATCGATATCTTCTACTATGTATTTTCTAAATTCTTTTGTATTACATTTTGTTAGTACTTGAATATGACTATCTTTTTGTGGGTCTATTACCGTCATTCCTCTTGTGTATTTACCATCTAATACAACGTGGCATGAGCAACTATATCCTTCAAATAATTCTGGATGTAACACATACATCGCTACACCTAAATCAAATACCGTATATTCACTCATTCCATGTTCTCTACCATATATCGCAAAGAAATCCATTAATCCTGCAACCATGCTAGATACGCGGTCATTTTTATTTTTCCAATAATTAATTTCTTCTTCCGTAATTGTGCAATAGTCACATCCTTCTAGCGGTAGAATCGTTGTTTTCACACCACTTTGCATCACCATTTCTGCTGCGTGAGGATCTGCGTAAATATTAAATTCACTACGAGCTAAAATATTTCCTCTATAGATAGAACCACCCATCAATACAATCTCTTCAATATGTTCTTTTACTTCAGGGAATGTTCTTAGTAATAAAGCAATATTTGTTAGTGGCGCTAAGGCAAGTATCGTTACCTTATCTGTACTATTCATGATTTTTTCTTTCATAAAAGTAACAGCGTTTGTACTAACTAGTTCCATGTTTTGTTCAGGAAATTCAAATCCTTCTAAGCCATTGTACCCATGCGCATCTTGTGGTTCTGGGTCATAAATCAATGGTTTAGTTTGTCCCATCGCAACAGGAATATCATCTCTACCGATATAAGATAGAACGTTTAATAAGTTCTGTGTAATGACTTCACAATAGTTATTTCCACACACTGTTGTAATACCTAACACATCTACTTCATCACTTGCTAGCATTGATAATATAGCCATTACATCATCATGTCCTGGATCACAATCAATTAATATATTTTTCATTCTGCCTCTCCTTTAATACTCGTAATCACTAAATCTGATTCTCCTTCATTAATAAGTGCTATTGCCCCATATTCACTAATCACATCATCACTTAGCAAGTAGCTTTCTACCATATTGTTATATTCAACATCAAACTTGTTTTCCGCAAAATCGATGATTATTTTTATTTTTCCACTAAAAGTAATCTCTCCTTCGTGTCTTATATAAGCGTCACTATGTGATTTACGACAAATGAACTTTAGTTCTTGTTTACCTAAATCAAAGATAAATCCTCTATAGTCAAATGTTCCATTCCAATCAAATGCCAAAGTAAAGTTTGATTTGTCATCTACTTCTAGCTCTAATTCTATCTTTTTAAACTTTGCATAAACACTTGAAACATTGAAAGCAGAATGGTCTTTTAAGATTAGTTCATCACTAGTTAAATATGCTTTACCTCGATAAATATCTAATCCTCTGATTCCTTTTTCATGGTTACCATCAAAATTTAAGCCCCAATCTTCTACTTTTAAATCTCTAGCTTTGTATTCAAAGTGTGGATGCTTATCAATGTTAAAATAATCGAGATAAATTACATTTCTTTGTAAATCATTCATTGACTCTAGTTCTATTACTATAGAAGTAATGATAGGAGACTTTCTCATTTTTTGAATTTGGATTGTCTCATCTTTACCCATCTCAATATCTTGAGCAAATCTTTCTCCTTCATCATTGATATAAATTAGTCGTGCCACAAGTTCAATATCATCATCTGTTCTTAGTTTTAAATGAATGATATCTCCTTCTTCTAACACAGGTGTGTATTGTGGTTGATAGCGACAATCATATACTTCATCACTTGTAAAATAAGTCTTCTTGTAAATCTTTACTGTTTCACTCTTTAACACGTGATCTAAATTAATTTGTAATCCATGACTTGCTCTAACACTAACAGCAGAGTATCGGTTACTTATTGCTGTAAAACCATTAGTTGCGTATGGTAAGGAAAAATCATAAGCAATTACATTTTTATCATGTTCTTCATAAGAAATGCCATATAACTTACAACCTAACTCTGTAAAATATTTAGCACTAGCAGATATTGTTGTAATATTCTTAGAACCAATACTACTGCTAGAAAGAAGAATATCATTAAATGGTGTAATCCACTTTTCATCAATTCCTTCTAGCCCTAACATCATACCCATGATTGAGCCAACATTACCTAAATTACAGTCTGTATCTCTTCCTGCTTCAGCAATCAAACGCATTGTTTCATTAAAATCATTATGTCCATACAACATGCCATATAGCATAATTGCTGCATTTGGTAAGATGTGACATACACCATCATAACAATCATAGCTATGATTTTTTTCAATATAGTTTAAGCAATAATCAGAATCGTCAGGATACTTTTCGTGTATTCCTTCTATTTCATTGACTAATGCATAGTACTTTGAACTAGGCGTTAAGTATTTCTTTGCTTCATCTATAATTTCTTTAATATCATGCTTATTCCAAGCTAAGGCAATACATGCACTAACAAAAATAGCTCCTTCTACGCCTTCCTCATCATGAGTAACATGTGACATCATCTTCGCTAGTCTTACAGCTTCTGAAACATCGCCAAGGGTTATATAGCCCCAACAATCACTAAAGATTTGACCACCAATTTGATTAGCAATCGTTTTACCATTTGTTTCTTTTGAACCAGAGTCTGGTGCACTCATCCCCTTCATCAAATTACTCCAAGCAGTTTCTTCTGTCGCAATACCATTACCACCCCACCAGAAAAATCCTGTATGGTCACCAACTACATTCAATAAATGTTCTCCCATTGCTTTCATACTAATCGTATCAAGATTGTACTTTTCCATTACTGACACAAAAAATAGTGGACCATTGGCATCATCATCTGCCGCAAATTGTCCATAATCTACGGTATAGTTCTTAATTGGATGATACATTCTTCTTACATCTATCCCTAACCAATTTTCTATTGGAGCACCTAAGCGTATACCTATTAATTTACCTAGCCAAGATGCATATATCCTTTTGTAATAATCGTTAAACGTCATATCTTTCTCCTGTAAACAGTATACTTGTTAATTCGTTTTGAGAAAAAGAAAAAAACTGAAGACAATCATCTTCAGTCAAAACTTATTCAAGACTTTTCTTTACACTTGCAATCCATTCTTCTAATTCTGTAATAGATGTTTGCATGTGGTCACCACCATCAGAATCAAATAGGATTTCTTTTTCATTTACAATTGTTGCGCCACTACTAGCTTTCTTCATATCCTTAATAACATGTCCTGGCCAACCAGCATTCGTCATAAAAGGAATAACCGTTTTTCCTTCAAAATGATTTTGATGCATAAAAGTAAGAACAGCAGGGGCCATTGTATACCACCATGTTGGTGTTCCTATTGCGATTGCATCATAATCATCTATATTTATATCTAACTTTTTAATTTCAGGTTCTACACCTTTTTCCGTATCTTTCTTTGCCTGTTCTACGACTTCATCATAACTAGCATCATATGGTTGAACTGTTTCAATCTTTACTAAGTCACCACCAACTTCTTTTTGTAGCATCTTCGCTATTTTTTCTGTATTTCCATTAGTCCAAGAAAAATATGCAATTAATAATTTTTTCATGTTACGTCCTCCTAATTAGAACCTACTACTTAAAGTTAGCTTTAAGTCAACAGAAATTTCATCTTTTTTTCATTGACAAGAAAAAATGAACCTGTATTCTATTGAGATAATCAATTCATTTTGATTAAGGGGAGATTTATATGACAAATACAACACAGAAATCCACATGGAAATCTAAATTCAGAGCGTTAGGTCCTGGTATTTTAATGGCATCTGCTGCTGTTGGGGGATCTCACATCGTTTCATCTGCACAAGCTGGTGCAATTTATGGATGGCAATTAGTATTAATGATTATTTTAATCAATATATTTAAATATCCATTTTTCCGTTTTGGTTCACAATATACCATGGAAAACAACAAAAGTTTAATCGAAGGATATGCTGAAAAAGGTAAAGGTTGGTTAACTGTATTCTTTATACTAAATGTATTTTCAGCTATCGTGAATACAGCTGGTGTAGGCATTTTATGTGCTGCAATCTTATACAATGTTTCACCAAATGGTTTTGGTTTAACGATTTCACAACTTACAACAATCATTATTGTCATCATTTGGGCAATGTTACTCATTGGTGGATATAAGTTTTTAGATACACTAGCTAAATGGGTAATGACTTCTTTAACAATTGCGACAGTAGTAGCTGTTGTAATTGCATTATTTAAACATCGTGAATATGCACCAGATTTTGTTGCACCATCACCTTGGCAAATGTCCGCATTACCATTTATTGTTTCATTAATGGGTTGGATGCCTTGTCCTATTGAAATATCCGCAATCAATTCCATGTGGCAAGTTGAAAAAAGAAAACAAGTAGACAACATGTCACTAGATGATGCGATGTTTGATTTCAATGTTGGTTATATTAGTACTGCAATTCTAGCAATTGTCTTTGTTGCCTTAGGTGCTTTAATCCAATATGGATCAGGAGAAGAAGTATTAAGTGCTTCAGCCGCATATATTGCTCAATTTGTAAATATGTATGCATCTGTATTAGGAGATTGGTCTAGACTACTTATTACATTTATTGCCTTCTTATGCATCTTTGGAACAGTTATTACTGTTGTGGATGGATATTCTCGAGCAAATGATGAAACACTACGTTTACTATTAGACAAAAAAGAAAATTCTAAAAAGTCTCTAGCAATTTGGATTTCATTAACATCCATCATTTCCTTAATTATCGTTTATTTATTCTCTGGTAATGTTGCGACAATGTTACGTTTTGCAATGATTGCTTCATTTATCACAACACCATTCTTTGCTTTATTAAATTACACATTAGTGAATAATAAAACTCATCAAGTAAAGAAATGGCTAAAAGTCATGTCTATTATTGGACTAGTATATTTGTTTGGTTTTGCCCTATTCTTTATCTTTGCTTGGCTTACTGGAAATATCTAAAACTGAGCACTAGCGAAAGCTAGTGTTTTTTTATTATTCTCATTGTTTTTTGTATCCTTGTAACACTACATTATATACCAAAAAGTATCGAATTATACTAAGTAAAATATGTGAAAACTTTAATAATATTTATTGTTAAATTTTTGTTTGCAAAACCAATTCTTAAGTATATAATTCCTACATAAATGAAAAAGACAGTCAGCTATTGGAGGACTTTATGAAACGTACAGATATCGTTATGACACCTTATCTCGAAAATTTCCTAAATTTCGACCTTGGACATATGAATATTGATCGTTATCCTAATAGGGTTGCGGACATAGACTACTCTGATGGGCTAAAACTGGATTTATACTATCCTGAAGAAAAGAAAGAAAAATATCCCCTTGTTATATCTGTTTTTGGTGGCGGCTGGGTATCCGGTTTTAAAACCGATAAATTTGTCGAGCCAATGATTCAACCGGTTAACGAGGGTTTTATTGTTGCAGTACCTGATTATACTCTTGCATTAGATGCGCCATTCCCACAATCAGTAATCGACATCAAAAAGTGTATTTCTTTCTTAAGAAGTCATAGTGAAGAATATAAAATTGATGTAGATAATATTACATTATGGGGTGAATCAGCAGGTGCACATTTAGTACTTGAAGCTGGTTTAGTAGAAAATAGTGCCTTACTATTAGCCCTTGATACAAGAGTAAAAAACATTATTTCATTTTATGGAAACGCTAATCCTAGAACAGTGAATGAACAAGCTGTAAAGCTAGGTATATATGAAACAGCCCATTCTACAGAAGATTCTGTATTTGGTATTTATATGGGTAAAGGATTCAATGATGAACGCATGATGAATCTTGCTAGTCCAATATGTTGGATTAATGAGCATATGCCAAACATTATTCTAGAACATGGTACAAAAGATAACCTTGTTCCTTATCTTCAATCTGTTGAATTCTTCAACACAGCAAAAGCGAAATATCCCGATAGTCATGTAACACTATCTATATATGATGGATTAACACATACTGATCCATACTTCTTTAGCGCTGAACACGTTCATTACTTAATGAATTTGATTCAGAAATAACTTTGGTATGAACTAATTTTATTAGTTTATATATATTTCAGGAGGAAAGAAAAAGGATGAAAAAATTTGCTTCAATTCTATTAAGCTCCATTATGGCTCTAAGCCTTGTTGCTTGCGGTAGCAGCGACAACAGCAGTTCAGCTGATAGTGGTAGCGCAACTGACACTACTGCTTCTACAGAAGACGTAACAAGAATCGCTTTAGTTGTTACAAACTTCGGTGACCAATCTTACTTTGATACAGCTGGTGCTGGTATGGATTTGATCAGAGAAAAGTATGGTGACAAAGTTGAAGTAACAGGTATCGAAATGGGTACTGACTCAGCTGGTTGGGAACCTGCTTACCGTCAAGCTTGTGATGAAGGCTATGACATTATCATTTCTGGTAACTTCATGTATGAACCATACATGTGTACAGTTGCTGAAGAATATCCAGATGTTAAGTTCGTTAACTTCGACTATAGTGATGCTGAACTAAACTCTAAAGACAACATCATCAGTGTTACATATGCTTGTCAAGAAGCTGGTTACTTAGCTGGTCTAGTTGCTGGTGTTAAGACAGAAACAAACATCGTTGGATGCATCGGTGGTGCTGAAGTTGATGGTATTAAAGAATTCTTAGCTGGTTATATGCAAGGTGTATATGCTGTTAACCCAGATTGCAAAGTTGTTTCAAGCTTTATTGGTGACTTCTCAGACTCTGGTAAAGGTAAAGAAATCGCTTCTAACATGCACAAACAAGGTGCTGATGTAATTTACCACGCTGCTGGTGGTGCTGGTAACGGTTTATTCGACGCTGCTGCTGAAGAAGATTTCTGGGCAATCGGTGTTGACTCTGACCAATATGCTTCTAACTCAGGTAAACCTGAACTTGCTGCTCACATCTTAACTTCTTCATTAAAGAGATGTGATTCTGGTGTTCTTTGGGGAGTTACACAAATTCTTGAAGGAACAGCTGAATGGGGTACACAACGTACTTTAACTGTTAATGATGATGCTGTTGGTATCGTTGAAAACGACAACTACAAGAACAACTTAACAGAAGAACAACAAGCTACAGTTACTGAATATATTGAAAAATTAAAGAGTGGCGAAGTTGTAGTAGAAGATCAATTACAAGATAATACATGCTACGACAGATGGCTTGAAAAAGTTGGTCTATAATTATTAACGATTAGTATACCAAGATGCTCCATCATTTCTGGTGGAGCATCTTTCATAAATTAAGGGGTAATATATGGATGATATTTTAAGATTAGAAAACATTACCAAAATCTATACAAATGGAACTGTAACTAACCGTAACATTAATATCAGTTTGAAAAAAGGTGAAATACATTCTATTGTTGGTGAAAATGGTGCTGGAAAATCAACATTAATGAAGATTATTTTTGCAATTGAAAAGCAGACAACTGGAAAAATAATCTACAAGGGAAAAGAAGTAAACTTCTCTTCTTCTATGGAAGCAATCTCAAATGGTATCGGAATGGTGCATCAACACTTTATGCTGATTCCATCATTTACCGTTGCGCAAAACATTGTATTAGGTAAAGAACCTAAAACATCTGCTGGATTCATTGACAACAAAAAAGCCAATGAAGAAATTGAAGCACTTGCTAAGAAATACCAATTTAATGAAATCAAACCTACTGATTTAGTTGGTAACTTAACAGTTAGTGCGAAACAAAAAGTTGAAATTTTAAAAACTTTATATCGTGATGCTGAAATCATTATTCTAGATGAACCTACAGCAGTACTTACTCCACAAGAAACAGTACAATTATTTGAACAATTACGTACATTCAAAGAATTAGGTCATACAATTATCTTTATTTCTCATAAGTTAAATGAAGTTAAAGAAATCTCTGACCGTATCACTGTTATTCGTAAAGGTGAAACTAAAGGTACTTTTGAGAATAACGATGATATTACAATTGATAAGTTAACAGAATTAATCATTGGTAAGAAACTAGATGATTCTTATGATAGCTATAGAAAAGATGTAGCTGACAAACACCCTATTCTAGAAGTAAAAGATATTGATTATAAGGTAAATGGCGTTGATAAAGTTAATCATGTAAGTTTCAATGTACATAGTGGTGAAATACTTGGTATTGCTGGTGTACAAGGAAATGGACAAGAAGAACTCATCAAAGCATTAACCGGTTTAATTCCTTTCCAAAAAGGTACTGTTAAACTAAATGGAAAAGAAATTCAACAGAATACAATTCATGAAAAACGTGAATCTGGATTATCTTATATTCCTGAAGATAGAATGATTGATGGTTGTGCAAGAAATGCATCTATCCAAGACAATATTATTTCTACATATTTTGATCGTAGTGAATATTCAGGAAAAGTATTCTTAAAAGAAAAAGTTATTCGTAAGACAGCGAAAGAATTAATCGAAAAGTTTGCGGTTAAAGCAAATTCCGAAAAAGATACATTAGCTGCTTTATCTGGTGGTAATGTACAGAAAGTCGTTGTTGCTCGTGAATGGAAAGCTAATCCTACATGTATGATTGCTGAACAACCAACACGTGGTATCGATATTGGTTCTGCTGACTATATTCACCAAGAATTAATTGAGATGCGTAACAATGGTGCGGCTATCTTATTAATTAGTGCCGATTTAAATGAAGTAATGTCTGTTAGTGATTCATTACTTGTTATGTATGAAGGACAAATCGTTGCCTACTTCAAAGACATTCATGGTCTTACAGAAAATGAACTTGGATTATATATGTTAGGTACAAAGAGACAAACTGAAGAAGAAATAAGGAGGGCATGTGAATGAGTAAGAAAAAATTTAAATTAACAGATGATAAACCATTTGAAGCCCTACGTATATTAATTTCTATATTAATTACGCTAGCTGTTACATTTATCGTTTTATGTATTGTTAGTAACCAACCTGTAACGGACTTTGTTTCCTTACTAACTTATCCATTTAAGAAATCTACATACTTTGGTTATGTATTAGTTAAGTTTATTCCATTAACTTTTGCTGGTTTAGCAACACTATTATATTTCCGTTCAGGAGCGTTCAACTTAGCTACTGAAGGTATCTTCTACTTTAGTGGTGTTATCGCAACATTCTTTGCGATTAACGAAAACTTATTAACAGGTAATGGATTTATTGATTCTGCGATTTGTATCTTTGTTGGTGGTTTAGTTGGTGGTATTGTTGGTTTAATTCCTGCTATCTTAAAACAAAAGTTCAACGCGGATGAAATGGTTGTTTCCTTAATGTTAAATAGTATTCTATTTGGTATTGGTTTCTACATTGTTAAAACTTTCTTAGCAATGTCTGGTATTACAGGAACTCAATCTGGTCCATTTGTTGAATCTGCTCGATTATCAAACTTAATACCAAAGACACAAGTTCATACAGGTTTAATTATTGTCTTATTAACAGTTGTATTTGTTTACATCTTGCTATATAAAACAAAGCTTGGTTATGCCATTCGTATTACTGGTTTAAATCCTAACTTTGCTAAATATTCAGGTATGGGCGCATTTGGAATGTTTATGCTTGTTCACTTCATCGCTGGTGCTATTGGTGGTGTAGGTGCTACGGTTGAATTATTAGGTATGTATAAAGCATTCACTTGGTCTACTCTTCCAGGTTTAGGATTTACAGGTGCTTTAATGGCAACTCTTGGTAAAAACGATCCTATTGGTGTAGTAATCGCTGCATTTGGTATTAGTTACTTACGTGCAAGTGCTCAATTATTATCAAATAGTTCTGCTGTAATCGACGTTAAGTTAATTTCTATTGTTGAAGTAGTATTAACATTACTCATTTCTTCACAATACTTCTTAAAGAAATGGCGTGCTAAGCAATTATTAAAGGAGGAAAAAAACCATGAATGAATTAATGTCACAAGTTCTTAGTGCAAGTTTTATCTTTATTATCATTCGTGTAGGTACTCCACTAGTATATGCTTCTATGTCTTCTTATATCGGAAACTTAGCTGGTATCTCTAATATCGCTGTTGAAGGTATTATGACATTTGGTGCTTTATTCGGTGTATATTTCAGTGCTATTACAGGTTCTGCTTGGATTGGACTATTAGGTGCTATCTTAGTTGGTATGATTTGTGGTGGTGTTCTTGCCTTCTTCTCATTAAAAATGAAAGCAAGTCCTATCATGGTTGGTATTGCCTTAAACTTATTCGCAGCTGACTTTGCCATCTACTTATTATTAATCTGGACTGGCACAAAAGGAACATCTGGTAACTTAGATAGTAAAGTATTACCTCGTGTAGATCTTCCTATCATCAAGGATATCCCTGTTCTAGGTGAAATATTAAGTGGTCACTTAGCATTAACATATATTTGTGTTATCCTAATGATTCTTCTTTATATCATGGTATATAAGACACCATTTGGTTTAAGAATGAAAGCTTGTGGTTTAGATGCTCACGCTGCTGAATCAGTAGGTATTAAGGTAGATATGATGCGTACAATCGCTTCTCTACTATCTGGTGCATTTGCTGCTATGGGTGGTGCTTACTTATCTATGGGTTACTTATCCATGTATTCTAACAATATGACTGCTTCTCGTGGTTGGATTGGTATAGCTGCTGCTGCCGTTGGCGGTAATAACCTTGGCGTTGTATTCTTAATGACTGGTGTATTTGCTGTAGCACAAGCTATTGTTAATATCTTATTATTAGGTAACTTACCTTCAGAATTAATTAATACAATCCCTTACATTAGTGTATTAATTGGACTAATCATTATGTCCTCAAGTTCAATGCGTAAAGCAAAGAAACAAATGATCTAATCATTTAAAAACATCCATATAAACTAAGAGGTATTGCCTGCATAAGCAATACCTCTTTTATTTATTCTAAAACTAATTGCACTTCTGAACTATCATCCCACACAGATTGAACAAAGTTAATTACCCATTCTTTAGATAAATCGAAGTCTCCTACATGACGATGTGTAGCATATAAATCGTTGTTATAGTCCATGATGGTGTATGTCTTCCAATCATTGAAACCTCCATCAAACCAAGTAACCGTAGGCGTAAACTTCATATCACTAAATGATGTTACTTTTGTATTAGGATCATAGTTTACGGTAAAACTTGCCATACCACCAACCATACGTGGTGCTTCATCTTGAGCACTTGTATAGTTACCTAGAGAATAATATACAAGTGTATCTTGTGATTCTCCATGATATAACTCAGCTGGTTCAATTACATGAGGATGTGTACCAATAATTACTTCTACACCTAATTCATTTAGATATTCTGTTAATTCTTTTTGTTCATCATTGATTCCTGTAGAATATTCTGTTCCCCAATGCATCGCAACCATTTGAATGTCACTTACTGCACTTAAGGCTTCCATATCTTTTTTGATTTGTTCTTTATCAATTAAATCAACAAGCCATGGTTTATCTTCTGGTACTACTAATCCATTTAAACCATATGTATATCCTAGAAATCCTACTTTAATTCCATTTATTTCTTTTACAATTGGTGTATTTTTATCTTCTTCAGATGTATGAGAACCAGTAGTAATAATCTCAGGATATTTACTATGTATCGTTTCTAATTGTTCTAATAAACCACTAGCACCTGTATCTAATGAGTGGTTAGAACTAACACTCCACCAATCAAATCCTGCATTATATAACGCATCAATGACTTCTTTAGGTCCATTAAATAGTGGATAACTACTTAATTCATAATGTTCATCACCATTACATATCGTTTCCATGTTGATATATGCAAGATCTGCATTTTCACTATAAGATCTAGTACCATCATAATACGTATCAAAGTTATAACCATTACCTGCCATTCTTTGGCGATAATATAACGCACCATGGTATAAGTTATCCCCAACCCCAACAAAGGTAAACGATTTAGGCTCTTCTACAACTACTTCACTTTCTGCACTAGCACTAGGAGTAGGTGTTACATCGATTACTTCCTCTTTTTTAGGTGAAACAATCTTAACAATGCATAGTCCTAACAATACAATAACTAGTGTAATGAAACTACCAATTACGACTTTCCCTGCTCTAGATAGTCTTCTCTTTCTTTTCTTCTTTTTCATAATCCCTCTTTTCTGACTACTCCTCACGACTAAAGTCGGAGGGTTCTAAGCTACGTTGGCTTCTACAACTCTACTAGGA